>DASYTV010000295.1:0-86691 GCA_036001885.1 Actinomycetes bacterium
GGGCGTCGAAAGCCGCGTCCGGTCCGCATGGCGCTCGGTGGACCGCTTGACTCGCGGGCGGACAACTCGCGGATCCTGCCAGCGCGCGCGGCCACGCTTCGCGCGTGCGCAGCGCGGAGGTCCGAATCGCCGGTTGTTTGACTCCATGCCGGCTGGCAGGCGTCGGCGGGCATGGCAAAGGTCCTGGTCAGTCCACAGACGCGGGGCAGAAGCGCAGGTCGCGATGGGGGGCGGGTCCCGTACAACATGGGAACGCGCCGGCAACACCCGAGGCTGTGCTCGGGACGACCCGCATGACCTCGTCATGCAGGGTCTCGACCCATGCGCGGTCCCTGCCCCGTGAAATGCAACTTGTCGAGTGTGAACTCGGGTCGCAGCGCTCCTCTGCCGTCCGCTGGTGTAGGCCATAGGTCCAGATAGGAGGCGCCGACCTCCGCCGTCATGGCCGCGTACGCGACGTTGAGTTCGTCAATTCGATCGGCGTACTTCGGGCGGCGCGGCATGACGCTCTGCACGATGAGCGGCCACGTGCGGCGCCCGCTTGCGGATTTCCGTCAAGCACACCCCGCACACGGTGGGCTGTAGTCGGTCCGCGCCAGACAGGCCGGGCATGGCCTTGTACAGGGCGGCTGGCATTCTCGGCACCCGCACGGTCATGGCTTCACCTCCTGGTTCTCCGCTTTCGGCACCGGGCTGCTGGCGTCCAGGTTGACGCACCCGACCGCCACAACTGGGAGTGTTCCGGCAGCAGAGCTTGCTGGCGTACCGTTGGGCGGTGAGCTTTGGTGCGCCACCGAACTCGACCGGTCCGCCCAACGGTGCGGGACATGCCTTGTCGCGGAAGTCGTTGCGGTGGACGATCGTGGGGTCGCTCGCTGGAATCCTCAGTGTTTTAGCAACTGTCTTCCCACTGATCTCGGCGAACGAGGGATCGAGCAATGGAAAGGGTCAGGGCGGCTCCGACGTTAGCGCTGAGGTCACTCGGTCCAGTACCGCCGCCCCTGCTGTGCCCGGCGGCCAAGAGAAGACTCCAAGCCTCCCGCCACCCACTTCTGTCGTCCGACCTAAAAAGGGACTAGTGTTGGTGCGATTTGGTGCGGAACTTAGTGGTCTTTGCCGTTAATTCGTCGGGGGTTGTAGCCAGGCGCTGGGGTCGTTGAGGTATAGGCCGCAGGCGCAGTCGAGGGCTTCCTCTGGGCTGCCTGCGGGTAGTCCGCTGGGTAGCACGTTGTCTTCGTATCCGTCGCGGCTGGCGAGGTAGATGGCGAAGCCCCAGACGCTGGCCGAGCCGTGGTACCGCAGCCGGCACAGCGGCAGGGTGACACCGCCGGGGAGTTGCCCGTCGATGTAGGCGAACACGCCGCGGTAGCGCACGTTGACCGCGTCCAGGGTCGGCCAGCGGGTCTGGGCGTGGTGGGTCAGCCGTTGACGCAGGCTGGTCTTGGTCGACTCGGGTGGTGGCTTGGGCACAGCCTCGATCCTGCCCGATGGTGGGGGCGTGTCGCTGCGGGCGTCCTGGCGGCCGGTCTGGCAGAACATGCCGGGTGTCGCCATCCAGCCCACACCAGATCGTGTTGTCCACCGGTGAGCGGGCCGCGCTGGTAGCGCTGATCCGGCCCACCGGGCAGGCCGGATGCTGCTGCGGGCCCGGATCGTGTTGGCCGCCGCCGACGGGGCCAGCAACGCTGGTATCGCCCGGGATCTGGCGGTGTGCGAGGACACCGTGCGCAAGTGGCGCTCCCGTTACGCCCACCGACGGCTGGCTGGGCTGGCAGACGCGCACCGCCCGGGCCGCCCCCGCCGGTTCACGCCCGTGCAGCGGGCGCAGGTCACCGCGATCGCGTGTGAACTGCCGGCCACCCGAGGCATGCCGCTGTCCCGCTGGTCAAGTTTCGAGTTGGCGTGCGAGGCGATCGAGGCCGGAGTGGTCGTGGACATTTCGGCGTCCACGGTGCGCCGTTGGCTGGCCGCCGACGCGATCAAGCCCTGGCAGTTCCGGTCCTGGATCGCGCCACGCGCGCCGGACTTCGTCGCCAAGGCGGCCGTGGTTCTCGACCTGTATGCCCGTGTCTTCGACGGCAAGCCGCTGGGCGCAGGCGACTACGTGCTGTGCTCGGATGAGAAGACCTCGGTTCAGGCCCGCTGCCGCTGTCACCCCACCTTGGCACCCGGGTTGGCCAGGATGATGCGCGTGGAGCATGAGTACGACCGGGGTGGATCGCTTGCCTACCTGGCGGCGTGGGACGTGCACCGTGGCAAAGTGTTCGGCCGTTGCGAGCCGTCCACCGGTATCGTCCCGTTCGCGGCCCTGGTCGAGCAGGTCATGAGCATCGAGCCGTATGCCAGCGCCGATCGGGTGTTCTGGGTGGTGGACAACGGCTCGTCGCACCGCGGGCGAGCATCCATCGATCGCATGAGCGAAACGTGGCCGACCGCGCGGCTGATTCATACCCCCGTGCACGCGAGCTGGTTGAACCAGTGCGAGATCTACTTCTCCGTCGTGCAACGCAAAGTGGTCACACCTAACGACTTCTTCGACCTGGCCGACGTGGAGAACAGGCTGATGGCCTTCCAAGACCTCTACAACCTCGCCGCCCGGCCCTTCAGCTGGAAGTACACCAAGAAGGATCTCAACGCACTCCTCGCCCGCATCGCCACCCACGAACCGGACGCACTCGCGGCGACAGCCGCGTGACCCCCGACGAATTAACGCCCAGGACCACTTAGCGGACCAGTTTATGCGGCTGACACAAACTTGGTGCTTGATGGAGTGCCGCAGGAGAGACTGAGCATCGACCAAGGAAGGCGAGAGGGCGTGGTCGGTGTTCGTCTTGCGCCCGGAACGCATCGATATGATCTCTCTGTTTCCTGGATTGACACGAGCGGTATCCAACATCTGAACGAGGGAAGCGGCTCAGTCGAGGCCGTGGACGGACGCGTATACGGCGTTCGCCTCGATGATGCCGGCTCAGCCTGGCTCACTGTCCCGTGACAGCAGTGCTCGGAAAGGGCACCGTGACGCTTTGCTCTGTGGTGCCAGATGTGTGTGGTTCGGGCCGAAGTCGGCCCGTGCCCTGAGCCGGTACCTACGCCTGCGCAACGACCATCTCGGGGCCGGGGTGCCGCAGCTGTGGTTGGCGGCACGCGGCGCCCGGCCGCTGGCCGCCAACGGCATCAAGCTCATGCTCAAGCGTCGCGGGGCGGCAGCCAACGTCGACCAGGTCCACGCACACCGGTGGCGGCACTCGTACGCGCACCAGTGGAAACTCGCGGGCGGGGACACCGGTGACCTGATGCTGCTACTGGGTTGGACCTCCGACGACATGCCGCGGCACTACGGAGCCAGCGCCGCAGCGGAACGGGCACAACAGATCCAGTCCCGGATGGGAATCGGTGAACGTGTCTGACCACGGGGAGAACCTGAAGTCGGCGACCCGCGGGGGAGAGGCCGGCATGACGCCGGAACAGCGACGGCGTCGGGCTCGCATCGCTGCTCATGTCTCCTGGTCCAGAACGACTGACCGGGCGGCGCGCACGGCGGCGGGCACCAGGGCATTTCTCGATAGGTTCGAGCGTCAAGTGGACCCCGCCGGTGCCCTACCCGACGAAGTCCGCGCGATCATGGCCCAGCACGCACGGACCGCGTACATGCTGCAGTTGGCAGAGCGCTCGGCAGCGGCGCGACGCCGCCGAGCGCAGCAAGGTGCCGAGTCGCAGCACCCTTGATGGCCTGTCAAGGGCACCGGCGGTCAAGATCCGGTCGTCCGCGCCAGGCGAGTGTATGGGCACGTGGCACAGCTTGAGGAAGCCCCTGGAACTTGGTCGAGCATGTTCGTCGAGGTCGGTCAGCCGTTGTTCGACCCCTTGACTCGACGGGTTGCCACGATGCCTATGCGTTGGCCGGATTGATCAAGGTTCCTAACCCGACGACACGGTGTCGCCGCGAGACCCGCCGTGTCGCTCGGCCGGGAGAACGCAGCTCGCCGTGCGGGGCTGCGGGGCCCGCGACGCCGATCGCACCCAGGCCGCCGCCGCCGAAGCCGGCATCCGCGCCTTCGACTCCGTCGCGGAGCTGCTGGCCGCGCCGGGCGTCGAAGTCGTTCTCAACATCACGCCCTCGCTCGCCCATGCCGAGACGACGGCGGCCGCCCTCGCCGCCGGCAAACACGTCTACGAGGAGAAGCCCATCACGACGTCGCGGCCCGCAGCGCAGCGCCTAGTCGCGGCCGCCGAGGACGCCGGCCTACTGCTCGGGTCTGCGCCGGACACCTTCCTCGGCAGCGCCGCCCAGACCGCCCGCCGGGCGGTGGACGACGGGCTGATCGGGGCGCCGGTGGGCGTCGCCGGCTTCATCACCAGCGGCCGGGTGGAGACCTGGCACCCCGATCCGACCTTCCTGTTCCAGCCCGGCGGGGGACCCGTCTCCGACATGGGCCCGTACTACCTCACCGCCATGGTGAATCTGCTCGGGCCGCTCGTCTCCGTCGCGGCGCGGAGCCGGGTAGGGGCGCCGGTCCTGGCGGTGACAAGCCCAAACCGCCGCGTGGACTCGATCACGGTGAGCACGCCCACGCACGCCAGCGCCCTCCTGGAGTTCGAGTCCGGGGTCGTCGGCACGCTGCTCGCCAGCTTCGACGTGTGGGACCACTCGTTGTGATTGGGGCGGGACCCGTCCCCCAGGCGATCCATCTGCCGACGCTCGCCACCCTGCACGACCGGTTCCGCGTCGTGCATGTCATGGACGTCGACGAGACTCACGCTCAAAATTCTTCAACTGAGCCTCGCGCTTGCCCTCGTTGTCGCGATCCGAGGAGCTGTCGGTGCCTGAGCCCGGCCGTGCCGGCTTCGCCGGACGGCGAAAGTTTGCTAGAAGTCGGCCGTGCGCCGGGTGAGTTCGACGCTGATCTGCCACAGCCGGGCCGCGGCGGCCTGGTCGTAGGAGGGCTTGCTGGAGGTCCTCGGCTTGCGGTTGACGAAGTACTCCCCGGTGACCCCCTCGACCTCGGGCGAGGACGCCAGATAGATCGAGGTGGCCGCGCCCTTCTCAGGAGACTTCAGTAGCGGCCGGATGAGCGGAAGGAGCACCCGCCACATCGGTGAGGGATCGTCGGCGGCGAACCGGGTGCGAACCACACCCGGGTGCAGCACGGTGGCGGTCACCCCGCTGCCGTCCAGCCGCCGGGCCAGCTCGTAGGTGAACATGACGTTGGCCAGCTTCGACTGGTTGTAGGCCTGCTGCCCGGAGTAGCCGCGCTCGCCCTGCAGATTATCGAAGTTCACCTTCCCCATGGACTGGGCGCCGGACGACACGGTCACGATCCGGGCCGGGGCGCTGGCCTTGAGCCGATCGAGCAGCAGATCGGTGAGCAGGAAACCCGCTAGGTGGTTAACGGCGAAGGTGTGCTCCAGCCCGTCCGCGGTGACGCGACGCGAAGCCCAGAACCCGCCCACGTTGTTGATGAGCACGTCCAGGCGCGGGTACGCAGCCAGGACCTCGCGGGCCAGCCGGCGCACCTCGACCTGGGACGACATGTCGGCGGCGAAGGCGTCGACCGCCGGATTGCCGGAGGTAGCGGCAATGTCGGCTGCCGCGGCCCTGGTCCGGGCGAGGTCGCGGCCGCTGATGCCGACCCAGGCGCCCAGCGCGGCCAGGCCGGCGGCGGTGGCCCTGCCGATGCCACCGGTCCCGCCGGTAACCAGCACGGTCCTGCCTGTCATCAGGCCGGTGCTGTTGTCAGCCATCGCGGACTCCTTGTCCATCGCTGGAGCGGGTGGTGCCGGCCGCAGGCTATCGCACCACGGCGATGCCGAACATCGGCTCAGCGCCCTGCCAGCTCCAGCCAGATCATCACTCGGTGATCCGGCGGCCCACGATCAGCGACGAGGTACGCGACCTTGTTCTCCGGCTGGCCCAGGAGAACCCTGGCTGGGGGCAGGATGGCGCACGCCGATGTCGCGGACACCGTGACGGCGAGCTTTCGGCACTCTCCGACGATGCGCACCTAGCCCCAGCGGGCGCTGTCTCGGGCGAGCGGCATCACCATCTCGACCACCTCGGGGCTCAGCCCTCGGCGTCGCCCGGCGGTGAGGTAGGTCCAGCGTCGGCGGATCAGCTCCCGATGACAGCGAAGCAGCGTCGACGACGTGACCAAGAGATCGGCCACCGATCGCGGGGAAGGGCTTCGCCAACGTGGCCAAGACCATGCGACCTCCCGGCGTAGCGGAGCCGCGCCACCTGTCGGCGCAGCACGGCGAGCCGGTGAGGCAGAACGGCGATCTCCAGATCCTTCGCACCGGGAGTCCAGCCGGCGACCACGCCGAGCATCCGCCGCATGACCAGAAGCGCCAGGGTTCGCACCACCACGGGAGCCGATCCGCGAGGTCAGCATAACCGCTGCTCACGGCGGCGCCCTGAGGTTGTACCCCTCAGCCGATGTGCCCGCTTCCACCTTGTCGCGCCGGTCGCTTAGCTCGCTAGCGGGTCCATGGGAGTTTCAGGTCGTCGAGTGTGCAGGATCCGGTGCGGGGGGACGGCTGCGATCGCCCACGGAAAGCGGCAGCGCATCACGCCGCCGGATCAGGTGCAGCATCGGACCCGTCAATGCCGTTGTCGTCAGTGCCATGACGACCAGCATCGAGTACAACTGCGCATCGAGCAGGCCGGCCTGGTCGACCGGCCGGGGTCCCTTCCTGGGGCGCTTGCTGCCGGATGGGTGTCGTCGTGGATCTGGATCTGCGGCGGCAGCCCGCTGTTGACCTTCGGCGTCTTGTGGTTCCCCGACGGCCGGCTGCCGTCGCGGCGCTGGTGGCCGGTGGCCGCGGCGGCCGGCCTGAGCATCGGACTGCGGGTGGTCTCGGTCGGGCTGCGACCGGGCCCGCTGGAGAACCATCCGGTCCGGGTCAACCCGCTCGGCCTGCCGTTGCCCCGTTCCTGGTTCCACATCGTCGAGTCGGCCAGCGTCCCGCTGCTCCTCGTCGCGATCGTCGGTAGCCTCGCGGCGCTGGCGGCGCGCTACCGGCGAGCGTCGGCCGACGAACGCGACCAGCTGCGCTGGCTCCTGATCGCGGTCGGACTGCTGGTTGTCTCCTTCGCCCTCGTCGGAAGCTCCACGGCTGCCGCAGGGAACCTGCTCGCGTTGGTGGCGATCCCGCTGCTGCCGCTGTCGATCGGTGTCGCGGTGCTCCGACGGCGGCTCGACGGCGTCGACGTCACGGTGCGCCGGTCGCTGGTCTACGGCTGGCTGCTCGCCGCCGGACTCGCCGTGTACGCCGGTGTGGTGCTCGTCCTCGACGCCGTCCTGCGTGGTCATGCCCAGCCGGTGGTCACCCTCGTGGCGGCCGGCGCCGTCGCGGTGCTCTACCAACCGCTGCGGCTGCGGCTTCAGCGCGCGGCGGACCGGATGCTCTACGGCGACCGCGGCGATCCCTACGCGGTGCTGACCCGACTGGGCGCCGGCTGCAGGCCGCCGGCTCCGTCGAGCAGACCCTGCCGGAGACCGTGGCGACCATCGCCGCGGCGCTGCGGCTGCCCTACGTGGCGGTGGAGCTGCCCGGCGACTCGCCGGCACGGCCGACCGCCGCGCACGGGACGTCGGCAGACCCCGAGCCGGTGGTCATCCCGCTCACCCACGGCGGCGACGCGGTCGGCCAGCTCGTCGTGGCCCGGCGGGATACCCGTGACGAGCTCACGCCGGCCGAGCGCCGGCTGCTGAGCGACCTCGCCAGCCAGGTGGCGGTCGCCGCCCACGCCGCCCTGCTCGACCGGGCCCTGCGACGGTCCCGCGAACGGCTGGTGGTGGGCCGGGAGGAGGAGCGCCGGCGGCTGCGCCGCGACCTGCACGACGGCCTCGGCCCGGCGCTGGCCGGCGTCGCTTTGGGGGTCGACGCGGCGCGGAACATGTTGCGTAGCGACCCGCACTCCGCCGATGCGCTGCTCGCCGACCTGAAGAACGAGACGCTGGGCTGCGTGGGCGAGGTACGCCGCCTCGTCGAGGACCTCCGCCCGCCGGCACTCGACGAGCTGGGCCTACTTCCGGCGTTGACGGCGTTCGTCGACCGGCTGTCCACCCGCGACGATGCCCTGCGCGTCGCGGTGCAGGCGCCCGACCCGCTGCCGCCGCTACCGGCCGCCGTCGAGGTGGCGGCATACCGGATCGCCACCGAAGCGATGACCAACGTCGCGCGGCACGCGCACGCCCGTACCTGCCTGCTGCGCCTCGACGTTCTCCCTCTGCACGCCGGACGAGTTGCGCGCGTCCATCACGACGTTCCTGGCCCGCCTGCCCAGCCCGAGGCTTCTTGGGTTGACGAGCACCTCCTGGTCGTCGTCGGCAGTAGCCGCCGCAACCAGGTGCAGCCTGACGGTTCGACCAGGGCTGGTGCGCGGGCGATCAAAGATCAAGCCCCGGCCGCTACCCCATGGCCTCTACGACTTCATCCTCGGCCTGAACCGGTGGGTGTTGCGGGTCGCCGCGTACACCTCGTTGATGACCGACGCGTACCCGCCGTTCTGGTTGGACACCGGCGGTAGGGACCCCGCGACCGCCGTCATCGCACCCATCGGTGAGGCCAAGGGAGCGTGACGAGGGACGGCTGGCCGGATCGGCTGCGCCGCCACCGGCCGTGCCAGCACGGCCAGCCGCACCACGTCGTAGCCGGGGTCTTCTATCGCCCGGGGCGGGCGCGCCACCGACGTCGACGCCCGCCCACCGGCCCCCATCTATCTGCACAAGGAGTCGGCTGACACACCCGGCATGACCCGGTAAGAACGCTCTCGTCACGGGCGGCACCGGTGGTATCGGCAAGGCCACCGCGGTCGGCTTGGCCGCGCTGGGTGCCCGGGTCGGTATCACAGGCCGCGACCGTGCCCGCGCCGAGTCCGCGGCGGGCGACATCCGCGCCGCGTCGGGCAATACGGCGGTGGACGTGTTCACCGCCGACCTGTCCGCTCAAGCCCTGGTGCGCCGCCTGGCCGGGGAGGTACTCGACACCTACCCGTGGCTGGATGTGCTGGTCAACAACGTGGGCGGGTTCTGGGCGCACCGGCATGTCACCGTCGACGGACTGGAACACACCTTCGCCGTCAACCACCTCGGCCCGTTCCTGCTCACCCATCTGCTGCTGGACCGCCTCAAGGCCAGCGCCCCGGCGCGGGTCGTCACCGTCTCCTCCGGCGCGCACGCGACGGGCCGGATCGACTTCGACGACCTGCAAGGTTCGGCCTCGTACTCGGGGCAGCGTGCCTACAACGCCTCGAAGCTGGCCAACGTCATGTTCACCTATGAGCTGGCCCGTCGTCTGAACGGCACCGGGGTCACGGCGACCGTGCTGCACCCGGGCGTGGTGCGCACCCACTTCGGCACCGAAGACCAGGCCGGATTCTTCAAGGTGATACTGCCGCTGGTTCGCCCGTTCCTGAAAACTCCCGCCGCCGGTGCGGCCACCACGATCTACCTCACGTCCTCCGCGGAGGTCGACGGGGTCACCGGCCGGTACTTCGCCAACTGCAAACCCAAAACCTCCAGCACGGCTTCGTACGACACCGCCGCGGCGACACGACTGTGGCAGGTCAGCGCTGAGCTGGTCGGCCTCACCGCGATCCCGAGAACCTGACCGCGTAACCGGACATCGATCCTGATCTTCACCGGTTGACAGTGTTCCGCGCTCCAACGTTGTTTGGCTCGTGCACGCGATCGTGCGGGTGCCGTCGCGAATGACCGGCACGGGTAAGGGCTCGTCCTTCGCCAGCCCGAGGGCGAGGGCCCGGCCGAGGCCGAAGATCTTGGCGGCGGTGGGCAGGTCGGCGACGGCGCCGAGCGCGCGGATGCGCTGCTTGGTCCACACCCCCGTCGGCGTCATGTGCGGGTTCGCCGCCGGTGTTCTGGTCGTGGGCGGCGCGGTGGTTGGTCGGGTCGTGGACATGCGGGAGTGCTCCTTGGTCAGGAGGAGGGTAAGCGACCGCCGATTTGCGCATCCGTGTTCGCGTGGACCCCGTCACCGCACCCGTAGCGGCTCAGATCAGAAGCCGACCACGGCCGTGGGACCCAGCGACGGGGATCTGCGTACTCATCACCTGAGCGCCGTCGATCGACACGGTAATCGTCGTCCCACTCACGATTACCACGACGTTGCGGGTGGCGGCGTGCAGGTCGGGGACGTTCGTGGTGGATGCGACGAAAGCGGCGTTGCCTCCCGCGGAGCTGGTCTTGACCTTTGCTCGTGAATGGTCAGGGACGGGCAGACACTCCCGTGAGGGTGAAGAACTCGGTGCGGGAGCGGGCGTCTTCTCGCAGGGTGCCGAGCAGTGTGGAGGTGATGGTCGTGGCGCCGACTGCTTGCACGCCACGCAGGGTCATGCACAGATGCTCGGCCTCGATGACCACGCCGACACCCTTGGGCTGCAGGTGGGTGATCAGCCAGTCGGCGATCTGTTTGGTCAGGCGTTCCTGGAGCTGAGGGCCGTGGGCGAAGAGTTCCACCACGCGGGCGAGCTTGGATAGGCCGAGAATGCGTTCGCCGGGCAGGTAGCCGACGTGGGCGACGCCGACGAAGGGCAGCAGGTGGTGTTCGCACACCGACCGGATCGGGATGGCGCGGCCCAGGACGAGTTCGTCGTAGCCCTCGTCGTTGTCGAACGTGGTCAGCTGGAACTCGCGGGGAGTGAGCAGTTCGGCGTACGCGCGAGCCATTCGGGCTGGGGTGTCGGCCAGTCCGTCGGTGTCACAGTCGACGCCAAGGGCGGCCAGGAACGCGGCGGCCGCCCGTTCGGCGGCGGCCAGGTCCCGGCCGTGCCGCCCGTGTACGACCCGCAACGGAGTGAGGGTCATATCAGCTGCCCGTCAGCCCGGAGGCGGTGTTCGGCGAGCGTACCGGCTTCGCCTGCCGTGCGACCACGGCGGCCGCTTGCGAAATGATGGTCGCGAGCCAGGTACCGCCGGCGCGACGGCCGAGGCGGCCTAGACGGCCTAGACGGCGCAAGCGAGGACTGACGTAGGTGTACGTTTCGGGGACGAACGTGTCGCCGGGCGACCCGCCGTATCCGGTGCCCTCGACGAGGAGGCCCACGTCGAAGGTGCTCGGTCCACAGGATCGGTTGCTCGGCGGGTAGGACCCGACGCGTCGTGGTCTCCCGCCGGGACAACAGTCCGTCGGGATCTGCGGCTCAGTCATCGGAGCCCCCGGGCGTCGGCCAACCCACGCCTGTTCCGTCTTGCGACGGTCGAGGGCCTGGCGCGCAGTAGTGGGACGCTTTGGCTTGCGGATCTGGACGCGACGCATGGCTAAGTCCTCCGGTCGATGAATACCTTCGGCGGGGTTTGGGTGGGCGGGTGGGTACTGCGTGGAACCGGTCGGCACTACCCATGTGAATAGCTTGCTGCCCGTTCTCGGATCGGCACGCGGGGAAACCCTCGAACGGGTACCTAGGTTCTGTATATAGGTATGGCGTCATTCGGCCGATCCGATCATGCGCTCCGAGCCAACGGCGCGATCCCGCCGAAGAGGACGATGTTGCGTGGTGTGCCCCTTATCATGAAGTGGGGAGTGAGCCGTAGGCGGCAGGGCGAAACCGCTCACCCAGTTCCCGTGACCGGATCGTCCGCGCACATGGGCAAACGCACCCGGATCCTGGGAACGCGGCGCGATAGTTCCCCACCCGTCGCCAAGTCGTTGCACGCAACAGGGGCAACGGTCAAACCGGCAGTGCGGTTCCCACCGGCGTCCTCGGATCGACGTCGGGCCGCGTGGTCACGCAACTCGCCGTGCGAACGTCGGTCCGAGACATCGCGGGTCCGGGAAGTCCGGGTGGCACGGACATAAAGGGCCTGGGGGCGGCCACGTCCCGGCGGCGAGCCGGCGGAAGCGCCGGTGGGCGCGGTGGGACCTGGCGCCCGTCGGGGAGCAGTTCACCATCGTCGTCAAAGAGGACCACGCCGTTGCACAGGAGACTCCAGCCTTGCTCCGGGTGGGCGGCCACCACGCGGGCAGCCTGGCGATCGACGGCATTCCACTGTGGGCAGGGCGGCTTGTGCTGGCACATGACGCACTCTCATATCGTCGGTGACGGCGATTGCCGTACGTTGTTGCGACCAGGCTGGCGCCGGAAACCTACGCGCAACGCCGTAGAAACCCGCGTGTGGGTACCTGCATTCACGTCATAAGTAGGTGTAGGGCGCTCGGCGGCCATGAAGCCCGCGCGGGTTGCACCGGCCGGGTCTGCGCGTCGTATCCGCACCTTGCGATCGGTGTCGTTACCCGGCGTACCGGAGGTCGGTCGTGCCGTCTGTTAGGAGGGCGCCGACCTACTCAAACGACGCCTGGGGCGGTCACGAAGCGGCGCTGCCCTGGGTGTCAGGGTTGGGTGAGACCAGCGGTTCATAAGGGGTAGCCCGCCCGGGGCGAGGATGGATCGATCACGTTGACGGTCAATACGTTGGACCTGTTGGTAGGCGACGATGGGGGCATGGCCAAGAAACCACGTATGGATCGGCCACGCCGGCGTTCGTTTAGCCCGGCGGAGAAACTGCGGCTGCTCGCCGGGTACGAGGCGGCGACCGAGTCGGGCACCGGTAACGCGTTCCTGCGGGAGAACGGGCTGTACTCGTCGTTGATCAGTGAGTGGCGCCGGACCCGCGACGCGGGTCTGTTGACCGGGAAACCGGCCGGTGCGGTGGTGGGCCGGCCGTCAGCGGATCAGGCGGAGATCGCCCGGTTGCGCCGTCAGCTCGATGTCGCCGAGCGTCGTCTGGCCCGTACCGAAGCAGCTCTGAGCATTATGGGAAAAGCTCAGGCGCTCTTGGAGGAAATCTCCGAGAGCGCGGACACACCACCGACGTCGAGGCGGTGATGACCGGCGCCTACCACCAACTGCGGGTGCACGTCTCGCACCGGGCCGCGGCCGGGCTATCGGGGATATCCCGGGCCACCGCCCACCGCCAGGGCGTCTACGGGCCGGCGCGGCCGCCGGTGCCGCGCCGGGCGCCGGTGAACCGGCTCAGCGAGGCCGAACGGGCCCGGATTCTGGCCGTGCTCAACAGTGACCGCTTCGTTGACACCACCCCGGTGGAGGTGTTCGCGACCCTGCTGGACGAGGGTGTCTACCTGGCGTCGGTGGCCACCCTGTATCGGGTGTTGCGGGCGAATCGGCAGGTCGTGGAGCGGCGCCGGCAGGCCCGGCACCCGGCCCGCACCAGGCCGGAGTTGATCGCGACCGGTCCGGGGCAGGTGTTCAGCTGGGACATCACGAAACTGCCCGGCCCGACTCGGGGTGTGTACTACGACGCCTACGTGATGATCGACATCTTCAGCCGCTACATCGTCGGGTGCAAGGTCGCCGCGACCGAGTCCGCCCTGCTGGCCGAGGATTTCATCACCGACGTGTTCGCCGTGCACGGCGTCCCCCAGGTCGTGCACGCCGACCGGGGCACCTCGATGACGTCGAAGAAGGGTCGCTGATCTGCTCGCCGACCTGCACGTGCTGCGCTCGCATTCACGCCCGCACGTGTCGAACGACAATCCGTACTCCGAAGCGGCGTTCAAAACGGTCAAATACCATCCGACGTTCCCGACCCGGTTCGGGTCGATCCGGGACGCCCGCACGTTCTGCGACAACTTCTTCACCTGGTACAACCACGAACATCACCATAGCGGCATCGGCTTACACACCCCGGCGGCCGTCCACTACGGACACGCCAGCGCCGTAACCGTTGCCCGGCAACAGGTCCTGGACACCGCCTGGGCTCAGAATCCCGAACGATTCACCCGCCGGCCTCAACCGAAGACCCTGCGACTGGCCGACACTGCCTGGATCAACAAACCCGAACCCGCCACCGACCAAGCCGAGGCCCTGACCCTCGCTGCTTAACACCCACTGGTCTCACCGACCTTGACAAATTCCGCTGGCCCAGGGCGCGCCCGGACTACGGCGCGGCGCTCGTGTGCGCCCACACCCGTCGGTGTCACGCCCCATTGATACTCCCGTAGTCGGCTGCTCAGGTAGTTGTCAGACGTCGGTCACGCGGAGACCGGAGTGACCTTGCAACGCCGGTAGATGCTGATCAGACTCGCTGTGAGCGCCTCGACCTGGCCGGCGTTGCACAGGCGCCCGCCGTACCGCCCCCGTAGGCCAGGAATGGCGTTGGCCAGCGATTGGACCAAGTCGGTCGCGTGACGGTCCTCACCGAGCACCAGCACGTCGGTGGCCATCGACTTGATCGTCGGGTCCTCCAGGCGGGCGGCGCTAACGTGGTGGAACGCGGCGACGACGCGACTCCGTGGCAGGATCGCAGCAGCCTGCTCGGCGGCTGATCCCTCCTCGACGTGCAGCGCGTAGGCACCGCGCTTGTCGAACCCGAGGGGGTTCACGCAGTCGACCACGATCTTGCCCGCAAGTGCATCCGCGAGTTTCTCGAGCAGTTCGCCGTGCCCTTCCCAGGGGACGGCGACGATGACAATGTCGCCGGCGCGAGCGGCGCCTTCGTTGGCGGCTGCTGAGACCTGCCCTCCAGTCGCCCGGGCAAGGGCGATGGCGGTCTGCTCGGCTCGCTCCTGGCTCCGGCTTCCGATGACCACCGGGATCGCCGCCTCGGCGAAGCGGCGCGCGAGCCCACGGCCTTGCCGTCCGGTGCCGCCGAGGATCGAGACGGTCAGGTTGTCGAGGGATTTATCCACACCAATCATGTGGCATCCTCCGTCATTCGTTCACTCCCACTGCGCTGGGTCGACAAGAATGTGCGCACATTCATTCCGGTTTCTGTAAGGCAAGAATGTCGGCCAGGTAAGGCTGATGGCTGCCTGCTCCTCCATCCACATTGATGATCTGACCGTTGATGAAACCAGCATCGGGTGAACACAAGTAGACCAGCATCGAAGCTATGTCGGCGGGCAAACCAAGTCTCGGGGTGAGATGGTGGCGCAGCATCATCTCCCCGTTCGGCCCCGCGTAATTGCCCGCCGATGCGGGGGTGACGATCAGGCCGGGTGCGATCGCATTGCACCGAACCCCGGCCTTTCCGTACTGGGCAGCGGTATACACCGTAAGGGCATTGATCGCCGCTTTGGAGACCGCGTAGGCGGTGTGGCCTAAATCGCCGCCCAGGCTTGCACCCGAGGAGGTGTTCACGATGCTTCCCCCGCCGGCCGAAATGAGATGCGGCAACGCGAACTTGGTGGCGAGCATCGTACCGGTGAGGTTTATCCGCATTGTCGAGTCCCAAACCTCGGGGTCCATGTCCGCGACATTCAGGTCACGTGTCGCCGCGAGGTGGGTAGCGGCGGCATTATTGTGCAAGATGTTCAACCGGCCGAACTCTTCCACCGTTTGCTGGACAAGCGCCTGCACCGATGCCCGATCACCCATGTCGACCTGGACGATGTGTGCGCGACCGCCGAGGTCGGTGATCTGATCGGAGACGCTCTTGGAGCCTTCGACGTCAAGGTCGGCGATCACTACCGACGCGCCCTCACGGGCCAGCGCCATGGCGCACTCGCGGCCGATGCCTGAGGCAGAGCCGGTGACGATGGCAACCTTGGCTTCCAGGCGACGTCCCATCGTTCCTCCGTATTCGTTTCGTGTCGTGGGTTGCTGTGGTGGGGCCGAAGGGTCTCAACGTCACGGACACCGCCCGGGAGCGGCCAGCACGCCTCGGTCGGGGGCGCCAGTCGGTGGGTCCATCCCTGGGTCGAGCAAGCGTGATCCACGGCGCAGGACGGCGAGGGCCGCCGTGGGGGCGCGCCGTCGAGCCGGCCTGACCACTTTACGAGGTACCACCATAGCGTCTACCATACGCTAAATCATCTGTATGATTGAGCGGATCACCAGAGACAAAGGGGGGTTCGGACGCCTGACCGGGGTGGGCTGGCGGGATGCTGCGGCGGTGCCTGCCGGTGCGCGTCAGCCACGTCGTCGACGGCACTTATCCATCGAGAGGCATTAGGGCAATGCGCGTTGGACTCTACTTCGATCTACGGAATCCGCACCGTTGGCGGCAGGACCCCGCCCGATTGCACGCGTTCACCTTGGAGCTGTGCGAGGAGGCCGACCGACTTGGCATCCACTCGCTGTGGTTCACCGAGCACCACAAGTTCGACGACGGCTACCTCAGCCAGCCGCTCACCTTCGCGGCAGCGGTTGCCGCGCGGACCAGCCGTGCCCGGATAGGGACCGCGGTCTTGGTGGCGCCGCTCCATCACCCGGCAAGGCTTGCCGAGGAAGCGGCGCTGGTCGACCTGATCTCAAACGGCCGGCTCGAGATCGGGCTGGGCGCCGGCTATCGCAAGCCGGAGTACGAGCTCTACGGCGCCTCGATGGACGGGCGGTACGGGCAGACGGATGCCCAGATCCGGACGCTGCGATCGTTGTGGGGCGATGGCGGGGTGACCCCTCAGCCGGTGCAGCATCCCATACCGCTGTGGCTGGGCTACCTCGGACCGCAAGGAGCGGGACGCGCCGGTCGTCTCGGCACCGGTCTGCTGACCGCGAACGCCGCGATGTGGATCTATTACCGCGAGGCGCTGGTCAGCGCCGGCCACGACCCATCCGACGGACGGATGGCTGGCGGCATCCAGGGCTGGGTCTCAAACGATCCCGAACGCGACTGGGTCTGGGTATCCGAGCATCTCGAGTACCAGCTCAACTCCTACCGCAGACACATGGTTGAAGGGACCGGCCAGCCGATCCCCCGGCCCGTGGACGTGGACAAGGTGCGGAGCCGGCAGCCACGCGCCAGCACCGACTATTTCTTCCTCGAGACCCCGGACCGGATGGCAGACCGAGTCCGGGCCTACACAGCCGGCGCGCCGGTCGAGACCGTCTTCTTCTGGGCGTCTCTGGCCGGCATGTCAGAGGAACGAGCCGCCGAACACATCCAGCTGGTGTGCAACAAGCTCGCACCGCAGCTAGCTGGGCAGAGTGTCCAACCTGAGGAGAGCTAGCGTGACTGCGCGACTGGATGGGCGGGTGGCCCTGGTAACCGGAGCAGGCCAGGGCATCGGCCGTGGAACAGCCTTGGCGCTCGCGAAAGAGGGCGCCGCGGTGGGGATTGCCGGGCGCACGCTGTCGAAGTGTGAGGCCGTCGCTGCCGAGATCCAGACCCTTGGCGGCAGGGCGCTGCCGATCGCGTGCGATGTGGGCGTGCGCGTGCAGGTTGATGCTGCGGTCGCGGCAACCGTAAGCGCTTTCGGTGGCCTCGACATCCTGGTGAACAACGCCCAGGCGTCCGGGCAGGCCGCGCTGGCGGACACGACCGACGAGGACGTCGATCTGGCCTGGCGCACCGGCCCGCTCGCGACGCTCTACGCGATGCAGTCCGCTCTTCCTTACCTGCGTGCCAACGGCGGCGGGACGGTCGTGAACTTCGGATCGAGCACAGCCATCGAGGGCAACGTCGCGTTTGGCGCCTACGCGATGGCCAAAGAGGCGATTCGGGGGCTCTCGCGGGTGGCCGCGCGTGAGTGGGGGCCGTTCGGCATCCGGGTAAACGTGATCGTGCCCAATGCCCTGTCGCCGGCGTCGGAGGACTTTCGAGACGCGTATCCGGAACGGTTCGCGCGCATGGAAGCGCGGGTGCCGCTCGGTCGGGTGGGTGATCCGGAGAACGATATCGGCAGGGCGGTCGTGGCGCTGGCCGCCGACGACCTGACCTACCTGACCGGACAGACCCTGATGCTGACGGGGGGTGCGTGACGGTGGGCAGAACAATGGCCGCGAGGATCGCGCGGCTCGAGGATCACCTGGAGATCCAGCAGCTGCCGATCCGTTACGCGATGGCGGTGGACGGTCGCGATGTCGAAACCTGGCTCGCGCTGTTCGTCGCGGACATCGACCTGGGCCGTCACGGCCGGGGCCGACAGGCGCTTCGGGAGCTCATCGCACCTCAGCTCCGATGGTTCTATCGGTCCATCCATCAGATCGTCGGTCATCGGGTGGAGCTGCTCGGGCCTGACATGGCCCGCGGGCACGTGTACTGCCGAGCCGAACACGAGGTCGGTGACAGGTGGATCGTCATGGCGATCCGGTACGACGACGAGTATCGGAAGGTGGACGGCCAGTGGCTGTTCTCGCGGCGACGAGAGCGGCACTGGTACGCGGCCGACGTGAACGAACGCCCACAGGCGGTAGCCTTCGACAGTTGGGGCACCACTCCCGGAGGACCCGCGCTTCCACAGATCGCTGGAACGTGGGATGGCTTCTGGGCGGGGCATGACCCAAGCGACGTGACGTCGCAGCCTGCCCGGAAGGCGGCGAAAACGTGAGAGCCGGGCTGGTGCCTCCGATGGTCACGCTCTCTCCGCACAGCGAGGCTCTGCGCGACGAGGTGCGCTCCTTCCTGGCCGACGAGCGCGCCGCCGGTGCATTCGTTCCACGAGTGGACTCCTGGATATCGGGATGGGACGAGCAGTTCAGCCGTAGGCTGGCCGATCGTAGGTGGCTCGGCATGACCATCCCGACGGAGTACGGCGGACACGGCCGGTCGTATCTGGACCGGTACGTCGTGACTGAGGAGCTGCTCGCGGCCGGCGCGCCGGTAGCGGCGCACTGGGTAGCGGACCGTCAGGTGGGGCCCTCGTTGATGAGGTACGGCACTGACGAACAACGGCGGCGCTACCTCCCCGGGATCGCCCGCGGCGAGATCTTCTTCGCCATCGGCATGAGCGAGCCGGAGGCGGGGTCGGACCTGGCCAACGTTCAGACTCGGGCCGTCAAGGTGGCGGGTGGCTGGAAACTGAGCGGTACGAAGGTGTGGACTTCCGGCGCCCATCACGCGAGAGCATGCTTCGTCCTCGCGCGCAGCGAACCGTTGGACGCCGCTCACCGCCATGCCGGGCTGAGCCAGTTCATCGTCGAGCTCGACTCGCCGGGCATTGACATCCGACCGATCAAGCTGTTGACGGGGCAACACCACTTCAACGAGGTCCTGCTGGAGAGCGTCTTCGTTCCGGATGCGCTCGTCCTGGGCCGGGCCGGCGACGGGTGGGCGCAGGTAACCTCAGAGCTGGCCATCGAGCGAAGCGGTCCGGAGCGCATCCTGTCGACCTTCCCGCTCCTGGTCTCGTATCTCGTGGAGCTCGAGCGGAAGGCCGACGTCGACGTCGAGGACACGGGCGTGGTCGGCGCTCTGTTGGCCCGAATCCTCACGTTACGCCAGCTGTCACTGTCGATCGCGGGCTCGCTTGCGGACGGCAAACCGGTAGACCTCCCCGCGGCGACGGTCAAGAACCTCGGCACGCGGTTCGAAGGGAAGCTCGTCGAGCTCATTGCGAGCCATGCGGACACCGCCCCGGATCCGGATGCCCCTGATCCGTTCGCGCACATGCTTGCTGAGGGCCTTCTCCATGCCCCCGGTTTCACCTTGCGCGGCGGAACGTCGGAGATCCTGCGCACCGTGATGGCACGAGGATGGGGGCTTCGGTGAACGCGAGTGTCACGGTGCCCGCACTGCCGAGCGAGGCAGACCTCGATGAGCTGCGCGCGCTCGCACGTTCCATCTTCTCCAGATCCGCCGCCGAGACTTTGAACATACAGAGAACGGCGACTCCCTTCGACGACTCGCTCTGGCAGACGCTCGCCGCGTCCGGACTCACTCTGCTGAGTACACCGGAGTCGGCGGGCGGCAGCGGGGCGGGTATCGCCGAGACTGCGGCCGTGCTCACAGTGGGGGCGGCGCACGCCGCACCTGTCCCGATCGCGGAGACCGACCTCCTGGCCGCTTGGTTGTTGGTCGTCGCTGGCCTGGACGTTCCGTCTGGGCCGTTGACCTCAGGCGCGGGGGAGGTCTCGATCTCGGACGGCCCGGCCGGCAGCCTGGTCGTGTCCGGGACGTTGGAGCGGGTGCCATGGGGCCGGGCAACGGAGGCCATCGTCGTGCTCGGCAGCACCGGCGAACGTGATGTCGTCTTCGTCGTGCCGTCGGGCCGCTGCAGCATCACGGCTGGCCACAATCTTGCGCACGAACCGCGTGATTCCGTCCGGTTCGAGATCGACCTCTCCTCGCACCACATCGTCTCGGTGGGCGGGGCCGTCCGCGCCGAGTGGGTTCTTCGAGGTGCCCTGGCCCGCGCGGCCCAGACGTGCGGGGCATTGGAGAGGGCGCTCGCGTTGAGCGTGGACCACGCGTCTTCGCGGATCCAGTTCGGGCGCCCGCTCGGCAGGTTCCAAGCCGTCCAGCACCTGATTGCGGAGGCGGCCGGCGAGGTGACCATCGCGCGCGCCGCACTGGATGTCGCGATCAGGACGGTGGCACAGCGAGGGTTTGCCAACCCAAATGCGGAGCTCGCCGTCGCCGTCGCCAAGGCGCAGGCCGCGGCCGCTGCGGTTGTGGTCAGCAGGGCAGCTCATCAGGTGCACGGCGCCATCGGGTTCACGCTGGACCACCAGTTGCGGCACTTCACCCTGCGGGCGCTCGCCTGGCGAGGTGAGTTCGGCGACGAGCGTTCATGGCAGCGTCGGATCGGGCAGATCGCGCTCGACGCGGGTGGGGAAGGCATCTGGAACCTGATCACATCAGGACTGCCGGACGCACAGTCATGTCCGTCGCATCCTGAGACGGGTTGACCGGCGCGGTCAGTGTTGTTATAAACAGTTAACTGATTCATCTGATTGTACCGTCGCCGAGGAGGGTGGCTGTGACGAACGCCGTGCGGATCCCGGTCGCAGAGGGTCTCTTCACCTGGCCAGACGAGCGCCCTCGGCTGATCGGGTCACGCCATCCGCAGACGGGTGCCGTCAGCTTCCCGGCCGCGGAGCCGGGAGCCGGCGAGGAGCAAGTGCTGCTCTCACCGGTCGGGACGCTGTTCACCTGGACGACGCAACAGTTCGTCCCGCCCTCGCCGCCCTACGCCGGAGACACGGATGCCGAGTCGTTCCAGCCTTACGCCGTCGGCTACGTGGAACTCGCGGAGGGAATCCTCGTCGAGGCCCTTCTGACCGAGTCGAATCCGCAACGGCTCACCATCGGACAGGAGATGGAGCTCGTGGTCATTCCGTTTCGACTCACATCCGGCACAGACGGCGCTCCCGAGCGCGAGATCATGACGTTCGCCTTCTCGCCGGTCGCCAGCGCCGCACCCGCCGAGACGGCGACACCATGAGCCGGGTCTCGATCATCGGTGTCGGGCTGCATTCCTTCGGGCGGTTCGGTGCCAAGCAGGCGATCGACATGGGCGCCGAGGCCACGCGTCTCGCGTTGGCCGATGCCGGCGTCACCTGGGACCAGGTACAGCGTGGTTACGCCGGAAGCCTCGAAGTGTCGAATCCTGACGCCGTGGTCGGGAAGCTCGGGTTGACGGGAATCCCGTTCTTCGGTGTCTTCAATGGATGCGCTACGGCGAACACGGCGGTCACGATGGCGGCCGAGGCAATCGAGCACGGCGACGCTGACATCGCGGTCGCGGTGGGCTTCGACAAGCACCCCAGAGGCGCGTTCGCCGGCGACCCGTCGGTTCTTGGCCTGCCCTCCTGGTATGGCGCGACAGGACTGTTCCTGACCACGCATTTCTTCGGCATGAAGATCAACCGGTACATGGCGATGCACGGCATCTCACGCGAGACCCTGGCCAAGGTTGCGGCGAAGAACTTCCGCAACGGCGCGAGGAACGACAAGGCTTGGCGGCGCACACCGATGAGCGAGGAGGAGATCCTCGCGGCGCCGTACCTCAACTATCCGCTCACGAAGTTCATGTATTGCGCGCCGAACGAGGGTGCCGGCGCGGTCGTCCTCTGTCGACGCGATCTGGCCTCTCGATACTCCGACAGCCCGATCCACCTCGCCGCCTGGGCGCTGCGCACGAGGCGACACGGTGCCTTCGAAGTGCAGAGCCCGTCGTTGCCTGCCGCCGGTACGCCGAGCCCGACGGTCGACGCGGCGAGGGCGGCATTCGAAACGGCCGGAATAGGGCCGGACGACGTCCAAGTCGCGCAGCTGCAAGACACCGATGCCGGTTCCGAGGTCATCCACATGGCCGAGAACGGCTTCTGTACCGACGGCGAGCAGGAGAAGCTGGTCGCCGAAGGGCACACGGAGATCACCGGGAAGCTTCCTGTCAACACTGACGGTGGACTGATGGCCAACGGTGAACCCATCGGTGCCTCCGGTCTCCGGCAGATCCATGAGGTCGTCCTCCAGCTCCGTGGGCGCGCAGGGACCCGGCAGATCCCTGGCCCGTCCAAGGTGGGCTACACCCACCTCTACGGAGCCCCCGGAACCGGCGCCGTCACGATTCTCACCACCTGAGCATGGCCGTGGTACCGAAGGCCCAGGACGCTTCGAGGGACGGTTTGGTCATCCGGGCCACAGCGTTGGTGACCGGCGGCACGGGCGGCCTCGGCTCTGCTGTCACGCAGCGGTTGCTCCAAGCCGGCTGGCGGGTGGTGGTTCCGTGGATCGTGGAATCGGAGCTGGCGCGCCTTCCGTCCACCCACCCACGACTCGAGCTGGTGGAGGCCGATCTCTTCGACCCGGACGGCGCCGCCGATGTCGTCGGCGTGGCGGCGGGCGATCCAGACACGCCGCTGACGGCGGTAGCCAACCTGGTCGGCGGCTTCGCGATGGGCCGGCGGGTGCACGAGAGCCCGATCGACGAGTTCGAGCACCTGATGCGACTGAACCTGCGACCGACATACCTGACCACCCAGGCAGCATTACCGCATCTGATGAAGATCGGACGAGGCTCGATAGTCGCCGTCTCCGCCAAGTCGGCCTTTGCGCCCTTCCCCGGCGCGGCTGGTTACCTCACCGCGAAGGCCGCAGTCTGGGCACTCGTTCAAAGCCTGGCAGCCGAGTACAAGGACGACGGGATTCGGGTCAACGCGATCCTCCCGTCCGTGATCGACACACCCGGCAATCGAGCGAGTCAACCCGCCTCCAGCCGGGCCGGCTGGGTCTCGCCGGCAACCATCGCGGACGTCGTGGCGTTCCTGTTCAGCGACGAGGCTGCCGCCGTCACCGGCGCGCAGATCCCAGTCCCTGGCGTCGGATAGCCGACGCCGGCACGCACCGTCAAGAGAAGCAATGGCGCCGCCGTCTAGACACTATCAGAATAATCATATAGATTATTAAGTGGATCGTGATCATGATCACAGTCTTCGTCCCCAGCTGCGGCCGCTACGCAGCCTCCCGAGAGGACCACCGTGACTGACGTCCTGCCGTTCATCATCGCGGGCCTCGCCGTCGGATCCGTGTACGCTCTGGCCGGCTCCGGGCTGGTCCTGACGTTCAAAACCTCGGGGATATTCAACTTCGGGCACGGTGCACTCGCGACGGTGGCCGTCTACGTCTTCTACGTCATGTACCAAGTGGCAGAGCTGCCTCTTGTGCCGTGCCTGGTCGTCAGTGTCCTCGGCGTCGGTGTGGCGCTCGGCCTGTTGATGGAGCGGCTGGCGCGGCGCTTGTCGAGGGCCCCCATCGCCCTGCAGACCGCGGCCACCGTCGGCCTGATCCTCATCGCCCAAGCGGGCGCACGGCTCGCCTTCGGTCCAGCTCCCCTGACGTTTCCGCACTATCTCCCTGAGGGCACGGTCGAAGGTCTCGGAGTCGTGGTGACCTACGAGCAGGTCGTGACCATGGCGGTCGCCCTGGCCGCCACTTTGGCACTCGGGGTCTTCTTCAAGAAATCCCGTCTGGGCCTCGCCATGCGGGGTGCCGTCGACGACCCCACTCTGCTCGCGATGACCGGCACATCTCCCGTCGTGGTGCGTCGCGCCGCGTGGATCGCCGGGTCGATCTTCGTCTGCTTGTCTGGTGTGCTTCTGGCGCCCAGCGTGAACCTCGACTCGATGGTTCTGACCCTGCTGGTCGTCCAGTCGTTCGGCGCGGCGGCCATCGGGCGCTTCTCGCATATCCCCCTGACCTACGTCGGCGGCCTCGCGATCGGGGTGATCTCCGCGCTGATCACCAGATACGTGAGCCAGACCAGCCAGTACTTGGCGGGACTGAGCCAGAGTGTCCCGTTCATCGTGCTCTTCATCGTGCTGATCGTCACTCCGCGGTCGAAGCTGGTCGACCACCGGACCAGCGCGCCTCGCCCCACCACTGGCTGGCGCGCTCCCGGCAGGGTGCAACTGGTCGGCGCCCTGCTGATGCTCGTCGTCCTGGCGTCCGGTCCGGTCTGGTTCGGCGCACGACTCCCGTCGTTCACGGTCGCACTCAGCTACGTCCTGCTCTTCCTTTCGTTGGGTCTGCTGGTCAAGAACTCCAACCAGGTCTCCCTGGCGCACATTGGCTTCGCCGCAACCGGGTGCGTTGCCTTCTCGGTGGCGCGGGTCGAGTGGGGGCTGCCATGGACAGTCGCCCTGGTTCTGGCCGCGCTCATCACCATCCCCATCGGCGCGTTCATCGCTTTCCCCGCGATCCGGCTCTCGGGAATCTTCCTGGCGCTCGCCACGTTCGCCTTCGGCCTGATCTTGGAGGTCATGTTCTACAACAGCGAGCTCATGTTCGGCCCGAGCACCGCCGGTCTGCCGATGCCCCGGCCGCAGGTCTTCGGCCTGGACACCGACGTCGGGTACTACTACCTGGTCCTGACCGTCGTCGTCGTATGCACGCTGTTTGTCGTCGTCCTTCAGCGCATGCGACTCGGCCGCCTGCTACGAGGATTGGGGGAGTCTCCCGTCGCCCTCGAGACCAGCGGCGCCTCGGTGCGGCTCACGAAGCTCATCGTGTTCTGCCTCTCGGCCGGGATGGCGGCGATAGCAGGCGCACTCTACGGAAGCACGTTCTCCAACGTCGGTGGCCTCTCGTTCCAGTCTTTCAGCTCGCTGACCTTGCTTGTCCTGTTGCTGCTCATGCCGGGTTCGGAACCCTGGTACGCGGTGCTGGGAGCCTTCTTCCTGGTCGTGCTGCCCACGTTCCTTCCAGGAGGAGAGACGGCGGCTGAGGTCATGACGCTGATCTTCGGCGCTTCGATCGTCGTGGCGGGTCTTCAACAGGGGCGGCACCCCACCCTCCCGGCGCGGCTGACGGCGTTTCTGGACCGCGTCGGCGGTCGGACGCCGCGTGAGCAACCGAGTGGGGCCAAGGAGAACGCCGCTCCTGTCGACGAGCGCACCCTGCAGGTCCCGAGCCGAGCATCCCAAAGCGATCAGTCCGGCGGCGCCGGTCTGGGCGTCCGAGACCTGAAGGTCCGCTTCGGTGGTCACCTGGCGGTCGACGACGTCAGCCTCGAGGCGCCGATGGGAAGGATCACCGGACTGATCGGACCCAATGGAGCGGGGAAGACAACGACCTTCAACGTGTGCTCCGGTCTCCTGAAGCCGACTGCCGGTCGGGTCTTCCTCAAGGGAGAGGACATCTCGTCCCGGCGGCCGGCCGCCCGGGCCGGTCGGGGACTGGGCCGCACGTTCCAGCGCATGCAGCTGTTTGACAGCATGACCGTTGCCGAGAACATCTCGCTTGGGCGTGAGGCCGGGCTGGCAGGTGCCGGCTTTCTCACCCAGATCCTCGGCAGGCCCCACGACCGCTCAGCGCTTGCCGCGGCGGCGACGGACGCCATGCGGCTCTGCGGCATCAGCCACCTGGCGGACGCCCTGGCCGGTCAGCTCTCGACAGGGCAGCGGCGCATGGTGGAGCTCGCGCGTGCGCTCGCGGGGTCCTTCGACGTCCTCCTGCTCGACGAGCCGTCGTCGGGGTTGGACCGGGCGGAGACCGAGCTGTTCGGACGAGTGTTGCTTCGGGTCGTGCATGAGCGCGGCACGGCGATTCTGCTGGTCGAGCACGACATGACCCTGGTCATGGACATCTGCGACTACGTCTACGTCCTCGACTTCGGGCAGCTGGTCTTCCAGGGCACGTCGTCCGAAGTGGCAGCCAGCGACACGGTACGGGCCGCTTACCTCGGCTCGGAGGAGATCGAACCCGCACCGGCGTCGGTCGTCCAAGGAGTGCGGCCATGACCGACTTCGCATTGCGCCTGGACGCTGTCACAGGAGGTTACGGAGACACCACCGTCCTGCGCGACGTCTCCCTCGACGTGAAGAAAGGTACGGTCGTCGCCCTGCTCGGTCCCAACGGCGCGGGAAAGTCGACGCTGCTCAAGATGATCTCCGGAGTGATCACGCCGAAACGAGGTCGGATTCTTCTCGGAGACTCCGACGTCACTCGTCACAGTGTTCACCACCGAGCTTCCCAGGGCTTGTGCCATATCCCCGATGGGGGAGGCATCTTCCCTTCGCTGACCGTGAAGGAAAACCTCGTCCTGGCCAGCCCCAAGGGCATGGAGCGGGAGGCCATCGAGAGGGCAACGAACGCATTCCCGGCCCTGGGCCAAAGACTCGGCCAGGTCGCGGGCAACCTCAGTGGTGGACAGCAACAGATGCTCGCGGTCGTCAGGTCCTACCTCAGCTCCGCGGACCTCATCTTGATCGACGAGGTGTCGATGGGGCTCGCGCCGATGGTGGTCGACGAGATCTTCGCCTTCATCAGCGACCTGTCGGCGCGCGGCACGAGCATGCTGCTGGTCGAGCAGTACGTCACGCGCGTTCTGGCCATCGCATCACACGTCTACATGCTCAATCAGGGTTCGGTGACCTTGAGCTCCTCAGCGGAGGAGGTTCGCCGAAGTGACCTCTTCGAGCACTACATGTCATAAGGCGCCGTACCCGCAGGTTCAGGGTCGACTCCGCAAGCCCAAAGCCGTGAGCCCAGGAATATCGAGTAAACATCAACCAGAGGAGATGCACATGATCGGCTTCCACCGTGCGCGAGTGCGAGGAACGGTTGGACTGGCGCTCGCGGGCTTGGTGCTCGCCACGATGGCGGCCTGCAGCAAGGACCAGCCCCTCACCAAGTCCACCGCGACAGGCACACCCGTCAAAATCGGCGTCATCGTCAGTCTTTCCGGCAAGCCCCTTCCGGCTACGGCGGCCGCCGAGGGCCTCAAGGCGTGGGCAACGACGGTCAACGGCAAAGGCGGCCTGCAAGGCCACCCGGTGGAAATCGTCGTCAGAGACGACGGAAACGACCCCACGAAATCTCTCACGGCCGTCAAGGAGCTCGTGGAGAAGGACGGCGTGGTTGCCATCAGCTCATGGACCGGCGTCGAGACGAGCTGGGCCGACTACGTCGAGAAGCAGCACATCCCGGTCGTCGGCGGGCAGAACTACGCGCCCGTGTGGCAGGCGAACCCCGTGTTCTTCCCCGTGCAGTCGACACTGGGGACAGCGATGACTTCGCAACCGTTGATGGCAAAGAACGCCGGCGCGCGCTCGATCGGCTCCTACTACACGGCGGACGTCGCCAACGCCGTCGAGGCGGTCAAGGCAATCGACGGCATTGCGAGCTCTCTTGGCCTGCACGCGACGTTCAATGCGGCGATCAGCTCGAGCCAGCCGAGCTTCATCGCGCCGTGCCTCGCCGCCAAGAAGGCCGGAGTTGACGCGATGATGATCGCGGGCGTGCCCGTGGAGCGGATCACGCCGAGCTGTGCCCAACAGGGCTTCAAGCCGATGTGGATCCTGCCTGGTGAGGTCGTGACCTCGCAGGTCCTGAAGACGCCCCAGCTCGGGGACGTCCTGGCGCCACAGATGGCCTTTCCGTTCTTCATCCAGGACTCCGCCACCAAGGACTACCGATCGGCGATGGAAACCAACTACCGCGGACCCAAAGACGAGAAGTTCAGCCCACTGACCTCGTCTGCCTGGATGACGGGGCTGGTTTACCGGCAGGCGTTCGACAACATCGGAGCCAAGACGTCGGTGACGTCCGCGGACGTTCTCGACGGGCTGTACCAGGTGAAGAACTTCACCGGTGGCGGACTGCTCCCTGGCCTCACCTACACGAAGGGCCAGGCGAAGCGGACCGTGGACTGCTTCTGGGAGACCAGAGTGCACGATGGCAAGTGGGTCGCCGTCAATGGGCTGAAGACGACCTGTATCTCCTGAGCGCCCAGTTCGAAGCGGTCGGGTCCAGGTGCATTCCTGGACCCGACCGCTTCTCGCGCTGAGCCGCTCGAGGGATCAGCCGGCCCGATCGAGGCCGCTGCCGGCCGCACCGTCGACGGGGACGGTCACGAGTGCGGACAGTGCCCCGAGCAGGCTGTGCGGGATTGCCGTCGGTCTCCGTGAGGCCCGGTCGACGTACACGTGGACGAAGTGGCCGGAAGCCGCGGGCCGGCCAGAACCCGCGGCATAGAGCACGATCTCGTACCGGACGCTGGATCGCCCAACGTGTCCCACGCGTAGCCCCGCCAGGACCTTGTCGGGGAAGCTCAACGGTGCCGCGAAGGTGCACTGTGACTCGACGCAGAGGCCGATCATCTGGCCGTCCCGCGGGTCGAGGCCGCCTTCGGTCACCAGCCAGGTCGTCACGGCCGTGTCGAAGAACGAGTAGTACTGGACGTTGTTGACGTGGCCGTGCATGTCGTTGTCCATCCACCTGGTGGTGATGGTGTCCCAGTGCGGGTACGCCGCGTCCGGAGGGGTGTTCATTTTCACCGTCATCGGGCTCGCCTGCGAATGGCTACGGTTTTGGTCTTGCGGTAGAAGTCCAGACCGGCCAGGCCCTGCTCCTTGTGCCCGGTCCCCGAGTCTTTGAACCCGCCGAAGGGCATGTGGACGTCCCAACCGGACGTCGGAAGGTTCACCGCGACCTGGCCCACGTCGGCCCGAGCAGCAAAGGTGTGCGCCGCGTCGAGGTCGGAGGTGTACAGGGCCGCGGCAAGCGCGTATTTCGACGCGTTGAGCAGGTGGATCGCCTCGTCGAGGGTGTCGAAGGCCACCAGGGCCACGACCGGGCCGAAGACCTCCTCGGTCCAGATCTCCATGCTGGGATCGACGCCGGTCAGGACCGTCGGAGTGACGAAGCAACCGTGGTCGTGGGGAGCTTCGGCCGGTGCGGTTGCTCGCACGGCTCCGTTGGCGATGGCGCGCTCGATGAACCCTTTCACCGACTCGCGCTGGGCGGGCGACACCAGCGGACCCATGGAGATCCCGGGATCCAGACCGGATCCGAGCACATGCCGCTGGGCGGCCCGGACCAGCCCGTCGCGCACCTGGTCCAGCACGTCGCGCTGGACGAGCACCCGGCTCGTGGCAGTACAGCGCTGACCGGCCTGAGCGAAGGCGGCCGCGGCGATGCTCGCGACGGACTGCTCGAGGTCGGCGTCTGCCAGTACGATGGCGGCGTTCTTGCCACCTAGCTCCGCCAAGAGATGAACGTTCCGCTCCGCGAGCGATGCCTTCAGTGAGTACCCGACATCGTTCGATCCGGTGAAGCTGACGGCCTTCAAGGCGGGGTGTGCGACGAGGGCGCGGGCGATTCTGCTGCCCACCCCGGTGACGGTGTTCAGTACGCCGGGCGGTAGGCCCGCATCGTGCAACACGCGTGCCAACTCGATCGCGATGACTGGGGTGTAGGAGGCGGGCTTGAGGACGACACTGTTTCCGGCGATCAGCGCGGGAGCGACCTTCCGTGCCGGCGTCAGCAAGGGGTCGTTCCACGGGGTGATGGCGAGAACCACGCCCAGTGGTTCATGCACGGTCCATGAGATCACTTCGGGGTTCTCGTGGGGGAGCACGATGCCACGCTCGGAGCGGCCGAGACCGCCGTAGAACTCGAGGAAGTCGGCCGCCTTGGCTACCTCTGCGTTGGCCTCGCCGAGTGTCTTGCCCATTTCCCGGGTGAGCGTCCGGCTCAGCTCACTGTGGCGGTCACGCATGAGCTGGGCCGCGCGCAGCAGGACGCGTCCGCGGTCGATCTGGCTCGTGTCACGCCAGATGGCGGCGGCTCGCTCTGCCGCCTCGAATGCGGCGTGGACGGCGCGCGCGTCCATGCTGGGGACCGTCGCCACGAGGTCGCGGGTGTCTGCGGGGTTGCGAACCTCGAGGCTCTCGGTGCCGGACAGCCACTCGCCGTCCACGAGGTTGAGGACGGACGGAAGCATGGATGTAGTCACAAGGGGGCCTCGCTGACGATGTCGTGTCGGGAGTAGTCGTGCCATGCGGCGTACGGCTCGCCCGCGTGAAGGCGTTCGAGCAATGCGAGGACGCCCGCCGCGTCGATGGGGACCGGATGGTTCGGGCGGGGGTAGCTGTCGACGCAATCCGCTGCCATGGCGGCCAGCTCGTTGCGGTCGACGCCCAGTTCCGCCAGTGAAGTCGGAATGCGCATCCGCTGGCTGTGCTCAACGATCCAGCGGACGAACAGTTCGGCATCGGGCTCACCGCAGACGATCGCGGCCATGTCCGCGATCTGGCCCTCGCACAGGGGTCGTACATGGGCGAGGCAGTACGGGAGTGCCATGGCTACGGAAGCGCCATGCGGCAAGCCGGTGCGGGCGGCGATCGCGTAGGCGAGCGAATGGCCGAGCACCACCGAGGCGTTGAGCGCGAGACCAGCGTGGTACGCACCGAGCGCCGTACCGCAGCGGGATTCCAGATCACCCACCGCATAGGCAGCGGGCAAAGACCTCGACAGCAATGTGAGAGCCTCACGCGCAGCGGCAACCGTGAGCGGGGTCCGGAAGGTCGAAATGAGGGACTCTGCCGCATGACCGATCGCGTCGAACCCACCTGAGGCGGTCACCGACGGCGGCAGTCCCAGCAACAGCTCGGGGTCGATCAGCACTATCCGCGGAACCAGATGCGGATGGACGAACATCCGTTTCTGGTTGCCATGCCACAGCATGGCGACTGCCGTGGCCTCGGCGCCGGTGCCTGCCGTGGTCGGTACGGCGACGATCGGTGGCCCGGGCGAGATGTCGGCAGTCGAGGACAGGCCGGCGGTGAGGTCGAGCGGGTTGGTGAGCGCGATGGACGCGAGCTTGGCAGTGTCGAGGGCGCTGCCGCCGCCTACCGCGACGACCGCGGCAATCTCGTTCACACTGTCGGGCAGCAGCGTACGAACAGTCTCCGGCGTCGGTTCGGCGGCGACGCCTGGGCCGCTCAGCACCGTGAAGCCGGCGCCTTGCAGCGAGTACCACGCCGGCCGGTGAAGCCCCAGCTGCATCACGACGTCATCGACGACCAACAGAACGGCACCGTGAGCGGGCGATATCCCCAGTGCGTGGAGTTCTGTGGCGCAGCCGGCCGAGGACCCCTTGCCGGCCAGCACTCGACTGGGCCCGGCGAACGGCCTCGTGGGAGCGGAGCAGAGCGAGCACATCGGTTGGCTGCTTCCTCTCGGGTATCTCGCGAGAAAACTGTGCGATCCAGGCCTCGCTTCTAGCGACGATCTGAGGTATGAATACGTAACCACGACTTCTCCGGCAGGTCAATCGCTCATCTGCGCGGACAGACAGAGGGGCAGGCATGGACGACACGCGAACACAGCTGCTCGACATGATCGTCGCCCCCGACTCGGCGTACGACCAGCCGTGGGGTGAGCTGGCATCGGCGCGCCTCAAGGCAGCCGACGAGCTGTTTCAGCAGCGACGCGAGCAGATACCGCTGCTGGCGAAGCGTGCCGAGGACGCCGGCGTCGCGAAGATCCGTGACTTCGACGATCTGGTGCCGCTCCTGTTCGCACACACCGTCTACAAGTCCTACCCGCAGTCCTTCTACGAGCGGGGCCGCTGGGACCGGATGTTGCAGTGGTTGAACACCCTTTCGGTGAACGACGTGACCGACGTCGACGTCGCGGGCGTGACCGACGTGGACGAGTGGCTCGACCGGCTCTGGGCCGCCGGGCATGCGGTCATCGCCACCAGTGGTTCGAGCGGGAAGTGTTCCTTCCTGAACCACACCATGGGCGATCGGGCCAGGAAGACCCGCCACTTCAAGTACTCGTCCGGCTGGCCCTTCGCCCATGCCGACGGCGATCATGCCTACTTCTGGCTCGGCCCCTCGTCCGGGCGGACCAGTGCCGTCGAGGCGTTCGTCGCGAACTCGGAGAACTGGGGCCGCCCGGGCGAGATCTTCGCGCTGTCCGACGAGCCACTGCTGATCTCAGACGTGAGCGAGACGGCAGCCTTTCGCGCCAAGATGGCCGGCGGTACGGCGACCCCGGACGAGATCGCAGACATGGAACGACGAGGTGCCGCGAAGGCCCAACGTGTCAGAGCCGATCTCCTCACGTTCACCGAGCAGATAGTCGGTTTCCGGCACCGACCGATCTTCCTGAGCGGCATGTGGAGTCAACACATGATGATCATCGAGCGCGCCCGGGAGCTCGGCGTCGGGGACGGCGAATTTCATCCAGACAGCGTCATCGGCGCGGGCGGCGGTGTGAAGGGCGTCACTCTGCCGCCGGACTACCAGGACCACATCGGCCGCTTCTACGGGGACGTCGTCAGGTTCGCGGTCTACGGAATGACGGAGCTCGCCCAGCCCCTACCGCGTTGTGAGGCCGATCGCTATCACGCCGCCCCAGGCCTCATCATGCTGCCGCTGGACGACAGCGGTGAGCGGCTCCTTACGCCGGCGGACTCGACCGACGGACTGGTGCAGGCGCGCTTCGGGTTCCTCGACCTGGCCTACGACGGCCGGTGGGGCGGGCTGATCACCGGGGACCAAGTCACGGTCGACTTCTCGGAGAAGTGTCCGTGCGGAAGGTTCGGTCCGACTCTCCTCGACAACATCGGGCGCTTCGCCCAGGCCGGGCAGAGCGACCACATCGGGTGCGCGGGAACCATCGACGCCTATATCAGGGGAGTGACAGGAGCATGACGACGATGAGCGACAGCCGTGTCCGGGTGCCCCATGTGGTCAAGGGCGAACGTGTCACCGGCGCGGACTGTGTGCATGGCCGCGAGGGCGAGCGCTTTGCCACCCCGGAGCTCGACCTGAACTCCCTTGTTTGGCCGAGGAGCATCCCCGGTCCCGCGTTCGACGTTCCGGTCGCTGAGATCATCGACGTGCTGGTTGAGGTAGGAAACTGGCTAGCCAAGGACCCGAAGGGTCGGCTCGAGGAGGCGTTGGTCTCGGCTCGACGGACCAGCGCGCTGCCCGCGGAAGTCGTCGATCGCTCCTACCAGGACCTGCCTAAGCTTTTCACCCGCGAGACCATGGAGTTCCAGATCAGGACCGAGCTCGGTGGTCCGGACGTGCTGGACGGATGGCGGGAGATCACCGGTGCGCCGAGCGGGCGGGTACATCGGATCCGCGCCTTCCCTCCGCGTCTGGTTCACATCATCGCCGGCAACTCGCCAGGTGTGGCCGCGGTCTCCATCGTGCGGGGAGCCCTGGTCAAGGGTCTCAACCTGATCAAGCTGCCGTCCAACGACCTCTTCACGGCCACGGCGATCCTGCAGGCTATGGCGGACGTCGCCCCGGGGCACCCGGTGACCCGGTCGTTCTCCGCTGTGTACTGGCGCGGTGGGGACGAACGGGTGGAAGCAACCCTGTTCCGCCCGCAGTTCTTCGACAAGCTCGTGGCTTGGGGTGGTGGAGGCACCATTGTCAACGCTCGGAACTACGTCGGTCCCGGATTCGAGCTCGTCGCGTTCGACCCCAAGACATCCATCTCGCTCGTGGGCCGCGAGGCATTCGAGTCCGAGGCAGCCCTTCGAGCCGTGGCCGACCTCGCTGCGACCGACGCCACGCTCGTCGAACAGCAGGCGTGCGCCTCGTCGCGGTACCAGTTCGTGGAGGGCTCTCCCGAGCAGGTCGACCGCTACTGCGCACTCGTGCAGCAACGGATGGGAGTCCAGCGGCGGACGAACAGTGCCGCCGGCCGCCCAGTGCCCGGCACCCTGCGCGTGGAGATCGAGGGGATTCGAGGCATGGAGCCCCTGTACCGGGTCTGGGGCGACTACGCGGGATCGGGCACCGTCGTCCGCTCTGAAGAGCCGGTGGAATTCCACCCTGACTTTCGGATCGTCAACGTCGTCCCGGTCACCGATCTCGCCGAGGGGGTCGCATTCGCCAACGTCGCGACGCAGACAGTGGGTGTCTATCCCCCTGGACGCAAGGAAGCGTTGCGCGACTCTCTCGCCGCGATGGGGGTGCAGCGCGTCGTGCCGCTCGGCTCGGCAGGTTCGGTGGATGCAGGCCTGCCACACGACGGCTTCATGCCGTTGAACCGGTTCGTCCGGTGGGTCAACGACGAGGGTTGAACCACCCGACAGACGACTGGACAGGCCGCGACAGCCGTCGTCCACATTGTACGGGCGGAAGGCCCGACAAGACGTCGAACATCCAGGAGATTCAATGTCATCAGCCACCATCACGCGCACCCCACTCACCGAGCACATCGGCGTCGAACTGCGCGGCGTCGACCTCGACCAGCCGCTCACCGGACCCGTGCGAGAGGCCTTGCACGACGCGTGGGTCGAGTTCGGTCTGGTGCTCATCCGAAACGCGCTGCACTCGAAAGAGGCACATCTGGGACTGAGCGAGGTGTTCGGGGAAATGGAGCCCTCGGCCACCTCCTTCCTCAACTCGGTCGAGAACCCCTACCTGATGGAGCTGCGACAGACTCCGCACAACCCCAAGGCGCGTCGCTACATCGTCAACGGCGAGGAGCGGATCGGCTACATCGGCTGGCACTGGGACCAGGCCTTCATGCCCACCATTGTGCGTGGTGCGGTGCTGCGCATGGTGCAACCCGCAGGCGCCGCCGGTTCCACCGGCTTCATCGACGGGATCGCCGCATACGGCCGGCTATCCGAGGAGACGAAGGCAAGGATCGACAGTCTCGAGGTGGTCTATGAGTTCAACCCGGCGATGGAGCAGAACCCCGGCTTCCCGCGTGACGTCGTGTCGCTGAACGGCGTTCCGGGCAAGCGCAACTTCCCACCGGTAGTTCATCCGTTGGTGATCACCCAGCCCGAGACCGGCCGCAAGGTGCTGAAGCTCTCCCCGACGCATGTGCGGTATGTGCTGGGGATGGACAAGGACGAGAGTGATGCGCTCATCGCCGAACTCGCCGACGTCCTGACCGAGGACGAGTACGCCTACTACCACGCGTGGGGCCCCGACGACGTCATCATCTGGGACAACTGGCGGGTGATCCATAGCGCCGCCGGTGTGCCGGAAGGAGTTTCCCGATACGGGATTCGCACCACGATCGCGGGCGACTATGACGTCGGACGCTACCTCGATCCCGGCCTGGACAAGAACAACCCGCCCGACCGCTTCGACGACTAGCCGTCACGCCGCACAGGAGGCGCCAGATGAACAAGACGACCCGAGCGGCGATCGTCCGAGGCCCGGGGCGACCGTGGGAGATCGCCGACCTCGAGCTGGACGAGCCGAAGGCCCACGAGGTTCGGATCCGCTTCATGGCGGCCGGGCTGTGCCACTCGGACGACCATCTGCGCACCGGTGACATGCCCGTACGCTTCCCGATGGTCGGCGGCCACGAGGGTGCCGGTATCATCGAGGCGGTGGGTCCCGGGGTGAGCAGGGTGGCTGTCGGCGACCACGTGGTCTGCTCCTTCATTCCGGTGTGCGGCGTGTGTCGTTACTGCTCGACCGGGCACCAAAACCTCTGCGCGCAGGCCACTAACGGCTCGACCGGAATGTTCTCCGATGGCGGTTTCCGGTTCCATGCCGGCGGTGAAGACCTCGGCGGCCTGTGCGTGCTCGGCACGTTTTCGCAGTACGCGGTGATTCCCGAGTGGTCCTGTGTCGTGGTCGACGATGACGTCCCGTTCGACGTCGCCGCCCTGCTCGGATGTGGGGTGCCGACCGGCTGGGGATCGGCGGTGTACGCCGCGGGAGTGCGCGCGGGTGAGACCGTGGTCATCTACGGCGTCGGTGGTGTCGGGTGCAACGCCGTGCAGGGCGCCCGGTACGCGGGGGCGAAGAACGTCATCGCCGTCGATCCCGTCCCGTTCAAGCTGGAGATGGCCAAGGTATTCGGGGCCACGCACACGTTCACCGACGCGCAGGCCGCCCACGGCTTCGTGGTCGACGCGACACTCGGCCAGCTCGCCGATCACTCCGTCATCACGATGGGTGTGCTGAGCCAGGACGTCGTCGGCAAGGCCATCCAGATCGTCGGCAAGACCGGCACGGTGACGATCACGTCGATGGGCAAGATCAAGGAGCTCGCCGTGCCCGTGCACGCGGGTTTGCTCGTCGGCTACGAGCGGCAGATCCACGGGACGTTGTTGGGGTCCTGCAACCCGCTCCATGACATTCCGAGGCTGGTGGGCCTGTACCGCTCCGGTGACCTCAAGCTCGACGAGCTCATCACCGCACGCTACGCGCTGGACGAGATCAACCAGGCCTACCGGGACATGCTCGACGGCAACAACATTCGCGGCGTGATCCTCCACGAGCACTGAACCCGGCACCGACCGGAGAAGAGGACCCACATGACGATCGCACCGGCCACCCCGGCAATCGAAAAGCTGCCCGCCGACAATACCCATCTGATCGGCGGCGAGTGGCTGCCGGCCGCCGGTGGCGAGGTCATCGACGTCATCAACCCCGCCACTACGGACGTGTTGCGCACGGTACCCCGCGGTGCGGCGGCGGACATCGACGCGGCCGTACAGGCGGCGACCGCGGCGTTTCCCGCTTGGCGCGACACCAGCCCGTCGGTGCGTGCGGAGCTGCTGTACCGGTGGGCCGACCTGTGCGAGGCGCACGAGCGCGATCTCGACCAACTCGAGTCGATGGAGGTCGGCCGGCCGCTCCGAGGGGCCTCACCCATCCGTCGAATGTTGGTCTACATCGCGGGCCTCGCCGACAAGGTCACCGGCCTCACCCTGCCTACCCACACACCCGACGTGCTCGGTATGACGCTCCGCGAACCGTACGGCGTCGTGGGCAGCATCATCCCGTGGAACGTGCCAGGGCCGATGTTCGTCAACGACGTGGCGCCCGCGGTCGCGGCGGGCAACACCATCGTCGCCAAACCCGCCGAGGACGCGCCATTGACGGCATTGATGCTCGCCGCACTCGCGCTCGAAGCGGGCATCCCGCCCGGGGTCATCAACGTCGTCACGGGTTACGGGGCGGAGGCCGGGGCCGCATTGCCCGCCCACCCGGGCATCCGGCGAATGAGCTTCACCGGCTCGCCGGCCACCGGCGCACTCGTCATGGCTGCGTCCGCGAAGCGCCTCATTCCGGTGCACCTCGAGCTGGGCGGCAAGTCACCGCAGGTGATCCTGGACGACGCCGACCTGGCTAAGGCCGTGCCGGACGTGGTCCGCAGCATCACGTTCAACACCGGACAGACCTGCGCCGCCGGATCGCGAGTGGTCGTCGACCGGCGGATCCACCGCGAGCTCGTGCGCGCGCTGCACGACGCGTTCACCAAGGTGCGCATCGGTCCGTGGTACGAGAACGTTCAGATGGGGCCGTTGGTCAATGCCAGGCAGCACGAGCGTGTCCTCGGCTACATCGCCAGCGGACGGGACGAGGGCGCCCAACTCGTGTGCGGCGGCAAGCCGACCGGCGATGAGTACAAGTCCGGCTTCTTCATCGAGGCCACGTTGTTCGACAACGTCGATCCTGGCATGCGCATCGCCCAGGAGGAGATCTTCGGTCCCGTCTTGTCCGTCATCCCGGTCGATGGCGAGGAAGAGGCCCTGGAGGTTGCCGACGGCACCGCGTACGGCTTGGCCGCGTCTGTGTGGACCACCGACGTCGCTCGGGCCGTGCGGATGGCGAAAGGGCTGCAGGCCGGGCGCGTGACGATCAACGCGGCACTGTCCGCATCCACTATTGGCGCGCCGTTCGGCGGTTACAAGAACAGTGGCTTCGGCCGGACGATGGGTACCGACGCCGTGCTCGACTACACGCAGGTCAAAGCCGTGGAGATCCACGCGGACTAGGAAGAGGCACGCCGGCTGGGTCCGGCTCGACCACGACCTGTGACGCAGGCAAGAAGGGCTCAGCGATGACGCAGCCGGCTGCTGACGTGCCTGAATGGGATACGGAGCTCGATGAGCTCGAACGCCGACGTGCGTGGGCGAAGGAGCACGGCGGACCCGGCGCCATCGCGCGACAACGTGCCGCCGGCCGGGGCCTGGCCCGGGAGCGCATCGACCAGCTGGCCGACGAGGGGTCGTTTCGTGAGATCGGCTCGTTGACAGGTGTGGCCGAGTACGACACGGCCAACCGGGTGCTGGGGGTCGTCCCCGCGAACCCGATCATCGGCCGCGCGCACATCGGCGGCCGGCCGGTCGCCTTGCTGGCGGATGACTTCACCCTGCGGGGAGGCTCCGCCGACAGCACGATCGTGGAGAAGTGGGCATTCATCGAACGCCATGCACTGGCGTATCGAACGCCGCTGGTCCGGCTGGTGGATGCGGCCGGCGGGAGCGTGAAGACCATCGAACGTCATGGGGCAACGGTGATCCCCGGATACGAGTGGCCGGTAGCCGAGCAGATGACCACGATTCCCGTCGTCGGAGTCGCACTCGGCCCGTGCGCGGGGTTCGCCGCGGTGAAGGTCGCGATGTCCCACTTCTCGGTGATGGTCAAGGGGACCAGCCAGGTGTTCGCGGCGGGGCCCGCCGTGGTGGCTGCCGGCTTGGGCGATACCGTCACCAAGGAACAGCTCGGGGGCTCCGCCGTCCACGCCCGCGGCAGCGGCGTCGTCGACAACGAGGCTTCCACCGAACGGGACGCGGTGGATCAGGCGAGAAGATTCCTGTCCTATCTCCCGAGCAACGTCTTCGAGCTCCCGCCGGTCGCGGTCAACCACGACAACCCTCGACGTGCCGACGAAGCCCTGGCCTCTGTAGTCCCCAGGAACAGTCGCAAGCCGTATCCCATGCGGAGCATCGTCGCGAGCGTCGTGGATGCGGGGTCCCAGCTCGAACTCGGGCGTTCGCACGGCCGGTCCCAGATCACCATGCTAGCGAGAGTCGACGGGCGCACGGTGGGAGTCACCGCGAGCGACCCGATGCATTACGGCGGGGCGCTGACGGCGTCCTCAGCGGAGAAGCTGACCCGGTTCGTGGATCTCTGCGACACGTTCCACATTCCGGTCGTGACCTTCCAGGACTGCCCCGGGATGATGATCGGGCGAACGGCGGAGGCGGAGGGCACGATCCGCAAGGTCTTGCGCGCCCGCATGGCGATCGCTCAGTCGACCGTTCCCTGGTGCACGTTCTTTGTCCGCCGCGCCTTCGGAGTCGGTGGCGCGCTTTGCGGCCCACTGGGCCGGGCATCGGTACGGTACGCCTGGCCATCCGCTCGATGGGGGTCCTTGCCCCTGGAAGGCGGCGTGGAGGTGGCCTATCGTCGCGAGATCGCCGAGGCCGTGGATCCCCAAGCGCTGCTCCATTCCCTCACGCGGAGCTACGCCGAGCTGGCTTCGCCGTTCCGCACCGGTGAGCGTTTCGGCATCGAGGAGATCGTGGATCCACGGCAGACCCGTACCGTCATGTGCGAATGGGTGGCCGACGCGTATCGGCTGCTGCCGGAGACTCTCGGCCAGAAAGCCAAGGGCTACCGGCCCTGACCCGGGCCGGTGGAGACCTCGGGGCGCTCGTCCAGCAGTCGCCGGGCGATGAGCTCGCGATGGTATGCCGGCGAGCCCAGCAGCGCCTCGGATCCTTTGGCCCGCTTGAAGTACAGGTGCGCCGGATGTTCCCAGGTGAATCCGATGCCGCCGTGGAGCTGGATGCTTTGTGCCGCAATGTGGTAGTAGGCCGTCGAGCAATAGGCCTTGGCGATCGACGCCGCCAGCGGCAGGTCGGGGGAGCCCGATTCCACCGCGGTGGTGGCGTAGTAAGCGGCGGATCGGGCGGATTCTAGCTCGACGAGCATGTCCGCCAGCCTGTGTTTGACAGCCTGGAACGAGCCGATCGGCCGGCCGAACTGTTCGCGTACCTTGACGTAATCGACCGTTGACTCGAGCACCCGCGCGGCGCCGCCCACCTGCTCGCACGCCAGGGCAACGGCCGCGACGTCGAGGACGCGGCTGAGTACGCGCCACCCCTGTCCCTCGACGCCGAGCAGAGTCGCTCGGGCGTCCGAGAAGGTGAGCGACGCCTGACGACGCGTCTGGTCCAGGGTCGGGAGGGCGGTGGCCTCGACGCCGCCGTCGCTGGGGTCCACCGTGAACAGGGACGTGCCGGCATCGGTTCGCGCGGCGACGATGACCAGGTCGGCGTCTACCCCGTCGAGAACGTAAGGCTTGCGGCCGCTGATCCGGAAGTCCGCGCCATCCCGGCGAGCGCGGACCTGGATGCCGTCCTCGCTCCAACGTCCGCCCTCCTCGATGAGCGCGAGCGTGGCGATCGTCCTGCCGTCCGCGATGCCGGGGAGAAATGCCTCCGCGGCTTCGGTGTCTCCGGACTGCAGGAGGGTCGTGACGCCCAGCACGACCGTCGAAAACAGCGGAGCGCAAAGGAGAGCTCGCCCGGCTTCCTCGAGAACCACGGAGAGCTCACCGAATCCGAATCCGGCGCCGCCGTACTCTTCCGGGATGGCAAGGGCCTGCACCCCGAGCTGGTCGGCCATCAGCTTCCAGACGGCCGCGTCATAGCCCGTCGGCGTCTGCATCTGGGCTCGCACCTGCGCCTCGTCGGAGTGGGTGGCGAGGAACCTGCGCACCACGGCGCCCAGCTCCTCCTGCTCGGGGGTGAACGTCAGCGGCATGGGCTTCCTCCTCGAGTGCCGGTGCGTGACCGGGCGAGAATGAGTATAATACACTAACTGATTCTCGCAAATTCCCGAGCCTCGCTGTGGGCTCCCGACCGAGAGGAGCTGGCATGGTCAGGATCGATGGGTGGCAGCCGTTCGAAGCTCTCGTCATCGACGCCGACGGGCCCGTGCGGATCGTGACGATGAACCGGCCCGACAGCCTCAACGCAGCGGATGCCGTGATGCATCGAGAGCTCGCGCAGGTGTGGGACCTTCTGGCCGCGGACCCGGAATGTCGGGCGGTGGTGCTCACCGGGGCGGGCAGAGCGTTCAGCGCGGGTGGGGACCTTCCCCGGATGGTGGCAACGCAGAACGACCAGATGATCCAGGACGAGGTCTTCGACGAAGCACGCACGACCGTGCTCGGAATGCTCGACCTGCCGCAACCGCTGATCGCTGCGGTCAACGGCCCTGCGGTGGGTCTGGGCGCCAGTCTGGTCGCATTGTGCGACCTGACGATCGCATCCGAGACGGCCTATCTCGCAGACCCGCATCTCGGCGTCGGCCTGGTGCCGGCTGACGGCGCGGCGCTGCTGTGGCCGATGATGATGGGTCTTATGCGCGCCAAGGAGTACATCTTCACGGGCGCGAGAATTCCGGCCTCGACGGCGCAGGAGTGGGGTTTGGTGAACAAGGTAGTGCCGGCGGGGCAGGCGCTGTCGTCGGCCCTGGCGCTCGCCCACCAGCTGGCGGAGCAGCCCGCCCGGGCGCTGCGCGACACCAAGCGGGTGATGAACCTGCATGCCACGCGGGCGCTCGTCGGGATGCTCGACCAGGCCCTGGCGTGCGAGCGGGCGAGCGTGAACTCCCCGGAGCACGCCGAGCGGACGAGACAACTGGTCGAGGCGAGCCGAGCGCGGGCCGCGACCAGGAGCGGGTAGACCGGACCAACGCGACGGCCAGATCCGGCCGCGGGCCGCATCGCTCCGTCCCGGTGAGCGTCAGAACCCCAGGTTCTTGCCGACGATGTCGAGCATGATCTCGTTGGTGCCGCCGTAGATGCGCTGCACCCGGGAGTCCCGCCACAGGCGAGCGATCTCGTACTCGTTCATGTAGCCGTAGCCGCCGTGCAGCTGGAGACAACGGTCCATGATCCGCCACTGCGTCTCGGTGGCCCACCACTTCGCGCCGGCCGCCTCGTCGGCGGTGAGCTCGCCCGAGTTGACGCCAACGATGCACGTGTCGATGTATGTCTGCATGACGTCGACTTCGATCTTCATCTGGGCCAGCGCGTGGCGGTTCACCTGGAAGGTTCCGATCGGCTGGCCGAACGCCTTCCGCTCACTCGCGTACTGCTGTGTCAGCTCGACAGCACGCCTTGCCTGCGCTGTTGCGTGAATGGCGATTCCCAGCCGCTCGGCGGGCAGGTTGCCCATGAGGTGGTAGAAGCCGCGATTCTCCTCGCCGATCAGATTTTCGACCGGGACCCGCACGTCGTCGAAGAACAGCTCGGCTGTGTCGGCCGACTTCTGGCCGATCTTGTCGAGCTTGCGGCCACGGGTGAACCCCGCCGTGCCGGTTTCCACGACGATCAGGCTGATGCCCTTGTGCGGCTTCTCCGCGTCCGGGTCGGTCCGGCATGCCACCACCACCAGATCGGCCAACAGCCCGTTGCTGATGAAGGTCTTGGAACCGTTGACGACGTAGTGGTCGCCGTCCCTCGTGGCGGTGGTCTTGAGGTTCGCCAGGTCCGAACCGACGCCGGGCTCGGACATCGCGATGGCGGTGATGTACTCGCCGGACACGAACTTGCCCAGCCAGCGCTTCTTCTGTTCCTCGGTGGTCAGGTTGCGGAAGTAGCCGGCGAGGATGTCGTTCTGGACACCGAGGCCGATGCCGACCGTCCCCGTCGCCCAGTACTCCTCGTTGAGGATGGCGTTGAACCGGAAATCCTTGATGTCGGCGCCGCCGTACTCTTCGGGCATTTCCCAACCGATCAGGCCGAGTGCGCCGGCCTTGAGCCAGACCTCTCGGTCCACGTACCCCCGCTCCTCCCAGGCGTCGGCGTGCGGTACACACTCCTTCTGGAAAAAGGTGCGAGCGGTCTGCCGGAACTGGTCGTGCTCGGGAGCGAAGATCGTGCGGCGCATGGCATGGCCTCCGGAGCGGCGCTGAGCGGAAGTAGATTAATACTATAACTGATTAGATAGAATCCACCAATTCCTGTAGGATGGCGGTGTGCCACGTTCACACCCGTGGCCAGAAGCGACCGGGACGGGACTATGACGATCGAGCAGACCTCTCTGGTACGGGTTCCCAAAGCGGGGGAGCTCGTCGCGGCTGAGCTTCGGCGCCAGATCATCACCGGGAAGCTCAAGCCAGGGGAGCCACTGCCGACGGAGTCCGTGCTCATGGAGCGCTTCGGAGTGTCGAGACCCACGCTTCGAGAGGCGTTTCGTATTCTCGAGTCGGAGTCCATTATCAAGGTGCTCCGCGGCGCGCGTGGCGGCGCGAGGGTGATGGCTCCCGACGGTTCCGTGGCGGCCCGCTACACCGGGTTGCTGCTGCAGTACAAGGGTGTTCAGCTGGCGGACGTCTATCGTGCCCGCACGGCGATCGAGGTGTCCGCGGTGGGCGACCTGGCAGCCGCGCCGGCCAAGACCATCGCCGCGCTCGATGACCTCGTGGAGCGGGGAGGGCAGCTCCTCGACGACGCCTTCGGGTTTGCCCGCCATGACACCGCGGTGCATCAGGCGGTGGTGGATCTCGCGGGCAACGAAACGCTCTCCGTGCTCGCCTCGATGCTCCTGCACATCATGGACGCGCACAACCTGCACTTCATGTCCGTGCACGGCGCGGAGCATGAGCGGCAAGCAGATCGACTGGCCTTCAGGGCACATCGAAAGCTGGTCACCCTGCTGCGGTCGGGTGACGCGGCCGCCGCCCAGGCGTTCTGGCGCAGGCACCTCAACAACGTCGAGAAGTACATGGTGGGCGACTCGGACACCACTCTCGTCGAAGTCCTCTCCTGACCTCACACGACGCCCGTCTGCTCGAGATATCGGATCTCTTCTGGTGTCCGGCCCAGTACCTCCCGGAGAATCTCGTGGGTGTGCTGTCCCAACGTCGGAGGGCTACCGTACGCCATGATGGGTGTCTCCGACATGCGGACGGGGTTCCGCAGTAGGTCGACCTTGCCCGAGACGGGGTGATCGACCGTCACGCGCACCCCGCGATGACGGACTTGAGGGTTTGCGAACACCTCGTCGACGTCATTGACCGGGCTGACGGGGACGTCCGCGGACTCGAGCGCTGCGAGCCACTCGCTGGCAGGCCTGGCGCGGAACGCGTCGCGCAGGGTCCGCAGCACGAGGTCGCGGTTGGCGATGCGGGATGAGACGGTGGCGAACCGGTCGTCGTCGGCGAGCTCCGGGCGCCCGATGACCTTGGCCACTCCGGCCCACTGCCGTGGTGTGCTGGCCACGAGGAAGACCTCCTTGCCGTCGGCGCAGGCGAAGGTCTGCGAAGGGATGCCGCCGAAGCCTCCGTTGCCGCGTCGCGGTGCCGCCATACCGGAGATCAGGTAGTTCTGCGCGTAGTGGGACAGCGCGGCCACGCCGCAGTCGAGCAGCGAGATGTCGATGTGCTGGCCGGAGCCGCCGGCCACCTCCCGGTGACGCAGCGCCGCCAGGATGGCGTTGCTGGCGTACAGGCCGGTGAGGATGTCGATCATCGAGATGCCGACCTTCATGGGGCCGGCACCCGGCTCGCCGTCGGGGTGGCCCGATACGCTCATCAGCCCACTCATGGCCTGGAATACTCCGTCGTACCCGGGCCGGTCGGCGTAGGGCCCGTCCTGGCCGTACCCGGTGACCGAGCAGTAGATGAGATCAGGGTTCAGTGCGTGCAGCGTCTCGTAGTCGAGGCCGTACCTCTTGAGCACGCCACCCCGGAAGTTCTCGAGGAGTACGTCGGAACGCCGGGCAAGCCCGCGGATAAGGTCGCCGCCGGCGGGTGTGGAGTGGTCGATCGTGATGGATCTCTTGTTCCGGTTGCAGCTGAGGTAGAAGCCGGCGTCGTTGGTCGGACTGCCGTCGGAGTCGTGCAGGAACGGTGGTCCGTAGCTGCGCGAGTCGTCTCCGGTGCCGGGTCTTTCCACCTTGATGACGTCGGCGCCGAGATCCCCAAGCAGCTGGGCGGTCAGCGGCGCGGCGAGGATCCGACTCAGGTCGAGCACCCGCATACCCGACAGCGGTGACTGGCGCCCCATCACGATGTCATCCCTTTCGTCACGGGCTTGGCCTCGCGAGGCAGTCGCAGCACCCGCTCGCTGATGATGTTCTTCTGGATCTCGCTGGTCCCCGCGTAGATCGTCTCGGCACGGGCGCGGACGAACGCCCGACGCAGCGACTCGCACGTGCGATCCGGGCCGGAGCCCCATTCGGTGCCGAGCCAGCCGTCGCTGGCGAGCACATCCATGGCCAGTTCGGTGAACTCCTGGTGCCATCTGGACCAGTAGTACTTCCCGATCGACGCCTCCGGCCCGAACTGCCCGTTCTTCAGAGCTGTGCTGAGCGTGCGGAGATTGTTGTAGCCCATGATCTCGAGCCCGATCATCGAGTCCACCAGGCGGTCCCGAATGACGGGGTCGGCGGTGGCTCGTCGCCGTCGTGCGATGTCCTGCAGCGCCGCCATCTCGCGTCGCAGGGAGAACTGGTAGGTCAGGATCGACGTGGCGCGCTCATGTCCCAACGTCGTCATCGCGGCGCGCCATCCTTCACCGGGCGCGCCGATCACGTTGTCCGTGGTCGTCCGAGCGCCGTCGAAGAAGACCTCGTTGAACCCGCTGTCGCCCAGCATCGTGCGGATCGGCGCGACGTGGACGGCGGGTTGGTCGAGTGGAACCAGCATGTAGGAGAGCCCTGCGTGCCGGCTGGAACCCGGCTCGGTCCGAACGATCGCGAACATCCAGTCGGCGTGATGCGCGAACGTTGTCCACGTCTTCTGGCCGTCGATCACCCAGTTCTGGCCGTCGAGGTGTGCTCTGGTGGAGATGTCTGCCAGGTCGGAACCCGCCCCTGGTTCCGAGTATCCCTGGCACCACACCACCTCACCTCGGGCCATCGGCGGCAGCAGGCGCGCCTTCTGTTCCTCGGTGCCGTGATGGAGCGCCGTCGGGGCCATCAGCGTCTCGCCATGGAACCCCGCGCGAGGAGGAGCGCCCGCGCCGGCGTACTCCATGGCGAACAGGATCTCCTGGGTCAGCGTCGCCTCGCGCCCCCCGAAGCGCTTCGGCCACGACAGCCCCAGCCAGTTGCCGTCGCCGAGCTTGCGCTCCCACCCGCGGCGAAGCGCCCAGTTGTCGTCGTCGTCAGGGCCGCCTCGATCGGACTGACCGACGAACTCGCCCACGAGGTTCTCGTCGAGCCAGGTGCGCAGCTCCTCGACGAAGTCTCGGTCCGCCGGGTCCATCGGTAAGGCCACGCCGTGGTCCATTCCTCGTCCTCTCTCGCGATGTGGCCACCACGTTGGCAGCCACCCCTTGGATGTAGTACAAATAATATACTGATTCGCGGTCATGGAGGGGAGGGCGGGATGTCGGATCTCGAATGGACCGTCGAGGGCTCGATAGCCACCATCAGGCTCAACCGCCCCGAGCGGCGCAACGCCTTCACCTTCGAGATGGTGCGTGAGTGGGCCGCCCTGTTGCGCGACGCGAGGACCGACGACTCCGTCCGGGTGGTCGTCCTGACCGGGACGGGGGACCGGGCATTCTGCTCCGGGATCGACCTCGGGAGCATCTCCAACGCGAACCCGACGCTCACCCCGCTGCAGCGAAAGTCACACCTGCACGACGAGATCCACCAGGTGGCGCTCGCCCTCGAGGCGTTGGACAAGCCGGTGATCGCCTCGATCAACGGAGCCGCTGTGGGGGCGGGGCTGGATATGGCGCTGATGTGTGACATGCGGATCGCGGCCAGGTCGGCGAAGCTCTCCGAGGGTTACATCAAGGTCGGGCTCACGCCGGGCGACGGCGGCGCCTACTACCTTCCCCGGCTCGTGGGTACGGCGAAGGCTCTCGAACTCCTGCTGACCGGAGACTTCATATCGGCCGACGAGGCGCACCGGATCGGCATGGTGAACCGCGTGGTCGACGATGGCGACCTCGGCCCGGCGACCAGGGCACTTGCAGAGCAGATCGCCGCGGCGCCCCCGGTGACCGTCCGCATGATCAAGCGGGCGACCTACCAGTCGGCGAACGCGGACCTGCGGACTTCCCTCGACCTGATCTCCTCTCACTTCGCTGTTGTCGCGGCCACCGACGACGCAGCTGAGGCCCTGTCAGCCATGCAGGAGAAGCGCGTGCCGAGATTCCACGGCAGATAAGCCCCCGACCACCGAGTAAGGATCGACATGACCACGTCAACTGAAGCCACCACAGCGCACCCGCACGGGCGCGCCACCGAGCCCCGGGTGTTCGACTCGTGGATCAACATCCCCTACCTGCCCGGCGAGGTGACGCCGGACCCCTCGGTGGTCAAGCGGTTCAAGCGGGGCAACAGTGCCTACGAGGGTGGGCAGACCGTGGACGACGTCATCGCGGAGATGGATCGGCTGGCCATCTCCGGCGGCGTGCTCACGAAGGTGCCCCGGGACATCACACCGCCGTACGTGCATGGCATCCGCACCGGGGAAGCCGTGCTTCGCGAGACGTGTGAGCGCTTGGCGTCCATCCAGGCGCAGTACCCGGGACGCTTCGTCACCTCGGTCGGCGTCGACCCGAGACTGGGCTACGACGCAGCCACGCACGTCCGCATCGCCGTGCGCGAGTACGGCGTCAAGTGCATCCGGATCGTCCCGATGTTCACCGGGATCGCCATCGACGACAAACTGGCATACCCGCTCTACACCGCCGCCTGCGACGAAGGTGCGGTCGTGTCGATCAACGTGGGCGTGCCGGGGCCGATGAAGCCCGCCAAGCTCCAGCGAACCATCCTGGTCGACGACGTTGCCCTCGCGTTCCCTGACCTCAAGATCGTCATGTCTCACCTGGGTGACCCCTGGATCAGCGAGACCGTCGCCATGCTCGTCAAGCATCCGAATGTCTTCGCCATGACCGCGGGCTGGGCGCCGAAGTACGTGCCCGAGGCGATATTCGAGGTCCTGCGCCGCCGCAACAAGACCAAGATCATGTGGTCGTCCGACTATCCGATCCTGCCGTTCGACCGGACGATCACCGAGGGTCGAGCGATCGAGCTGCCCGAGGACTCGCGGGCCAACTTCCTCGGGTCGAACGCTCTCGCGGTCTTCGGCGAGCCTCCGGCCGCCTGACCAGGTCCGCCGAGGAAAGAGCCGACGAAAGACTGGACAGGAGACAGACATGGGACTTCATGACGGACGCGTAGCCATCGTCACCGGGGCCGCACGCGGCATCGGTCGCGAGCACGCGCTCGAGTTCGCGCGGCAGGGGGCGAGCGTCGTTGTCAATGACGTCGCGCCGGTCGACGACGTGCTGGCCGACATCAAGGAGCTGGGCGGTCAGGCAGTCGGGAACACCGACGACGTCTCCGACTGGGACGGAGCCGGCCGCCTCGTGGAGACGGCTCTCGACACGTTCGGCGAGCTGCACGTGCTGGTCAACAACGCCGGAATCCTGCGCGACAAGATGTTTGTCAACATGGACGTCCAGATGTGGGACGACGTGATGCGGGTGCACCTGCGAGGTACCTTCTGCCCGACCCGGCACGCAGTGGACTACTGGAGGTCTCGACACAAGGCGGGTACGCCGGTGGTCCACCCGCGAGTCATCAACACGTCCTCGCCCTCGGGTCTGTACGGCAACGTGGGCCAGACGAACTACGGTGCCGCCAAGGCCGCCCTGGCGGGCTTCACGGTGATCCTCGCGGACGAGCTCGCTCGCCTGGGGATCACCGTCAACGCGATCGCGCCCAGCGCGCTCACCCAGATGACCGAGAGCCTCGACCAGTACGTGAGGAAGATGGCCGAGATCAAGCAGCGCACCGGCTTCGACGCGGGCTCGCCGGCAAACATCTCACCCATTGTCGTGTGGCTCGCGTCCCCGCAGGCCGCGGACATCAACGGTCGGGTGTTCAACGTCAAGGCCGGCCGGATCAGCGTGGCCGAGACATGGGTTGCCGGACCGGCCGTGGAGAAGGAAGCGCGCTGGGACCCCGCCGAGCTCGGTGAGGTCGTTCCGGGTCTCGTGGCCACGGCCCGGCCGAACTCCGACAGTACCGGTCATCCGCGGAGCCGATGATGGGTGCAGTCGACGGGATCAGTGTGGAACGCGATGGCCACGTCGCCACGGTTTGGCTTGACCGGCCCGAGCGAGGCAACGGCTTCGTCTCCGCTATGCAGATCGAGCTGCACCGGCAGCTCGCCGCCTTGGACGCCGAAAGCGACGTGCGCGCCATTGTCGTCACCGGCCGCGGGCGGTTCTTCTCCACCGGCGCGGACCTGGAACCCGGTGGGGCGAACTTCGCGTTCGACGCCGAGCAGACCGCACGGGCGCGCACGATGATGGCCGAGCGTCCACGCCCGTGGACGATGCGCACGCCGATCATCGCGGCGATGAACGGATCGGCCGTCGGACTCGGGCTTACCTTCCCGTTGCAGTGGGACATCCGGATCGTCAACGAGTCGGCGAAGTACGGCTTCGTCTTCACTCGACGTGGACTCATTCCGGAGCAGAACTCCCTCTGGCTGCTGCCCAGGCTCGTCGGCCTGTCGGTGGCGCTCGAACTGCTGCTGACCGGACGGCTGTTCAGTGGGGCCGAGGCGAAGGAACTGGGCATCGCCAGCCGCGCCGTACCCGCCGACGACGTTCTCCCCGCCGCGTTGCGGCTCGCGCAGGAGATCGCCACCCAGGCCGCCCCGTCCGCGGTCGGGCTGACCAAGCAGCTTGCCTACCAGATGCTCGGCGAGACGGACCGGGAAGCAGCGTTCCATCGCGAGTGGGAGCTGTTCCGGTGGATGGGCCGGCAACCGGACTCGGCCGAGGGAGTGGCGTCGTTCGTCGAGAAACGTGCCCCGAAGTTCCCTTCTGCCAAGGACCTTCGCGAGCCGTCGACCGGAAGACTGTGGGAGGCGCTCGATGCGTGAGGCGGCCTCGGCTGCGGCGACGGTGCTCTATGACGTCGACGACCACGGCGTTCTGGTGCTGACGTTGCATCGACCGGACCGGCGGAACATGTGGACCTTGGCCATGGAGGAGGAGTTCTACTCGTGCCTCGACCGGGCCACGAGTGACGACCGGGTCCGCGTGATCGTGGTCACCGGGGCAGGCCAGACGTTCTGCGCCGGGTTGGATCCCGATGTCCTGGACAGCATCCGGGCCGGGAGAAGATACACGACCAACCGGCGGCCGCAGACCTACCCGACAACGGTCCCGAAGCCGATCATCGGCGCCATCAACGGCGCCTGCGCGGGGATCGGCCTGGTGCAGGCGCTCTGCTTCGACTACCGGTTCGCCGCACGGGGCGCGAAGTTCACGACCGCGTTCGCCAAGCGGGGCCTCCCGGCCGAGGATGCCTCGGCGTGGATCCTTGCCCGGCTCGCCGGGCCCGCGCACGCCATGGATCTCCTCGCCTCCGGCAGGGTCTTCCTGGCGGAGGAGGCCCAGCGGCTCGGCGTGGTGCAGAGACTGAGCGCGCCGGGGTCGGTGCTCGACGACGCGGTCGCGTACGCGCGGGACATGGCAGCCACGGTGTCCCCGGTCGCGATGGCGATGATCAAGAGCCAGGTCTGGCGTGACAGCGAGACTGCCATGGAGCAGGCCCGGGTGCGGGCTCAGTACCTGCTGACGCAGGCGAAGGCGCAGCCTGACTTCCAGGAGGGCGTCAAGTCCCTCGTCGAGAGACGGCCACCGAAGTTCGAGCCATACCGGCCACTGAACCTCTAGCGGGGAGACGAGATGCACGTCGACATCGCACCCCAGGAATCCGAGTTCCGCCAAGAGGTGCGGCAGTGGTTCGAAGACCACCTCGTCGGTGACTTCGCCGCTCACCGCGGCGTGGGAAGCCCGACGGATGACACCGCCTGGGATGTGCGACTCGCCTGGGAGAAAGAGCTGGCGGCGGGTGGCTGGCTGGGTCTCACCTGGCCCCGGGAGTACGGCGGCCGAGGGGCCACCCTCGCTCAGGAGGTCGTGTTCGAGTCCGAGTACGCGAGAGCCGCGGCGCCCGCACGGGTGAACTCCCAGGCGTTGGAGCTTCTCGGCCCGATGCTCATCGCGTACGGCACCGACGAGCAGAAGGCTCGCTTCCTGCCCCGCATCCTGGGCGTCGACGACATCTGGGGACAGGGGTTCAGCGAGCCGGAGGCGGGATCGGACATCGCTGCGGTCAGGTGCCGGGCCCGGCTCGACGGGGACCAGTGGGTCATCGACGGGCAGAAGGTGTGGACGACCTTCGGCCACCGCGCGGACTGGCTGTACGTCGTGTGCCGCACCGATCCCAATCCGGCGCTCCGGCACAGAGGGCTGACGATGCTGCTCGTCCCGGTCGACCAGCGTGGAGTCGAGATCAGGCCCGTCGCGAACCTCGCCGGTTCCGAGGAGTTCAGCGAGTGCTTCTTCACCGGCGCGCGGACCGATGCCGACCTGGTGGTCGGGACGGTGAACGACGGTTGGCGGATCGTCATGGGGACTCTCGGAACCGAGCGAGGAGCCGCTCTCATCCCGATGCAGCTCGCCGTGGAGCGGGAGGTGCGCGAGGTGGTCGCGAACGCGCAAGCCTCAGGCGCCGCACGCGACGCCCGGACCCGGCAACGGATCGCGGACGCCTACATAGATGCCCAGCTGATCCGCGCCACCAGCCTGCGGGTTGTCTCGAGCCTCCTGCGGGGCAGCGACGCCCCGGCCGCGGCGGCGATCGGCAAACTCTTCGCGTCCGTCGCGCATCAACGACTCGGCGAACTGGCCATGGACGTGCTGGGCCCGGAGGCCCAGGTGATGACGGCGCCGGGCCCGGACGGGCTCAGCTTCGCGCAGCGGATCTTCCTGTTCTCCCGGGCAGAGACGATCTACGGCGGCACCTCCGAGATCCAACGCAACATCATCTCCGAACGGGTTCTCGGCCTGCCTCGATAGGCAGCGTCGACCCACGAGCAGAGGACCATCTGTGAGCAGTCGATCTGCGCTCATCACGGGCGCTTCCCGCGGCATCGGCCTTGGCATCGCCACCCGGCTCGCTGAACACGGTTACGGGCTGACCCTTGGTGCCCGCGAGCCCGAGCGCCTCGAGTCTGTCGCACGGCGACTGCGGAATGCCGGTGCACCCGAGGTCCAGGCGGTGGCCGGCGACATCGCCAATGAGGCGTACCTCGGTGACCTCGTCGCCGCCCATGCCGCACGCTTCGACCTGCTCGATGCGTTGATCCTCAACGCCGGCGTCGGCTCCGCCGGACCGCTGGCGGAGTTCCATCCTCGCCGCTTCGACAAACAGGTCACCGTAAACCTGCGCGCGCCGTTCGTCCTGCTCCAGCAGGCCATGCCGCTTCTACGCCGGGCCGCTGCGGAGCGGCCTGCTCGCGGAGCGAAGGTAGTCGCGCTCTGCTCGATCACCGGCGTGTACGCAGAGCCGGACCTGGCCGTCTACGGCGCCACCAAGGCCGCACTCACTTCGCTGGTCCGGTCGGTCAACCGCGAGGAGTCCGGGAACGGAGTCTGCGCGACAGCCATTTCGCCGGCGTACGTCGACACCGACATGGCGGCTTACGTCCACGAGCGGATCCCCGCCGAGACGATGCTCGAGGTCGGCGACGTCGTCGCGATCGTCGACGCGTGCCTTCACCTCTCCGCACGGGCCGCCGTTGCCCAGATCGTGATGGCGCGGTCGAGCAGCAACGGACACCAGGCGTGAGGACTACGCTTGCTGAGCAAGTCCTCAGCACGTAACGAAGGGATTGCCGCCACCCATGGCCGCCCACCTGACCTGTCCGCCATCGTGACAGAGGCGGGCATGGGAGAAACGCGCGCACGGAACCTCACCGAGGCCGAGATCGTCGACGCGGCCCTTCGTGTGATCAAGCAGAGCGGGGTCGAGGGCCTCACCATGCGCCGACTGTCCACGGAGCTCGGCCGCTCGCACATGGCGATGTACTACCACGTCGGCGACAAGAACGCGCTTCTCGACCTGGTCGCCTCGGCGGCCCTGAAAGACATCCCGATCCCCGAAGCTGCGAACCGGAGGTGGGACACGCGGTTGCGCGAGCTGATCACCAGCATCGACGAACAGCTGCGCGCGCATCCGGACATCGGCGAGATCCTTCTCGACCGCATGCTGAGCACAGATCGCCGCATCCTGAACGCGGCGATGGACATCCTGGTGGATGCCGGGTTCGACGACGCGGACGTCCTGATGGCCTACGCCACCGTGCACACCTACCTCTTCGGCCGCTACAAGCTCGTGTCCACTCCGCCCACACCGGTCGAGCTGGACGAGCAGGACACGGTGGCGAGGTTGGTGTCTCAGCTCCCGGCCCTGAGCGGTCGCGACTTCTTCAACTTCGGCGTGGAGACGCTGATCGCCGGACTACGCGATCGTCTCGATCGCCGGGGAGAGCGGCGCGGCTAGCCAGGCTCAGATGCCCTTGTCGGCGGGGATCGGCGAGACGTCGAAGAGCTCCTCGAAGGTGCCGCGCAGGACCCGGTGCTTGGTCTGCGGATCGACGTTCGCGAACAGCCCGTGCAGCGTCTCCTGGGTATGCCCGTAGGTGCCCTCCAAATGCGGGTAGTCGTCGCCCCACATCACATTGCGGTACCCGGTCCCCTCGATGACCTCGACGGCGCTACGGTCGTGCTGGAACGACGCGTAGACTTGGCTGCGGATGATCTCGCTCGGAAGCCGGGACAGCTTGGGTCGCACGAACATGCCGTGCTGTCGGTACGCCTCGTCCATCCGGTCGGCGATCGCCGGCACCCATGCGGCGCCACCCTCGGCGATCATCACCTTCAGACCCGGATGCCGGTCCAGGGCACCACCCGCGACCATGTGCGAGACCACACGCATCCCTGGGTACGTGGTCTCCAGGTAGTTGACGACCGCTCCGCCGGGCCCCCGGTACACGACGTTCTCGCCGCCGGTGCCGATGTGGAAGGCGAGGACCGTGTGGTGCGCCTCGGCCGCGGCCCATAGTGGCTCCCACATGTCGAGGCCCCACTCCTCCCCGACGCGGGTCCCGCAGGGCAGGAAGATCGCCTGGAATCCCCTCTCGGTCACCCGCTCGAGCTCAGTGACCGCGTCCTCGACACTGGCGGTCGAGACGATCGCGGGCGTGAAGATGCGCTCCTGCCGAGACAAGACCTCCTCGTACGCCCAGTCGTTCCAAGCCCCGGCAACCTCTCTCGCCAGCTCGCGATCGGTGATGTTCACCGACCAGAAGCCCATCGACGGGAACGCAAGCTGGGACCAGACGCCTTCCTGGTCGAGGTCCTTCAGGCGAGTCTCGAGGTGTGTGGCCCCCGGCGGTCGCATCGCGTCCATGAAGTCGTTGAGCTGGCGGTCGATCTGCTGGCCGTCAATGTAGAGGATCTCGTACTTGTCGCCTCGCTCCGAGCGCGGCGCCCGGTCGGCCAGTCGCTTCGGGAGGCGTGCGGTCCAGAGGTCGGCCGGCTCGAGGACGTGTGAGTCTGCTGAGTGCGCCCAGATCTTGTGTTTCCCGGGCGCCAGGCCGGGCGCGGGAGTGGCCAGTTCGGTCTCGGTCATGTTGCTCTCCAGTGCACGCGAGTTGAGGCGCATACCTCTCGGATTCCACCTGGACACGAGCCACTTTACATTGTAAAAATAATTTGGGAAGCCCTCCGCAGCCAAGAATCCGCCCGACCTGGAGGCACAGTGGCAACGACAGCACGATGGACCGCCGACGAGCTGACGGCCTTCCAGGCCGGCCTTACGCCGCAGAGCCTCTCTGCGATCATGCGCTCGACCTGGACCTGGGACGATCGGGCGCTCCGCCGCGACCTGTCCCGCCTGCTGACGGGGCTGACAGCGGTCCGCGAGCTGGATACCGGGGGCGACCTCCGCCGCCTGGTGCGCGGGCGGACACTGCAGGCCGCGGCGGTCTTCCTGGCAGAGGTCCTGGGTCCGCGGGCGATCGCTGACGCCGGCCAGTTGACGAGCTTCTCCCAAGCGTTGGTCCGTTCGCCCGGACTGGCGGGCGGACCGGAAGACGGCGTCCTTGTCCGCGCCCTGGGAGCCGAGACCGTCGAGACCACGACCGGGTCCACTACCTTCGACCTGGCATCGTCGCCGGAGTTCGCCTCTCGCTTGGCCGCGCACGCGCTGTCGGCGTCCCGCGACCACGTGACGGGAGCCCAATACCACGCGAAGATCGAGGCCGGTGCGCTGTCTGCGACGCTGGCGGCCGCGGAAGCGTCAGGGTCCTGGGATCCCGCACTCGTCCGCACCCGGGCGAGCCTCCACGAATCGCGGTGGCTCCTCGACGGCGAGAAGCTCTTCGTGCCCCATGCCAACAACGCGGACATGCTGTTCGTCATCGCGCGCAGCACCGCGGGACCCTCCCTCTTCGCCGTCGAGAGGGCAGCGCCGGGCGTGACGGTCTTCCCGATGGCGGTCATCGACGCGACCCGCCCATTGGCTCGGGTGAAGCTCCACCAGGTGCCCGCCACCCTGATCGGTGTCGAGGGTGCGGGCGGCAGGCTGATGGGACGGGTCCTGGATCTGGCGACGGTCTCGCTCGCCGAGGAGCAGGTGACGGGTGCTCGCAGGTGCCTGGAGCTCATTGTCGCGGCGACGGCCGCCCTACCCGACACCCGGACGACGGATCTGGTCGGCGAGCTGAGACTGCGGCTCGAGGTTGCCCAGGTGATGTGGGAGCACGCCCGACGAGTCGCCACAACCGAGACCGACGACGCGGGTGTCGCGGCCGCCATGGCCCACATCTGCTGCTCCGAGGCCTTTACGCAGATAGCACGGGCGACGGTCCAGTCGGTCGACGGCGAGCCTGCGGGGGCTGACACAACACGAGCGTCCGAAGCCGAACGCCTCTTCCGTCGCGCCCAGTCCTCCCAGCTTCTGTTCGGCGGCCCAGCGGTGTATGACGAACGACTCCTCGAGCGGATGGGGATCTGACCGGGACCCGGTGGTCGACGAGCCGGTCATCCTCATCTCACCTCGGGAAGACGTGGAAGTGCCCTCCGGTCTTCTTCACCACACCGACGACCCCCGTGTCCACGGCGTCGAACCTCGTCGCGCGAGGTCGCTTGTTCGTGACACGAACCCGGCCGCCATCCTCAACCACTGCCCACTCGTCCCCGTTGACGCGCGCACCTTGTTCGCCGGGCATCCCGAGCCCGAGCGCCGGTCCGAGCGGCAGGTACGTCGCGGCCTGGATCTGCTGGGCGTCCAGTAGGGGCAGGGCGTCCGCCCGCGCCCACACGACGCGGACCTGCGAGAGCAGCGTGGACAGCGTTCCCTTCGGGTCCGCAAGCGCCTCGACGGTTTCCTTGCCCAGGCCGACCACGGCCTTGATCGGCAGGCGCTTCAGGTACGTCGCGAACCGGCGGGAGTCCCAGCCGTAGGTCTCTGCCGTGACGTAGGGCGCTCCGATGCGCCGGACCGCACGGACGATGGGTGTGATCCACGGATTCTCGTGGTTGGCGGCGCTGAAGAGGACCGGATCACCTCGGGTGATGCCGGCCTCGACCACCATCGACTTCGCCCATTCGGTGTCGCGGGCGAACTCGTCCCACCCGATCTCGAAGTCGGTGCTGCCCGAACCGGTGGAGTAGGTCCCGATCCCGTAAATCGGAGCTCGGGGCAAGGCTTGTGCGGCTTGGGCCATGGACGCACGACTCATGTCGTCACCACCCTGGGGAACTTCGCGACGCTCGAGGTCCGGTTGAGGAGGTCGTCGACGGGGACGAGCTGTGGGTCACACAGAACGCCGAGCCGATCCCGCAGGTGCCTGCGGAGCCGCGACTCGAGCTCGCCGAGGTCCGTCGTGCGCTCCGGCGCGTATCCCACGCGCAGCCGCAGTGTGTCCATCTGGGTACTGTGGCGAATGATCTGAAACATACCGTCGCTGAGCTCCGGAAGCTCCTCAACCGATGCCCAGACCTCACCGAGCACGACCGGACGCCCGGCGACGATGGTCTCGTCGCCCTTGCGCCCGACCAGCCACTGCCGGGCATGCGTGCGGCCACTGGCGGCGGGCTTTCTGGTGAGCCGGACGAGGTCACCGGAGCGGTAGCGAATCAGGGGCGCGGCGAGGTTGTCGATGTCGGTGGCGACAAGCTCGCCCACCTCCCCATCCGGGACCGGGCTGTCGCCGGCGGGATCGAGGGTCTCCGGGTAAACCGTGTCCTCCCACAGCGTGTAGCCATCGTGCTCCCGGTGCTCCCATGCCGTGCCGGTGTCACCCGCGCTGGTGTACTTGAAGACCTCGAGGCCCCACTCTTCGCGCACCTTCTTGGCGAGGACGGCGCCCATGGGTTGACCGGCGAACGCGACGCCCTTCATCGAGGAGAAGATGCTACGAAGGTCGTACGCGTCCTCTAGACGCTCGAACTCGAGGATGGCCGGCAGGTGCAGCTGCATGTAGACCGGGCGGTATTTCTCGATCGCCTTGAGGACGGACTCACCCTGGCCGATCCAGGCGTCCACGAAGACCGGAATCGCTCCCATCAGAGCGAAGAACTCGTCCCAGAAGTTGCGGAATGACCCCGCGGGGATGAGTACTCGATCGCCCGGGCGCAGCCCGAGCTCCCAGAGGTCGCGGGCCGTGACCATGGGCAGGGGCGGAGCGGCGTCCCACGTCTCGGCGATCAGCTCGGGTTCCCCGGTAGTGCCGGACGTCGTGGTGCATGAGGTCAGCTCCTCGATGTCCATGCACAGCAGACCTCCGAACGGGTCGCCGGTCCTCTCGCGGAAGGCTTGCGTGTCGGCTTTCTCGAAGGTCGGGATCCTCGTCCTGAAGTCGTCGAGGCTCGTGATGTCGGAAGGCTCGACGCCGGCGTTGCTCCAGAGTTCGCGGTAGAAGGCCGACTTCGACCACGCGTACGGCACCAGTTCGAGGATGCGCGCCTCCTGCAATGCCTCGATCTCCTCGCGTGGCGCGGTCTCGATCTCGGGTTCCAGGAACCTGCGTTCCAACGAGGCGGCGCGGCCGGTCTCGCGCAGCGTCGTCCGCGCGCTGGTCGTGGGCGAGTGATCGATCGTCGTCACTGGATTCTCCACGATCTCGGGCGTCCGGTTGATCTGGCCCGCTAGGCAGGGTGATGTGAGGGAAGTTACCGCAACAGCCATATGATTTCAATCATCTACCTAATGCATTACTATCGTCGCATGCAGCGGCCATCAGAGCTCCGCGCGGACGGGCGGTTCGTGGTGAACGAGTCCCGACAGCGTTTCGTAGGCAGCGCGCCTGCGCCCGACGAGCGCCTCACCGAAGTCGGGCGCCGGCCGGTTGCCTTGTGTGGCGCGTGCCGTCGACTCGGCCACTGCCGCATGGGCGTCGACTCCGAGAGTATGGACGACGCGGGTGTCGTCAGCTATCACCTCCGGTGTGGCCGCGAGAACGAGGGCGGGCTGAACGTCGCCCACGGCGGCTGGACGGCGGGAGTTCTCGACGAGCTCGTCGGGCACGTCGCGGTCCTGAACGACCAGCTTGCCGTGACCGGACAGCTGAACGTCACGTTTGTCCGGCCGGTCCCGGTCGAACAGCCACTCACCGCTCGGGCGTGGCGGGATGCCAAGCGGGGCAGCCGATGGTTCGTCACCGCGGTGCTGTGCCTCGAGGCCGGCGGCGCCGAGCTGGCCCGAGCCGAGGGAATCCTTGTCGAACGGGACCCGGGACACTTCGCCAGGCATCAGGAGTGGCTTGACGGCCAGCTCAGGGAGAGTGGGCATGGCGCTTAGTGATGTCGCGGTCGTTGGCGTGTACGCGACCGAACAGGCCCGCCAGCTACCCCATCGGACGTCCCTCGATCTCGCTCAAGAGGCCGTCCTGGGTGCGATTGCGGACGCCGGCCTTCGGCCGCAGGACGTGGACGGGGTCGCGGCAGACTGGCCGGGCCCGGGTGGGGCCGTCGGGGAGGCCGCGTCGTGGGCCCGCGTGCTCGGTCGACCGCTCAGCTGGGTCAGCGACGGCCTGCTGGATGCCGCCGGCGCGCGAGGTGTGCTGAAGGCGGCGGCAGCCATCAGCGCCGGTCTCTGTGACGTGGTGGTCGTGGGGGGCGGCCTGGCCGGACGGTTTCGTCGCGGCCAGACAGTCAACGCCGCGGAGAGCTTCGTCGAGTTCACCGACGTCTGGGGCGCGTACGTCGTGCCGCTGTTCGCACTCGTCGCGCAAGGGCACATGCATCGGTTCGGCACCACGCCCGAGCAGATCGCGACGGTCTCGGCGATGATCCGGAACTGTGGTTCGAACAACCCGGAAGCGGCGATGTTCGGCAAAGGCCCATACACCGTCGAGGACATCCTTTCCTCACCGATGCTGGCCACCCCCTTTCACCTCTTGGACGTGTGCATCGCCGGCGAGGGCGGGGGCGCCCTGGTCCTCACCACGGTCGACCGCGCCCGCGATCTGCCGCATCGGACGATCGCGGTCCTGGGCGGCGGCATGGAGTTGTCTGGCGCCGCCTATGTCTCGCCGCCGCAGTACTGCAACGTCGGGCGGCTTGGCGCGACTGCCGCAACGCGTGCCCTGAGCATGGCCGGTCTCGCCGTGCACGAGATCGACGTGTTCAGCCTTTACGACCCGAACTCCTTCGAGATCATTCGTCAGATGGAGGTCTTGGGCCTCTGCGCGGAAGGCGAAGGCGGGCCTTTCGTCCAGGATGGGAACATCGCGCTGGACGGCCGGTACCCGACCAACCCGGACGGGGGATGTCTCGCCTATGCCTGGAACGGCACCCAGCAGATGACCTTGAAACTGGTGGAAGCGGTGCGCCAACTCCGCGGGACCGCGGTGAACCAGGTCGAGGGCGCGGAGACGGCGATCGCGGCAAATGCTGGTTCCGGGGCCGGCCACTACGAGCTCGTCGTCCTCGGGAGGGCATGACCATGAACCGATACCTGCCCGAGCCTACTGAGCTGTCTCGTGGCTTCTGGGACTCCGCCGTTCAGCACCGGCTCGTGGTGCCGCGTTGCGAGAAATGCGGCGATCATTTCTTTCCACCCGAACGGCTATGCCCCGCGTGCGGCTCGGACGGCTGGGACTACGTCGCAGCTACGGGTTCCGGGACCGTCACCGCCTGTACCGTCGTGTACCGCGCGCCGTCCCCAAACTTCGAGGTGCCGTATGTCGTCGCCGTCGTTGAGCTGGACGAGGGGTGCGCCCTGCTGACCAATCTCGTCTTGCCGGACCCGGAGTCGGCGTCCACCGGGATGCGAGTCCGCGTCGTGTTTCTCGACCATCCGGACGGTCGCGCGCTGCCTGTCTTCACGTCAGGCGTGGCGAGCGTCCCGACGAACCTGTGAAGGGGTAGCCGTGACCGCGACCACGTTGGGTGACATCTCGCGCGAGCACCGACGCAGCTTCCCGGACCGCGTCGCCGTCATCGACGGCAAGGTGCGACTGACCTGGCCCGACTTCGACGACCGCACGAACCGGGTCGCCAACCTGCTCATCGGACTGGGAGTGGGGGCGGGTGATCGTGTGCTGTGGCTGGCGCAGTCGTCGTCGTCCTTCCTCGAGGTCCTGGTCGCGTGCGCCAAGATCGGCGCGATGGTGTGCCCGGTCAACTGGCGGCAGTCGGGGGATGAGCTGAGCTTCGTTATCAGCGACTTCGCTCCCAAGGTGATCGTGTGGCAGCAGGAGGAGATTGGGACAGCGGTGGCGCATGCCCGCGGCGCCGCTTCGAACAACGCGGTCTGGTTGCAGTGCGACGGCGAAGGTGCGGGAAGTTACGAGCACGCCGTCCTGTCCGCCGATGACCGCGATGTCGATGTGGAGGTTTCGGCCGAGGCGCCCCTCCTCGTCATCTACACGGCCGCCATCATCGATCGTCCCAACGGTTCGATGCTGACCCATCGCAACCTGCTGTCCATGGGGATGGCGTCGGCCAGGATCACCGGGGCTGACCATGCCAGCGTCTTCCTCAACTCGGGCCCGCTCTTTCACATCGGGAACTTCCAGTTCGAGGCCATCCCCGTCTTCCTGCATGGCGGCACGAACATCTTCATCCGCCGGGTTGACGCGGCCGAGGTCCTCCAGATCGTCGCCGACGAGCGCGCGACGTCAGCCTTCCTGATGCCTCCGACGATCATGGCGATCAAGGAGCTGAACCGCGAAGCACAGCGGAACATCTCGAGCCTGCGGTCGGGCCCGTTCGCTCCGGTGTGGGGCGACGCGCTACCTCCGGACACGACGCTCTGGGGCACCGAGCCGGGCGGGTTCGGTCAGACCGAGGTCACCGGGCTCGCCGTCCTGAACGCGTACGGCGGCAGAGGGATGGGGAACTCCGGGCGCCCCTCGCCGTTGGTCCAGGTGCGTGTCGTCGATGCCGACGGACGCGAGTGTGCGGTCGGCGTGCCCGGCGAGATCGCCATCCGTGGAGACCTGGTTCATGCCGGCTACTGGAACCGCCCGGAGCTCAACGCCGCCCGCATGCGCAACGGATGGTGGCACACCACGGATCTCGGACGCCGGGAACTCGACGGCACGATCCAATTCATCGGCACGATGACCCGGATGATCAAGTCCGCGGCCGAGAACATCTACCCGCCCGAGGTCGAGGGGTGCATTGAGAGCCACCCGGCCGTGAAGGAGGCGGCGCTGATCGGCGTTCCCGATCCGAAGTTCAGGCAGTCGGTCAAGGCGGTGGTCGCGCTCCTCCCGGGGGCCACGGCGAGCGAGGCCGAGATCATCGAGCACTGCAAGAACCGCATCGCGTCGTACAAGAAACCGCGGACGGTGGAGTTCGTCGACGTGCTTCCGCGTAGGGATGGCGTCAAGGACTACGACGCTCTCGACCGGGCGTTCGGTGGCGGGGGGTACCCCGGTGGCGAGAATGTCTGACGAGCTGTTGCTGGAGCGCCGAGGCCGCACCCTGGTGATCACCATCAATCGACCCGGTTCGCGCAACGCGATCAACCGTGCGGTGAGCATCGGGCTCGCCGAAGCGGTGCTGCTGCTGGACGAGGATCCTGCGTTGTCGGTGGCCGTCGTCACCGGTGCGGGAGGGCATTTCTGTGCGGGCATGGACCTCAAGGCGTTCGTGGCCGGAGAGGACATCGCGGTGCCGGGGCACGGCCTGGGGTTCACCGAGCGACCTCCGCTCAAACCCATCATCGCGGCGGTGGAGGGCTTCGCGTTGGCCGGTGGAACCGAGCTCGCGTTGGCCACGGACCTGATCGTCGCCGCACGCGACGCCCGGTTCGGGATCCCTGAGGTCAAGCGGGGTCTGGTTGCGGGCGGCGGCGGGCTGTTCAGGCTCCCTCAGCGGATTCCGTACCAGAAGGCGATGGAGCTGGCGCTCACCGGCGACAGCGTCACGGCTGAGCAGGCACTCGCCTACGGCCTGGTGAACACGGTGACCGAGCCCGGCAGGGCGTTGGCGGGAGCACTTGAGCTGGCCGCGCGAATCGCGCAGAACGGCCCGTTGGCAGTTGCTGCGACGAAGCAGATCGTGGCGGCCGCACGGGACTGGCGCCAGGACGAGGCGTTCGCTCGGCAGAGCGCGATCATCGGACCGGTGTTCGCCTCCGCGGATGCCAGAGAGGGTGCTCTCGCCTTCGCCGAGAAGCGCCAGCCGGTCTGGCAAGGCAAGTAGCAACCCTCTTCACGATACGGAGCTGGACGTGTCTTCTTCATCTGAGTTCGACGGTGTCGTCACCCTTGTCACCGGAGGTGCGGGGGGACTCGGCGAGGCCGTTGTGCGCGCCCTGCACGCCGCAGGTGGGTCGGTCGTGGTCGCGGATCTAGCCGACGACCGCGCCAAGCCACTCGCCGACGAGCTCGGCGAACGGGTGATGTACGCCCGGACCGACGTGACCAGCGAGAGCAGTGTGGAAGCCGCGCTGGACGTGGCGTACGGGCTGGGGACCCTGCGCCACGTGGTGATCTCCCACGGCGGCTGGGGAGTCACCGAGAAGATCGTGAACCGAGACGGTAGCCCAGCGAGCCTGGACGGGTTCACCAGGACGCTGAACCTGTATCTGACCGGGACCTACAACGTCCTGCGCCTGGCTGCCGCGCGTATGGCGAAGAACGCCCTCAACGAGGACGGCGAGAGAGGGTCGGTAGTCGCCACGGCTTCGATCGCCGGCTACGAAGGTCAGATCGGCCAGAGTGCTTATGCCGCTGCGAAGGCGGGGGTGATCGGGCTGACCCTATCGGGCGCCCGGGATCTCAGCTCGGTCGGCATCCGGCTCAACACGATCGCGCCCGGCACCATGCACACAGCCATGATGGAGACGGTGGGTGAGGAGGCGCTGGCGAAGTTCGCGTCGAACGTGCCCTTCCCCAAGCGCCTCGGGAAGCCACAGGAGTTCGCCGATCTCGCCTTGCACCTCCTCCGCAACGGTTACCTCAACGGAGAGGTGGTGCGGCTCGACGGGGCACAGCGCTTCGGTCCGCGCTGAACAGCCAGAGTTCCGCCTCGGGCTCAGCGCTCCCGACGTATGAGGCCCTCCTGTGCGACTGATGCCGCCAGCATCCCATCGGCGGTGAGGATCCGGCCGAGGGCGAGCCCGAGGGCGTTCGACGTCGACGGTGTGGTCTGGTCGTACAGCAGCCAGTCGTCCACCCGGCACGGACGGTGGAACCACACGGAGTGATCCAGCGAGGCGATCCGGTACCCGTCGTGGCGTGGTGGGATGTCGTGCGGGACGAGCACGACGGACAGGAGCGTCAGGTCGCTGATGCAGGCCAGGATGCAGGCGTGGAGGAGCGGGTCGTCGGGCAGTGGTGCCGGGGCCCGCATCCACGTCCGAGCTCCGGACGAGGGCTCGGGGCCGCAGTGCGCGGCGCCGGCAACCTCTGGTGGCACGCGACGAATGTCGAGCGACGTCCACTCCCGGTAGATGTCCGGCCAGTCCTCGGGGCGTTCTGAGTTCCTGGCCAGCGTGTGGGGTGGTGGAGCCGATGGCACCGAGCACTGGTACTCGGGGCCTGGTTCATCCAGGTGGAACGAGGCCGTCATGGTGAAGATCAGCTTCGCGTCCTGACGCGCGCGCACCTCGCGGGTCGAGAACGAACGACCCTCGCGCAGTATCGACACCTCGTAGTCGATCGGCCTCTCGGAGGCTCCCGCACGGAGGAAGTAGGCATGCAGCGAGTGCGGTCGGCGCCCGCGGTCGACCGTGCATCCCGCGGCGGCCAGAGCCTGGCCGAGGACATGGCCGCCGAACACCCGTGGCAGGTCGGAACCGGATGGGCATCCGGTGAAGATGTCGTTGCCTTCGGGGCGCACGTCGAGAAGCCGGATCAGCTGGTCGACCGAGCCGGCCATTTGTCCTCCCTACGTCAGGGCCTGGTCGACGCTCATCGGCCGTTGATCAGCTTCATGCCGTTCTCCCGCAGGAAGAGCCGCCGGTTCTCGTCGCCCAGTCCCTCGACGCGGTGGAAGAACTCGGCCGGTTCTCGGAGACCCTCGGCATGGGGCCAGTCCGAGCCCATGAGGAGTGTCTCGGTGGAGCCGAGCCTCTCGATCATGGCCACCGTGTCGTCCTCCGGGTAGGGAACGACGCGGATGTGCCGCTTGAAGATGCTGCTGGGCCGTTCACTGAGCTGGCCGCCCAGCCAGCGTCCGTTGCGGCCCATCCCGCGACTCTTGTCCATGTGCCGGATGAAGTGCGGAACCCATTCGGCGCCGAACTCGCTGACGAGGACCTTGATGTTCGGGAAGCGCCCGAACAGGTTGTCGAAGATCAGCGCGGAGAGGGTGTCGGTGATCGGCCGCTCGCCGTAGGTGTTCTGCCATTGCCAGGCGGAGAACTGGAACGGTGGTACGAGCCCCCAGCCCCAGTGGGACGCCACGTTCGCCTGGTAGTGGAACTCCGAGATGTGGTAGCACACCACTGCCTTGGCCTCGTTGATGCGGGCCCAGAAGGCGTCGAAGTAGGGGTCGCCGGGCGAGCGCCCGTACGCCGGACCGGCGGGCAGTAGGATGAAGCGGGCGCCGTTGTCGAGCACTCGGTCGAGTTCCTGGCAGGCGCGGTCCAGGTCGCGCATCGAGAGCATCGCCGGGGCGTAGATGGTGTCCTTGTAGGCGAAGCCCCAGTCCTCGTTGATCCACTTGTTGAACGACTCGAGGTTGTCGTACAGCGGGTCGATGCCGTCGAGATACGCCTCGGCGAGGAGGCCCCATCCTCCCGGATACATGATGGACTTCTCGATCTGCTGTTCGGCCAGCTGGACGAGCCGCTTGTCGCGGTCGAGGTACTCCGGCTGGATCGGCTCGTAGAACCGGTCGGAGTCGGTGGTGTTCCCGGCCGCCCGTTGCTTGAGCATCTCGACGAGCGAGCCGGGCACGTAGGCCTGGTCGAGGTCGTTCTCGAGCGCCGTGACGATCCTGTCGTTCGCGAGCAGGACCTTGCGGTCGTATCCAGACACCGTGATCGGCCGCACCGCCGTGTGCAGCTTGTTCTTTGGCATGAACCTGGTGAAAGCGTCGGGTGCCTCGTAGGAGTGCTGGTCGAAGTCGGTCAACGGGTAGGGCAGCTTGCCGACGGAGCCTTGGATGATCGCCATGGTGCACCGTCCTTTCGGTGTGCGTGTCAGTGAACGCTGGACTCGGTGTCGCGTCGGATCCGTTCGAGGCCGCGGTCCCGCAACGGGTGTCGCGGAGCCGCGATGTCGTCCTCCATGGCTCACGTCCGAGCGGACCGCCTTCACGACGACGAATCATATCGCAAGATAAGCTTATTGATTTAGCTGATTCACGGTACCATGGTTGCGTCGCGAGGCAAGCGGCGCGAGGAGGATCGGCTGATGGCTTCAGGTTTGCACGGGCGCATCGCGTTGGTGACCGGAGCGGCTGGCGCCGGCATCGGCCGCGCCCTCGCCGCCCGGCTTGCCGCAGATGGCGCATTGGTGGTGGTCACCGACTCTCATCCTGAGCGCCTCGAGCGGGTGACGAAGGAGATCGCGACCGCGCATCACGGTCGTGCCGTGGCCAAGACACTCGATGTCGGTGATCGGAAACAGATCGTCGAGGTGACTGACTGGGTGCTCGACCAGTTGGGACCGGTATCAGTTCTGGTGAACAACGCTGCGTACAACGTGCTGGGGTCGATCTTCGAGTACGACCCGCAGGTGTGGGACCGGACCTTGGATGTCAATCTCAACGGACCCTGGATGCTGTGCCGTCAGGCGATGCGGCAGATGCGCGACGCCCGCATCCCCGGGGTGATCTTGAACATCTCGACGTACGCCCCCGACATCGGTGGGCTCGGCATCGAGACCCCGTACGCGGTCTCGAAGGGCGGTCTGAATGTGCTGACCCGGAGCTGTGCACACGAGGGCGGGCCCTATGGAATCAGGGCGAACACGCTCGCGATGGGCATGATCACCGGCACCCGGTTCGCCGACGCCCTGCACCCGGACATGAAAGCGGCTGAGGTGGCCAAGTCGCCCCTGGGGCGGCTGGCCGAGGTCGCGGACGTCGTCGAAGCGGCGGCCTTCCTGTTGTCCGATCGTGCCGCGAACATCACCGGAGAGACGCTGAACGTGGCGGCGGGAACGCACATGCGCTGCTAGCTGCCCGCGCCACGGCAACTGGACGCGGCGATAGCGCCGCATGACGCCGGGCGCGCCGACTACCCCACGTGAGGAGAACCCATGCCCGAGGCTGTCATCGTCGCTGCGGCCAGAAGTCCGATCGGTCGCGCGTACAAGGGCGCGTTGAAGGACGTACGGCCCGACGACCTGGCTGCGCACGCGATCCGGGCGGCACTGGGGCAGGTGCCCGAGCTTGACGCCTCGACAGTTCGCGACCTCATGCTCGGATGTGGCGCACCGGGTGGCGAGCAAGGGTTCAACATGGGCCGGGTGGTCGCCACCCTGCTTGGGCTCGACAGCGTGCCCGGCACGACTGTGACGCGGTACTGCGCGTCGAGCTTGCAGACGGCGCGCATGGCGATGCACGCCATCCGGGCGGGGGAGGGCGACGTGTTCATCGCGGCCGGTGTCGAGGCGGTGAGTCGGGGCCGGCGTGGCCACAGCGACAGCCCGCCTGTACCCGACGGCGCCGACCCGCGCGACCGCGCGCGGAATCCGTGGACCAACCCGCTGTTCGCGGACGCACAGCTGCACTCGAAGATGAGGTCTGCGGGTGGCGCACCGACCTGGGAGGATCCGCGGGAGCGTGACCTGCTGCCCGACGTCTACATCGCGATGGGCCAGACCGCTGAGAACGTTGCAGCGATCCGTGGTGTGAGCCGTGCGGAGCAGGACGAGTTCGCGGCGCGATCACAGCAGCGTTACCAGGAGGCCGCGACGGCTGGGTTCTGGAAGCGCGAGATCACGGCGATCACCCTGCCGGACGGCACGGTCATGGAAACCGACGAGAGCCCGCGCGCCGGGACCACCGTCGACAAGCTGGCCGAGCTCGAGCCGGTCTTCCGTCCTGACGGCTCGGTGACCGCGGGCAATGCGTGCCCGCTCAACGACGGAGCCGCGGCCCTCGTCATCATGTCGGACGCCAAGGCCAACCAACTCGGGATCTCGCCGCTTGCTCGCATCGTCTCGACGGGGATCTCGGCGCTCAGTCCCGAGATCATGGGTCTGGGGCCGGTCGGCGCCAGCATCGACGCCTTGGCCAACGCCGGACTGAGCATCGCCGACATCGACCAGGTCGAGATCAACGAAGCCTTTGCGGCCCAGGTCATCCCTTCCTACCAGGAGCTGGGAGTCCCCCTGGACAGGCTCAACGTCAACGGTGGCGGCATCGCCCTCGGGCACCCGTTCGGGATGACCGGCGCTCGGATCGCCACCACGCTGATCAACTCACTGCGGTGGCACGACAAGCAGTTCGGCCTCGAGGCGATGTGCGTCGGCGGGGGACAGGGCATGGCGATGGTGCTCGAACGTCTCAGCTGACCAGGCGCCCCCGGCAAGCGGCCCGGTCGACCGGACGCCGCGATGCGACGAAGCCTCGCGTGGTCGTCAGCCGAGGGTCAGCGTCGTGCCGCTGCCTGCGCGGTCGACCCCCGCACCGCCAGTTCCGCCGGGAACCGGCGATGCGCGTACGGCGTGTCCGGCTTCTGGATCCGATTAACGAGAGTCTCGACAGCGACCTTCGCGAGCGACTCGACTGGTTGTCGCACCGAGGTGAGGTCGATCCGATCCCAGGAAGCCATCGCGATGTCGTCGTAGCCGGCGACCCAGAGGGCGTCGGGCATGGCGACACCTAGTTGATGCGCGGCGTCCTGGACGCCGAAGGCAACCAGGTCGTTGACGCAGAACACCGCGCTCGGCCGCGCGCCACTGGAGAGAAGGTCGAGTCCGACATTCTTGGCGGCGTCGTGCGTGAAGTCGCACTCCGGTTGACGCTCCGCGGGAATCTCGATCCCGTGCCCGGCGAAGGCGCTGACGAACCCGCGGCGTCTCTCGCGGCTGGTGCTGATCAGATCGCTGCCGCCCACCACTGCAGCGGCGGTGCGTCCATGAGCGAGGAAGTACTCCGCCACGAGTCGTCCGCCACCGACGTTGTCGCTGGTTAGCTGGTCACATCGAAGCCTCGCGATCGAACGATTGACGAGCACGATTGGCAGATGCTGAGCGACGGCCTGCTTCAGCGCGGGATCCTTGCGAGTGGCCGAGGTGAAGATGAGACCGTCGATCGCTCCGCCCTGGATCGCCTGGACCGCCACGGTCGAGCTGGCCGGCTCGTCGGAGGTCCAGAGTGCCATGCGCATACCCGCGACCGCGATCGCCTGGGCCAGCCCATCGAGCAGTTCCGGGTAGAAGGGGTTGGTGAGCCGTCCGGTGACGACGCCGACGAGGCCGGACCGGCGCATCCGCATGGCCCGCGCCTGCGAGTTGGGTACGTAACCAGTCTCGCGCAGAGCCGTGAGAACTCGCTGGCGTGTGCCCTCCTCGACGTTGCTGCGATTCTGCAGCACGCGCGACACCGTCGACTGCGAGACGCCGGCGATTCGCGCGATGTCCTTACTGGTGGCCATGTATCGATCCCTTTGCACTCGCTGGCTCGACCCCTTGCCGATAGGAACGATAGCTGGGCAGGAACGACCCGGCGCCGATGACCCGCCAGCCCTTGAGCTTGACGTTCTCCCCGCCTAAAGGCACGGCTCGGGCCTTGGCGGCCCTCCCCGAGCCTTCACCCCCTCCCCCAAGGGCAAAGCACTGGTCCGCAGTCCGGTGCGGAGCTGACTACCCGGAACTGTAACTGCGAGATGCCTCACCCTGGGCCTGGCGGACACCACACGGTAGAGTCACCACGGTATGAATACGAATTCATGGAACGAGACGCGATGACGGATGCTTCCGGTGGTTCGTACGATGCCGCGGTGGTCGGCGCCGGGATCGTTGGGCTGGCGGTCGCCCGGGAGATGGTGACCCGACAGCCGGGCTTGCGTCTGGTCGTCATCGACAAGGAGTCCAGGGTGGCCCGGCACCAGACTGGCCACAACTCGGGCGTGATCCACAGCGGCATCTACTACGCGTCCGGTTCGATGAAGGCACGCTTGTGCGTCGAAGGCGCTCGCTTGATGTACGAGTACTGCGACGAGAACGCGATTCCGTACGAACGATGCGGCAAGCTGATCGTCGCGCTGCACCAGAGAGAGCTAGCCGGTCTCGACGAGCTCGAGTCACGCGGACGCGCGAACGGTGTCCCGGGCCTTCGACGGGTGTCGGCGGCAGAGATTCGTGAGGTCGAACCCGAGGCCCGCGGCGTAAGCGCATTGCATTCCCCCAACACCGGCATCGTCGACTACGGCGAGGTGGCCCGGGTGATCGAGCGCGAACTGCGCGGGAAGGGCGTGGACTTCGCGCTGGGCTGTGAGGTCACGGCGGTGAGCCGCGTCGGGCAGGAGACGGTCGTCGACTGTCCGAACGTTACCTTTCGGGCCGGCCGGGCCGTCGTCTGCGCCGGCCTGTGGTCTGACCGGCTCGCTGTTTCGGGCGGGGCTTCACCGGACCCGCGAATCCTGCCGTTTCGTGGCGCCTACCTTCGGGTGGCCGCCGACCAGCCGCCGGTGGTCCGCGGCATGATCTACCCGGTGCCCGACCCCGACCTGCCGTTCCTGGGCGTGCACGTCACGAAGCACATCGACGGACATGTCTCGTTGGGGCCCACCGCGATGCTGGTGCCCTCGCGGGAGGGGTACCGCGCCCGGCGGATCACCCCCGGGGACCTGGTCGAGACCCTCACCTGGCCCGGGACCTGGAAGGTCGGACGCAGGTTCTGGCGGACCGGCCTCAACGAACTACGGATGGCGGCCAGCCGCCGGGCATTCCTCGGAGCGTGCGCGAAGTACGTACCCGCGCTGGAGTCCGTGCGGCTCAACCCGGTGACCGCAAGCGGCGTCCGCGCCCAGGCGGTCGGCCGGGACGGCACCCTGGTCGACGACTTCGTGATCTCGGAGACGCCCGGAACATCGCACGTGCGCAACGCACCCTCACCGGCGGCGACGTCGTCATTCGCACTGGCGCGTGAGCTCGTCGACCGGATGGAGCATCAGCTGGCCTGTGCCGGAGAACAGCGCGTGCTGCCTGGCCCGCCGCCAACGGGCGCACGGGGATAACCGATGTCGACAAGGCGCCGGAGGTGCTTGAAATGAAGATCGTTGTGTTGGTCAAACATGTACCGGACGCGACGGCCGTGCGCCGGTTCACCGCCGAATCCACAGTGGACCGGGAGGCTGTGCCCGGATTGTTGTCCGAGTTGGACGAGTACGCCGTCGAGCAGGCGCTACAAGTGGTGGAGTCCGCGGCAACGGGAGAAATCACCTACCTGACGATGGGTCCGGCCGCGGCGAGCGAGGCGGTACGCAAGGCGCTGGCCATGGGAGGAACCGCGGCTGTCCACGTCAGTGACGACGCGCTGGCCGGCACCGATGCTCTCGGCACGTCTCTGGTACTGGCCAAGGCGCTCGAGCGGATCGGATTTGACCTGGTGATCTGCGGAATGGCCTCCACCGACGCCACGATGAGCGTGGTCCCGGCGATGCTGGCGGAGCGCCTCGGTGTCGCCCAGCTCACGTTCGCCTCAGAGTTGAAGGTCGACCCGCAGGCGGCCCAGGTGCAGATCCGTCGCGACGGCGACGCGGCCACGGAGATGGTGCAGGCGCCGCTGCCGGCGGTGGTCAGCGTGACCGACCGGACCGGTGAGCCGCGGTATCCGTCCTTCAAGGGGATCATGGCTGCGAAGAAGAAGCCGATGCAGACGTGGTCGCTCGCCGACCTGGGCATCGACCCGGCCGAGGTGGGCCGCGGAGCGGCCCGGTCGACGGTGGCGTCGGTGACCGCGCGTCCGCCCCGCGGCGGCGGGCAAATCGTCACCGACGAGGGCGACGCGGCCGGGCGCCTGGTCGAGTTCCTGGCAACGCAGAAGTTCGTCTAAGGGAGGGCGTTCGATGTCACAGGTTCTGGTACTGGTCGAGGCGCCCGATGGCGCGGTGCGTAAGCCGACGCTCGAACTGCTCACCCTGGCCCGCCGGATCGGCGAGCCCGCCGCGGTCGTGCTCGGCCCCGGGGCGGACCAACTGGCAGCCAGGCTCGGGGAGTACGGGGCATCCACGGTCTACGCGGTGGACGCGCCGGAGGTCAACGACTATCTGGTGGCCGGCAAGGCGGAGGCGCTCGCGCACATCGCCTCCCAGGCGCGCCCAGCGGCCATCTTGGTGACCGCGAGCGCCGACGGTCGGGAGATCGCCGCGCGGGCAGCGGTCAAGCTGGGCTCGGGCATCCTGACCGATGCCGTCGACGTGACGGGCGGTCCGGACGGCGCGCCGGTGGCGACACAGTCGGCGTTCGCCGCGTCGTTCGTGGTGACCTCGACGGTCACCCAGGGCGTGCCGATCATCGCGGTCAAGCCCAACGCCGCCGCGCCGGAGCCAGCCCCGACGGCCCCCACCGTGCAGACCGTCGAGGTGCCGTTCAGCGACCTCGCCCGCGCCGCGCGGATCACCGAGCGGGTGCCGCGCGCCGTGTCCGGCCGGCCCGATCTCACCGAGGCGGCGATCGTGGTGTCGGGCGGACGCGGGCTGGGTGGGGCAGAGAAGTTCTCGTTGATCGAAGGGCTGGCCGACGCGCTCGGCGGGGCGGTCGGCGCCTCCCGTGCGGCCGTGGACGCGGGGTGGTACCCGCATGCGCATCAGGTGGGCCAGACGGGTAAGACGGTGTCGCCGCAGTTGTACCTGGCGGTCGGCATCTCCGGCGCGATCCAGCATCGGGCGGGAATGCAGACCGCCAAGACGATCGTGGCGATCAACAAGGATCCCGAGGCGCCGATCTTCGAGTTGGCCGACTTCGGGATCGTGGGTGACCTGCACGCCGTGGTCCCGCAGCTGACCGAGGACATCACCGGACGTGAAGGCTGACCGCAATTCCGCGACGGCCAGGCACCCACCCAAGCGTATCCACCGTGGCATGGAGGGCTCCGTGAGTTCTTCGGTAGACGAGGCCGACGCCGTCGGCGGAGAAGTGCCCACCGTCGACTTCGACGGCCGCGGCCTGGCGCGGGCCATCGCCGACCTGGCGCACCCACGCCAGGTTCTGCCGGAGGCGTTCCGGGTGGCGACCGCGTCGGTACGCGCGGCCTTCGGTAAGGAGGTGGTCGACTTCCCGGGTCGGGACAGGCGGTTCGCCGACGCCGCGTGGCAGCAGAACCCGTTCTACCGGTGGTGGGGCCAGTCCTACCTCGCCTGGTCGGAGGCCCTGCTGCGGGTCGCCGAATCGCCGCGCCTCGACGTCAAGAACCAGCTGCGTGCCGGATACCTTGCCCGCATCCTGACCGCCGCGGCCGCGCCCCCGAACGTGTTGACCGGCAACCCCGCGGCGCTCAAGCGGGCGCTCGACACGGGCGGCGCGTCCCTGCTGCGCGGGGCCCGCAACATGACTCGTGATCTCGTCCTGAATGGTGGGCTCCCGGCACAGGTCGACACCCGGCCGTTCCGCGTCGGCGAAAACCTTGCCTGCAGCCCCGGCGCGGTGGTGCACCGGGAAGAGATGTTCGAGGTCCTCCAGTACGCCCCCACCACCCGAGACGTCCGCAGCAGGCCGTTGCTCATCGTGCCGCCGCAGGTCAACAAGCACTACATCCTCGACCTGGCGCCTGGGCGCAGCCTCATCGAGTTCACCGTCGGCCAAGGAGTGCACACCTTCTGCATCGTGTGGCGCAACCCGCGAAGGAACTCGCCCGACCACGGACGGTGGGCGCTGGACGACTACGTGGCCGCGCAACTACGCGCCGCCGACATCGTCCGGGAGATCACCGCCAGCCCCGACCTGAACGTACTCGGGGTATGCGCCGGCGGCCTCACGACAGCGCTCATGCTCGGGCATCTCGCCGCCGGCGGCGACGTGCGGATCCATGCGGCGAGCTTCCTGGTCACCATGATCGGCTCCGGGCCGGCGAACCTGATCACCGCCATGGCCGGGCCGCGCACCCGGCGCCGGGTGACCCGCGACGCACAGCGCGGTGCCGTGTACGGCCACCGGGCACTGGTGCGCAACTTCGCCTTCATGCGCCCGGCGGACCTGGTGTACTCCTCCGCCGTCAACAACTGGCTGCTCGGCGACGACCCACCCGCTTTCGACATCCTGGCCTGGAACGCCGACGCCTCAAACATCTCGGCGGCACTCAACTGCGACCTGCTCGACATCTACGCGGAGAACCGGGCCGGCCGGCCAGGGTCGCTCACCGTGCTCGGAAGCTCGATAGATCTACGCAGGGTGCATTGCGACACCTTCGTGATCGCCGGCAGCACCGACCACATCACCCCATGGCGGCCGTGCTACGCCACGAGCCAGCTGTTGGGGGGACACACCGAGGTCGTGGTGACGTCGAGCGGGCACATTCAGACGATCGTCAACCCATTGGGCAAATCGCGGGCGGCTTTCCGGCACGGCCCAGCCGCCGACGCCGACTCCGACAGCTGGCTCGACCACGCCGACCAGCGTTCAGGATCATGGTGGCCCACGTGGTCCGACTGGCTCCTCACCCGCTCCGGCGATCCTCGACCCGCGCCCGACCATCTTGGAACCCCGGCGCACCCGGCCGCCGAGTCCGCGCCTGGTACGTATGTATTTGAAAACTAGCCACAAGCGCAGCGTTACTGCTCCAGTCGCCGGCAGCCGAGGCCAGGTTGTTGCAACCAGTGGATGGCGTTGGGGTAACCGGGCAACTCCTGGCGCGCCGCGGCCGGAAGCTCTGGCGTACTCCAGTCCCGCCAACAAGATTTGCCGCGGAACGTCGCGCATTCATGAATCAGCCTTGTCTAAATCGCTAACTAATTATACTCTTTAGCGACTACGATGTGCCACGCGGTTCTTGAGGTCGATGGTCGGGGCAGCGTCGATCCGCGCCTGAACTGGCCTACCTACCGACGACTGGGGAGCAGTTTGATGAGGGTGTTTCGCAACGTTGGTGAGATCATTGCGGCCGTCGGCGAGCATCTCGGCACCAGCGATTGGGTCGAGATCACCCAGGAGCGCGTCGACACGTTCGCTGAGGCAACCGGTGATCACCAATGGATCCACGTGGACGTCGACCGGGCATGTGCGGAGAGCCCCTACGGCGGGCCGATAGCGCACGGCTACCTGAGCCTGTCGCTGCTTCCGGCGCTGGGATGGCAGATCTTCGGGACCGAAGGGGCCAAGATGGGCGTGAACTACGGATCGAACAAGGTCCGGTTCCCGGCACCAGTTCCCGTTGGTTCGCGGCTGCGTCTCCATGCGGTGCTGCTCGAGGCAACGGAACGTCCGGGTGGCGCCGTCCACATGGTCGTCGAGCAGACCCTTGAGATCGAAGGTCTCCCCAAGCCGGCAGTGGTCGCGGAGACGATCAGTCGTGTCGTCTACTAGCCCACATTCAGCCTTTCGCCCGACCCAATTCCGACGCCGTCGACCGTGGAAAGCAACTGAGAGTCTAGGAGAAAGCTCATGCGCGACGCGGTCATCGTGGACGCGGTTCGTACCCCGATCGGCAAGCGCAACGGGGGACTGGCGGCCCTCCATGCTGTGGAGCTGTCGGGCCAGGTGCTGAGGGCGCTCGCGGCCAGGACGGGCGTCGATCCAGTCCTGGTCGAGGACGTCCACTGGGGGAACGTCATCAGCGTCGGCCAGCAGTCGGGAAACATCGGTCGCATGGCGGTACTCGGGGCCGGTTGGCCGGAGTCGGTTCCTGGTTTCACGATCGACCGTCAGTGTGGTTCCTCGCAGCAGGCCATATCCACCGCCGCCGCCATGGTCATCTCAGGCCAGGCCGACATCGTCGTCGCCGGGGGCGTCGAGATGATGTCCGCTGTTCCGATGGGAGCCGCCAACGTCCCCGGCACCGGAGAGATGGGAGGGCCGGCCGTTACCCGCTTCGCCGAGGAGCTCGACGCTCCGGGTTTCCACGGCCGCTTCAACCAGGGCGCCGGCGCGGAGAGGATCGCGACCGAGTACCGGCTTTCGCGAACCCAGCTCGACGAGTACTCCCTGGCATCGCACGAGAAGGCGGCGGCCGCACAAGACGCCGGGCTCTTTTCCGCCGAGATCATGCCAGTCGTTGTCGGCGAACAGGTGATCTCCTCCGATGAGAGCATCCGTCGAGACTCCACACTCGACAAGCTGGCGGCGCTCAAGGCGGCCTTCCTCGAAGGTGGCTCGATCACCGCGGGCAACGCCTCTCAGATCTCAGACGGAGCGGCAGCCCTGCTCATCACGACTTCCGAAAAGGCCAAGGCACTCGGACTGACGCCGCTGGCGCGGGTTCACACCGCCGTCGTCGCCGGTGGCGACCCGGTCAAGATGCTCACTGGGCCCATCCCCGCAACCGCACTCGCCCTGCGCCGCTCAGGGCTCACCATCGACGACATCGATGCCTTCGAGGTCAATGAGGCCTTTGCCCCCGTGCCGCTGGCGTGGCAGATCGAGACCGGCGCCAAGCTGGATCGGCTCAACCCCGTCGGCGGGGCAATCGCGCTGGGTCATCCACTGGGCGCCTCAGGGGCGCGCCTCGCCACCACCCTGGTGCATCACCTTCGACGCACGGGAGGTCGCTACGGCCTCCAGACGATGTGCGAAGGTGGAGGCACCGCGAACGCGACGGTCTTCGAGCGGCTCTGACGAAGCCGAAACAACAGTGGGGACGACTGACGCTGAGCCGAAGGCATTGGGCTCTGATTTTCAGGCACGACGCTTCTTCAAGCACCACGCGCGGAGGTCCGATGCTCGGCGACCCACGCAGCGATCTGGGCTCGAGAGGTGAAGCCGAGCTTGGCGAGAATGTGCTCGACATGTCCCTCCGCCGTTCGCTGGGAAATCACAAGGCTGGCCGCGATCTCCCTGTTGCTCAAGCCTTTCGCGACCAGGTCGCCGATCTCGCGTTCTCTCCGCGTGAGTCCGGCCGCGGCATCGCCCCCATCGCCGGTGCCGGCCTCCACCTCGCCCAGCGCGAAGGCGACGTTGTCTGCCAGTGGACTGTCGAAGCCGGCTCGGTAACCCGACTCGAACGCCCGCTCTCCGAGGGCACGCCGCGCGGTCTTCTCACACTCGATGCGGTAGCCGAGAAGATGCGGGAAGAGAGAGGCGTCGATCGCGTGCCAGACTCCGTCGGCCGCTCCAAGGAGGCGAGCCGCCCTCGGGTACTGACGCTCCGTGCCGGCGATCCACGCCAACGTCCCCAGGCACTGGGCAGTGCCGACCGCGTTGTCGAAGCTGCGCTGAGTCCGAAGCGCTTCCACGGACAGCTCGGTCGCGCGGCGGGCATTCCCCTGTCGCCATATGATCATGCTCAAGAGCCCGAGTGCCTCAGCCCGGTGCCATAACTCACCGTGCCGTTTGCTTTCGGCAATCGCCTCTTCGCACAGCCCGATGGCACGTTCCGGATCCCCGAGCATGAACGACGCAAAGCCGAGCCTCGCCGCGGCGATCACGAAGCCGAACGGGTCTTGCGCCCGGCGTATCCGTGCATAGGCGGCCTCGTACAGATCGAACGCGGCCTGCACATCGCCGCGCATCAACGCGCCCACACCGAGGAAGACCGTCGCTATGGCCGCGGCGCTGGTGTCGCCGAACTCGTCGGCCATATCGCGGCTCACTATGAGCCGGGACTCGCCGCCTTCGATGTCGCCCTGGTTGAGAGCATGCCAGCCGTCGAGCCACAGCAGCTGAATGAGCTCGGGACTTGGCTTGTCCATGACCGAGAGGACGCGGTGCATCCAGTAGCGGCCCTCGCTGAGGAAGCCGAGCACCATGGTCTCCGCCGCCACGGCGCCCACCAGTCGCGCCGCGGTGATGGGCTGGTCACCTTCACTGAGACAGAAGTTCAGCGCCGCGCGGTAGTTGTCGCGTTCGAGCAGCATTCCCTGCAGCAGGTCGCGTTGCCGCGGCCCGAACCAAGTCTCGTTGGCCAGGTAGATGTTTGCGAAGTAATCCCGGTGGCGCCGTCGCAACGTCATCTCCTGACCCGCGGCCGCCAGCTGCTCCTGCCCGAAGGCTCGGATCGTCTCCGGCATCCGGTAGCGCATGCGCCCCCCGCCGTACTGGGTCAAAAGGATCGACTTCTCGACGAGGCCCGAAAGGAGATCCAGGACTCTGTCGTGCGGAACGTCGTCCCCGCTGCAAACCTGCTCTGCGGCCTCCAAGTCGAAGCTGCCAGGAAATACGCCGAGCCGGGACCACAGCATCCTCTCCTCGGGAGTGCACAGGTCGTAGCTCCAGTCGATCAGGGAACGCAGGCTGCGATGCCGGGGCGGCGCCACGGCGCTGTCAGACCGGAGAACCCCTGAGTGTTCGTTCAGCCGGTCGAGAATCTGTTGCGGTGACAGGACGCGCAACCGCGCCGCGGCGAGCTCCAGCGCGAGCGGAATACCGTCCAGCCGGTAGCAGAGCGCAGCAACAGATGCGCTGTTCTCGACGTTGAGGTGGAATCCAGGTGCGACGGCCTGCGCTCGTTCGGCGAAAAGGGCCACGGCGTCGTACCTTTGTAGCGCGCTGGGCGGCGGCGGGTTTTCCGGGGCCGGCGTCGCCAGCGGTTGCACCGTGATGAGGTGTTCACCGGCGATATCCAACGCCTGCCGGCTCGTCGCCAACACCCGAAGGGTTGGGCACTCCCGGAGGATGGCGTCGACGAGTACGGCGCATGCGTGCCGCAGCTGCTCGCAGTTGTCGAGCACGATGAGGAGGTTCCGGTTCGACAGGTGCCGGGCGAGCGCGGCCGGCGCCCACCCGCGTGAACGGCTCTGCAGCTGCATGGCCCTCGCCAGGGTGGACGCCACGAGCTCCTCGTCATGCAACGGCGAGAGGTCGACGAACCAGGCCCCATCTGGGAACGCACGCCGAACCTCGGCGGCTGCGTACACCGCCAGCCTGGTCTTGCCCACGCCCCCCACGCCCACGAGTGTCACGAGCCGGGACTGTGTCAGCGACTGTTTGACAGCCGCCATCTCGCTGCGCCGACCGACGAAGCTGGTCAGCGCCGCTGGGAGGTTACCGGGGGCTCGCTTGGCCACGGATGTCATGGCGCGAGCCGCTGGGCCACGCCACCGCGCGCAGAGTCAACGTGCACGCATCCTGAATATCCCACTACGGTCCAGAAGACCAGCAACCTAGTCAAGATCAACACGAGCCACGGCCACCGCCCGACTCGCCGGGATCAGCAAATACGCGCGCTGGCTCCCTCCGTCATCCGGCCGCGGGCACCTCGGCCGTGAGTGGGCAGCGCTCGAGAGCAACGGCGATGCTCACCGTCCCCGCCTCGTCACCCCATCCCCGTACGGCGACGCCGGGGGTCACCGCGAGCCAGGAGAGGGCGCGACCGGCGACGGCGTGCGGCACCCCTAGCCACTCCGAGAGCTCGCTGACGGTGATGTCGACCGTGAGGAGGTCCCAGTCGAGCAGCACGTCGACGACGCTTGTCACGGGTGCCCATTCGATGCTGAAACGCTCCTCCGCCGGGGCATTCAGTATGTCAACCGACAGAACGTGATCAATGGGGTCGAGGGCGGCGACAGCCCTACGCGCCGTCTCGACGTCGGAGGCCACCGCCGTTGCCAACTCGAGCAGTGAACAATCGAGACGGCCACCCGCAGTCTCGAGCATTCCGTTGAGTCGGTCGCTGACATCGACGCGGCGAGGGCGCCTGTTGCTCAGACAGGCGAGGGAGTCGAGCAGCCGGCCGGGCCCCTGGATAGGCAACGACGGCTGCATCCCGTGCTCCGGACGATCCGCAACTGCCCGGTCACCCAGCTCCACAGCGACCTGCACCTGCTCTGTCAAGGCGCTCACCTCTGCCTCGAAGCGGTCATCTCGATGGCCTCGTGTACGTCCCCCGGTGGTAGCTGCGCGATCTTCGCGGCCCGGTGCACCGTGTCAGGCGTCTCGGCCTCGAACACTGCGATCCACCGCTCCTGCGACGGCAGATAGATGGTGCGCATGCATGCGACGTGGTCGCTCTCCGCGCTCAACCGCTGAGCTGCCTCTGCGAGGGCCGCGTGCAGGCCGGCGAGATCGGAGGAGGTCATTTTCGGGACCCGTCGCTCGACGACGAACCTGGGGAGTTCTTGCAGCATGCGCGTCTCCTGCTGGTCATGGGCCGAGTCCTCGATTTTCGCGGCCGCTTCGTCCAGCATCACTAAGGCGGTGCCTGGCGAGCCCGTAGATACCCGTGCCGGGGATACCTACTCGAAAACCGGGTATCGCGATCGGCTGTTAACGACTAAGACACTGAAGTTGTACCCTTTACGCGGGTATTGGGCGGTTTGGCGGATCAGCGGCGCCGCTGCCTTGACCCGCTTGCGATGGCCGGGCTGTTGGGCAGGTACGCGAAACAGGTGCGCGAGCCGGCCGGAGCGCGAGGCGGCTCAGCACACGTACCACGCCCGTCTGGACGAGGCACGTTATCCGCGCACGCGCCCCGGTCGGACACTGGAGTGACTCGAGCGCCGTGCCTACGGTGATATATGAAACCGCTCGTCGACCGGAAGGGTCGACCCTGCCGGTGGAGGTGGTCGGCGTAGTGAAGCAGGTCAACAAGCCAGTTGACGAAGAGGAGTTGGCACTCGACGCGCTTGCCGCCAAACGGTTCCGCATGGGGATGATCCTGACAGCCGTGATCCTCGCCGTGCCCTTCAGCGTCATCTTGCCGATTGCGTTCAACAAGCCCCTGCCCAGCCGAATCCTTACCGACGGCCTGAGCCTGAACATCCTGCTCGGTGTTCTGGTCGTCCTAGTGACGTGGGTCCTGACCTGGGCCCACGCCGAGTGGGCCAACCGGATCACGAATCAGAGGGTGTGGATCGGCGGCCGGTTGACCCCGGGCCGTGTCGACCGAGGCGGCCGGTCGGCTGTCTGCGAAGGTGGAGCAATGACTCTCGCGGCGAAGCTCGGGGAAGAAGGGCTTGGCTATTCCCCCTCTTCGATCTTTGCGTGGTGCTCGCTGCCGCTCGTCGTCAGCTACTGGGCGGCGGGGCGCACGCTGTCCGGTGTGGATATCCCAACAAGGTCGTCGTCTATGTGGGGTCCGCTAGCGCTCTGCGGCGCAGAAGAAAGGTGGCACCAGTGACGGTGATCCGAGCCAGGACTATGACAATCTCACTGTCCAAGCCGGCACTCATGGGCGTGGTGAACGTCAACGCCGATTCGTTCTCAGATCCCGGACCGCGCTCGACGCACGAGGCCGTCGAGCACGCTCTCGCATTGATTACCAGCGGAGCGGATGCGGTTGACGTGGGTGCGCAGTCCAGCATCACGAACCGAAATCCGGTCGACGCAGAGGCGGAGGCATCTGCCGTGGTGGCCGTTGTTCGTGAGCTGGTCCGGGCTGCCCCCGGAGTAGCGATCTCGGTGGACACGTTCAAGGTAGCGGTCGCGGAAGCCGCCCTCGACGCGGGCGCTCACATCATCAACGACGTCTCGGGTCTGCGCGATCCCGGCATTGCGAAGGTTTGTGCCCGGTATCGCGCGGGGCTCGTCGTGATGCACACATCGGCACCACCGCTGACCCGGATGCAGGACCCGGACCTTTACTCCGACGTTGCCACTGAGGTTGCCGCCTTCCTCGCCCGGCAGGTCGACGCCGCGATCGGCCTCGGCGTTCTACGCGAATCAATAATCGTCGATCCAGGACCCGACTTCGCCAAGACACCCGCCCAGACGATCGCGCTTCTCCGCGGCATCGACCGGGTCGTCGCGCTCGGGTATCCGATTCTGTTAGCACTGTCGCGGAAAGACTTCGTGGGCGCGTTGACGCACCGGCGACCCGCCGAGCGAGACGCCGGGACACTGGGTGCCCTGGCCGCGATGCGGCACGTTCCCAACCAGATCCTCCGAGTACACGATGTTTGCGGAACCGTCGACATGCTGGCCGTGCTCGACATGTTGCGCAGCAGTACTCCGGTCGCCCGCACACTCGTACTGCCGGACGAGTTGCGCCATCAGGGACGTTCGTAGGCCGATTGAGGCCACTGGATCATCCTGCGACGCCAGGGCGTGGGGCCATCTCCGGAGATCGCACGTGATACGGCGCTGGGCGACGCGCTGGTCGGGCATGACCGCCACCGCGCACGGCCTTGACGGTCGTGATGGCAGGCGGCGTGAATTCGGGACTCCTTTACTCGGCTGAGTAGGCTTGGTCTCGACCAGGGTAAACGCGCTTGAGCATGCCGCTGACCCACATGACTACTGGGGGTCAATGGGGGAGTGGCACGAGCCATCGGCGGCGCGAGACTCGCAAGAACCTGCAGGCCAACCCCCGGTCTTCGCGTGTTCTGGGTGAGCTGAAACACCGGGTTACCGCGTGCACGCCGCTCACGGACTGCTTGACTCGGCACGACTCCTTCGCGTACTCGATGGCGTCTCAAGGGCGGGCGCGTACGTTCGTGAACCGCTGCACCCAGCGGTAGACGTCAGGTGGTCGACCTCGATCGTGCGTTCGGCGCGTAGTCCTCGCCGTCGCGATAGGACAGGCCGTACCGCAGAAACCAGCGCACCGCCACCGCGATCACCTGGGCCGGAAAGCGGAATCCGGCGAGCGCCGAGCGGATACGTAACCAGGAGCGAACCCGAGCAGCGTGCCCTCACTGGTCAACGCTGCCTGATCCTCCGAGCAGCCAACGCAACAGCGCCCGGCGAGCATCAGGTCAGCGCTGCCCGGAAGCCGAGTCCGCGGGTCCGTTCCGGCTGTTTGCCCATCAGGCCACGGTGCCAGGATCCGCTACGCCGCTTCGACCTTCGGCAGGCCGAACGCGTCCTCTGCGATCTTGTACCAACGCCCGCCGATGTTCTGCGTCTGGGTGATCTCGATCAGGGCGGCTACGGCGTTTGTCTCGTCGATCGCCCGCTGCGGCCTGATCCCCAGGAGCAAGGTCGCTCGATCGCCGTCCCGCGACCGACCGGCGCGGCGCGGGCCACCCCGGCGCCGCCCGCGTGCCACAGCCGGGCCCTCGGCCAGCCTGACCGCCACATATTCACAGAGTGCCTTGAACGCACGGTACTTGCGGTATTCGAGGCGCCGCCTCTCCTCATTGTCGGGACGGTCCACCGAGGTGGGTTGCGCCTTCCAGCGCAGCGCCTCGCCGCTGCGCATCGCCTCGCGCAACGATTGGGCGCCCTGGCGGAACGACGCGAGCAGCAACCTGTCCTGCTCGCTGGTGGCGTACTCCGACGCCAGTTTCATCAGGATCGACTCGAACCCGCCCTCGGCGGCCTCCGCGTCGCGGAGCAGGGTCCAGGCCGTCGGATCGGCGGCGGGAAAGGCATGGTTCTTCTGCCTCGGAGCCGTGACGTACACGTCCCACATCTTCCAGGCAGCGAAGTACTTGCCGTAGCACTCGTAGAACAGCTTGAGGGCGGCCAGGTCGGACTCGCGTTGCCGCTTGACCTCGTCCCAGCCGTAAGTGATCCGGGTCCCGATGAACCAGGCGAGGGCCGCCGTCAGCACGACGGAGACGACAGCCGCGATGACAGGCACGTTGACTCGACTCCAAGCGGGCAGCGGTCCCGTACGGCGCCGGCGGTCGTACCCCATCAGGCTACTGACCACGGTCGATGATCGCTACAGTGCGCGGGGCCGCTACCTTCGTGTTCCACCGAGACCAGCCAGGACCGACCCCCGGAACTGCATGGGCCCGTTCGCCCACGTCCTCCGCCTGTTGAAGGTAGTGACACCGCCGAGGACAGCGGTGTCACGGGCGCCAGGGAGGAGCCGGATCGCCGCCGTCGAGGTGCTCTTCGACCGGGCGCTGCGGAGATACGCGCTCGGCGACGCCCGGAGGTGCACGAGTACCCCCGCCCAGGACACGACCAACTCGAGCCTTCCCCCGGCGACGGCCAGGACGCTCAGCTGACATGAACACCGCTCGTTGGCGCCCCACCACGGATGGGCGGCGCAGTCACTGATCGTGGTCCTCGCGCAGGGCCTGCCCAACGAGGGTAGGCCCTGGCGAGCCGTTATCAACCGGGAGCTCGGCATGCTTCAACTCTTGGTCGCAGCCGTATGGAATGAGTTGTCTTCGGCTTGGTCGCAATCTCCCGAACTCGCCGCGTCAGCTTAGCTGTCTTGGCTGGTCATCGACGAGGTGATGTATCAAGGGCTGTGGTACGAATGTGTGCCGGGACACCGGCGACCAGCTCGGTGATCTCGCCATGGGCCGGCCCGCCGACCTGCTCGTGCTCGAGCGGCATCGCGTCGACCCGCACGAGAAAGATCACCCTGGCCGACCCGACCTGCGTGCAGCTCGTCTTCATCGGCGCGGCCTCGCTTACGGCCGACCGACTGGCATACTCAGCTGGCCGCCACAGCGGACAGTCATACGACCGAGCAGCTGTCCGCCTGGGGCAAACCGATGGCCATCGAACACCGGCTTCCGCTCCTCACCACAGGACCCGACCCCGCCACTTGACACGATCCGGCTGCTACTCACCGCCGCGTTCCCACCCGACGGGCCCATCCTTGCCTGACCAGCGCAAAGGGCAGGCGTTCCGAAGGCGCAAGTCCCCTGGACAGCGGTGCCATTGACGACGCCGCCCTACCCGGGTTACCTCCAGGACCGCTCGCAAGAGGTTGGACACACCGAGTGTTTCACCTACGGGATTGGCGGCAGCGCTCCACAGCGGGATGACAAGGGTCTCGCGGACCAGTCGCAGCGTGAGCGAGCGCCCAGAGTATGTCCCCTCGGGTGGGCTCAGCCTGCACATCGTCGGAACCCCGACATGACGCCAACTGTCGATCTCGGCAGTGACACAACTACGATGGGTAGTCATGCGGCGCTTCAGGCGCGCAATCACCGTCATGCTGTTGGCTGGCTTGGCCGCCCGCGGCGGGAACGGCTCGGATCGGACGAAGGCAGCCCCCCGCCGGCGCAACCGAGTCCACGCCATCGTTCTCGCCCGCGTCAGGATCGGCGGATCCATCTCTCTCCCGCCATCTCTGTCCCGCCAGACCCCGGCCCACGGCGAACAGACCCGCTCCGCCGCCAACGCGGGGGTGGATCCTCATGCCAAGGTCACCACGAGAGGGACGTCACAGGTGGTGCGTTGGATCAAGAACATGGGCATTACCGGCGGCGGCAGCTGGGAGGGGAACGCTGCGGCGTACGACGCAATCGCCAGGGAGGACTGCGACGACGTGTTCAGGGTCGAGCCGACTTCGTTCGACAACGACATGAAGCAGCTCTATTACGGCGCCGTGTGGGCCTGCCTGGCCGCCTTCGAGGGCCAGCGCGCGCATTGGACGCGCGCCGAGAGCGCGTACATGGCGATGAGCGACAGGAACCACGACTTCGGGTGTCTCGAGGTCGCCGCCTACCAGATCCTGCGTGATCTGGTGCAGGCCCACCGAAGCGAGCCGGACGCCCGCTTCGTCAAGGGCAGCGGCAGCAATGCCGCCGCCCCCCTTTGTCCGCGGATCCGGAAGGTCGAGCCTGATCACGGTCCCGCTCGGGGCGGCTACAAGGTCCGTCTGGTCGGCGAGAACCTGCCCTTCCACGCCACCATTCTGTGGAACTCGGACACGATCGCGGTGACCACGGCCACGGACCGCGAAGCCACGATAGCGGTGCCTCCCGGCGCGCCAGGCGACGGCGTGATGGTGATCGAACAAGGTTGGCAGTACGGGATCGCCGGCGCACCGTGGTTCGAATACGACCCGTCAGGTGCCTCCGTCGGCCCGGCACTGCCGGACGACTGACATGTCTGCCCCCGCGCCCACCCCGCACCCGGCCGCCGACGGCCGGATCGCCGTCGCCGACGCGCGTGTCCCGTCCGCGTCGCCGACGGTCAAGGCAGCGGAATCGCCGCTGGTTCGATTGCTCGCAGACATCGGCGTCGTCATTGGTGCGGTCACGGCTGTGCTGTACTACTTCGGCTGGGTCCGTACCCGCTTCCAGGCGCAACAACTCGGGTTCGACGTGACGGCGTTGAACCTGACCACGACCGACTACCTGCTCAAGAGCCTCAACGTGCTGTTCGTACCGCTGATCCTGCTCGTTATTGGTGTGCTGGTCTTGCACCAGGCCCATCGGCGCTTCGTCGCGCCGGCCCTCGCGGCCGCCCGGCCGGCCAGGGCGCTTCGTATTGCACGGCTTCTCTCCTGGGCCTGGGCGCCGCTGGCGCTCGCCGGCGCGGTGCTATTGCTGACTCCATTCAACGGGTACGCGATCCCGCTAACCCTGACCCTGTCAATACTGCTCGCCCTTTACGGCCGCTCAATCCGGCGCGCGGCCACCGGGGTAGACCCGTGGCCGATGACCATGCGAGTGATCGTGGCGATACTGCTGGCCCTCGCAGTTTTCTGGAGCACCGAACGAGTGGCGCGGACCATGGGCGAGGCCTTTGGGGCGGACTTCGCCGCCGACCCAACCCAACTACCGGCCGTTGTCGTGTACAGCGGCAAGGACCTCCGGCTCGACGGTGCGGGCGCCGCGGCCGAGTCGATGCCCGATTCGAATGCCGCGTACCAGTTCCGGTACACCGGGCTGTTTCTGCTGGAGCGCTCGGGCGACCGGTACTTCTTCATCACCGATCACCCCGGCCGCGTCGTCATCCTGCGCGAAACCGATGACGTACGCATGGAGTTCACCAAGCTCGACTGACAGCGGTGACGCAATGACCGCGAAAGAAGAGAACCATGAGCAGATCAATGTGGATGACGACCGTGCTGCTCCTGGCGGTGACCATGGCGGGTGGCTGTGGCGGGAAGAACGACCGTCAAGGCGACCCGTTGCCGAGTCCCTCCGCCCCACCGGCCTCCGGGTTGGCCAATGGTTCTGTTAGCCCGACGTCGACGGCCACTCGGTCGGTCGAGACGAGTCCGGGGGCCGGGGCCACCACGCCGCCAACGAGCAAACCACCCGCCAAGGGGCATGGATCGCGCCTCATCAAATGGCTTCAGAACTTCACACCTACAGGCGGCGGCGGATCTACCGCGGAGGCCGCGTACTTCAACTTTATGCAGGGAGACTGCTGGGCGACCCTGCAGCTAGCCCGAGTCTCCGTTGCGGAAGAAAACCTGGAGCCATTGGAGGAGCCGCTGCGCAGCACCTACGAAGGCGCCGCCGCGGCCTGCCTGGCCGCGTTCCACGGACGGCGCGATCTGTGGAGAATCGCAGAAACACGGCTCGACCGCGTCAATCCATCAAGTCTCGACTGCTGGGACCGTTCGGTCTACCTGATCCTCGATGCCTTGGTCGGCGCGCATCGCGCCGACCCCGAAGCCACGTTCGCCAAGGCCAAGGGCGGCGCGTCACACTGCCCAGAGCTAGAGCCGTCGATCTTCCCAGAGCACGGCCCGCGCTCCGGCGGTTACCAGGTCGAAATCCGCGGCCGGAACCTGCCGATGACCCTAGAATTCCTCTGGAACTACGACCGAACCGTGACGGCCACCCGTGCTGGCCCCGGCCAGCCCATGATGCTCACCGTCCCGGCCGCCCGGTCGGACGACAGCGACGTCACCCTCAAGATCGCGGCTGCTCCTCGCATCGCGCCTATCTACACGGGCTTCACCTACGACGACTGAGGCGTGCAGACGCGGGTAGCCCACGTATTGCCACGGAAAGCGCAAACATCCGGGTTCGGCCGAAAGTCATCGGAAAGGCCATGCCCGAAACACCTGCGTTCCACAGTTGCGAGGCGGTCTAGGCACGGGGATCATGTGAACGTGCTGGTCACGGGCGTTC
>DASYTV010000296.1:0-7528 GCA_036001885.1 Actinomycetes bacterium
TGCTGCGCACCCATCGGGAGCGGGCGTTCCCCTGGGGATACGGCCACATCCTGATATTCGGCTCTATCGCCGCCACCGGCACCGGCCTGCAGGTCGCGGCCGCGTACCTCAATAACGAGGCGCAGATCGGAGCCACCGCGACAGTGCTTACCGTCGTCGTGCCGGTGGCGGTGTACGTGTTCGCCCTATTCGCTCTTTACACGTATCTGGTTCAGGCCACTGACCCGTTCCACCTCGCACTGCTCGCTGGTACCACGGGGGTACTGGCGCTGGCCACGTTCCTCGCCTCCGCCGGCGTGGCGATGCCCGTCTGCCTGGTCGTGGTCATGCTAGCGCCGGTAGTCACGGTGGTCGGCTACGAGACCATCGGGCACCGGCACATGCTGGTCGCCCTCGAGCGCATCGGCGCGAGCTAGGAAACACGATCGACACAGCGTCGTCCCACCTACCGGCGAAGCCCCTACTCCTTCCAGAGCGGGTACTTCGCCGATAGGCCGCCCGGGTCGATCACTTCTTGAACTCGACCAGGAAGGTGTGCGTGCTCCCATCGTTGAGCCCGAGGTCGAACTGCACGCATGTCCCGGCCGAGCTCGAGCTGGTCTTCCAGACGTAGCTGTACTGGTTGGTCGTCGGGTCGTACTGCAGGGAGCTGCCTCCCGCCATGACCGTCGACTCGATCACGTCCTCCGGCGCGCTGGGGCTGCACGACACGGTCGTCACCCGCGGATAGCCGGTCCGGAAGATGTCCAGACCCTGGTTTCCGCCGAGGCCGAACTTCACCGGGATCGCGCTGCCTGCCTTCGCGACGTTCAGCGTCGGCGCGTTGTCGACCGGCTGGAAGAAGCCAGCGAAGTTGTACTCCCACAGCGGCGTGACCCAGTAGTTGGTGTCACGGAAGGTGTTCACCGGGAAGGCGGCGCAGTTGGTTGGGTCGTTGTCGTAGCAGTAGACGCCGTTCCCGCTGCTGTCGGGCGAGCTCAGCGCCGTGATCGGGCCGACCGTGTAGCCGCTGGCGGCGAAGAAGTCGTATTGGAGCGCGTACTGCGTGTCTGACAGGTGGTAGGACGCGACATACGTGTGGCCCGCCTGGATCGGAACGGCCGGGTTGAACATGAGGTCTTGCCAGCTGTGCGTGTCGCTCCCGGAGAAGGTGCCGGTCGCGAGCGGTAGTCCCCCGGCCCCGTCCCACAGGTGGCCGGTGACGGTTCCGGGGCTGACGCGGTAGACGCGGACCCCGGTGATGTTCATGCTCTGCGAGGACGTGAACTTGACGCCGAGCTCGACGCCTGGGCCCGACAGGTTGCCGTCCCCGCCCTCGGTCCAGCAGAAGTTGTTGGTGTCGCGGGAAAAGATCCCGCAGTCGGTCTGCGCCGCCGTGAACGTCGAAGACCACAAGCCCGGCACGTTGGTGACCGCGGCGGACGCGGTCTGCGTGACGGTGAGTGTCGCGAGCGCGAACGCACTCAGCGTGATAACCATGAGTCGGACGCGCACGTCCATCCCCTCCCCTTGCACGGCCTGCGCGACCGCAGACCCCCCCGTGACTCCGCCAGGCGGCGGCGCCACGTCCGTGCGCCCATTCTCATACCACGGGTCGGTCGCTCGTCAATGGGCCGAAAGTACGTAGTCGATTGATGGCGGGACAGCGGATCCACTGAACTCGGCTGAGCTGGGGTGGGAACGATCAGGCTTGGGCTGACGCACGTACACCCGTACTCTTCTTCAGATCGGGTGCGGAGGTGGGGGCGATGGGCCGACTGGTTGAGGTTGCAGACACCAAGATCTATGTCGAGGAACGTGGCGAGCCGTCGGCGTTCCCACTGCTCGTCTTCCACGGCGGGCCCGGGCTCGACCACACGGGCTTCGGCGACTATCTCGACCCGCTGACCGAGGGGGACCGCTATCGACTCGTGTTGGTCGACGAGCGCGCGTGCGGTCGGTCGGACCGCTCGGCACCACCCGAAACGTGGACGCTGGAGCGGATGGCACAGGACGTAAGCGACCTGGCGGCAAGCCTTGGAGTGACCAGCAGGTATGCCACGCTCGGGCACTCCTACGGCGCCTTCGTGGTCTTGCAGCATGCGGTCGACCACCCGGGGGAGCCGCACGGCACGATCGTGTCGGCCGGCATGGCGGACGCACGCTGGCTGGGAGAAATCGAGCGGCAACTGGCGACGTTCGAGCCGATCGAGCTCCGCGAGCAGGTGACCTCGTCGTGGGCGCGTGAGAGGGAGGTGCAGACCGCAGACGAGGTGGCTGAGCTGATGGAGGCCCAGATGCCGTTCCACTTCTGGGAGCCGCAGGGCGCGCCGCTCGCGGCGTATCTACGGCGGACCGCCGGACTTGCTCGCTACGCACCAGACGTCATCCGGCACTTTTCCTCGCAGGACTACGGCGGGATCCATGTCGAACACCGGCTCAGCGAGGTGACGCATCCAGTGCTGGTGCTCGCCGGCCGCCACGACCGGACGTGTGCAGTCGGCGCGTCGGAGGACATGGCGCCACGGCTCCCTGACGCAGAGCTCGTCGTGCTCGAAAACTCCGCACACATGATGTTCGCCGAGGAGCAGGACCGCTTCCTCGCAACGGTTCGCCAGTTCCTCGACCGCATCACGACCTGACGCCGCCGGCGTCTCTACCACGCCAGCATCGACCAGCGCGCTGAAACCCCTGACCCGGTCGTCGGAGCGGTCACCGGCCGCACGCCGAACGCTGGGATTTGTAACCGTGGTCACATCTCTGTAACCTCGGTTACATGTCGTCGGTGCTGCGCTATGTGCGCGGCCTCCGGTACAACTTCCCGCGCGGTGTGTATATTCTGCAAGCCGGCCTGGTGATCAATGCCTTCGGCAACGGCGCAGCCAACCCGTTCGTGCTCCTCTACCTGCACAATGTGCGCGGGGATCCACCTGGCGGTCGCCGGCTTGGTCGCGGCTACCAGCGCGACATGCGCACTTGCCGGCTCGCTGCTCAGTGGCAGCAGTGCGGATCGGCGTGGTGCGGTGCCCACGATGGTGGGCGGCCTTGTCTGCTCCGCGGCTGGCTTCGCCCTTTACCCACTGGTGCGCGAACCGTGGCAGGCATTTGGCGCGGCGGCGCTCACCGGCACCGGGGTGGGTGCGTGGTTGACCATGCAGTCCAACGTCCTCGCGCAGGTCACTCCGCCGGACGTGCGTCACGCCGCGTTCGCGCAGCAGCGGGTGGCGGCCAACATCGGCCTTGGGCTTGGCGGCTTCGTCGGCGGGCTCATCGTGACGGTGGGCCAACCTGCGACATTCACCGTCCTGTTCCTGCTAAATGCGACAACGTTTCTGGTCTACACAGCCTTTCTGATTGAACTTCGGCTGCCCCGCCCAACGCGATCGGTCGAGGCGGCGCGCGGGCGAAGTTATCGCGGCGTCCTCCGCGATGGCGCATTCACGCGGTTTACCGCGCTCAATCTTGTCGTTGTCATCGGTGCGATCTCGCTGCTCAACTCAGTCTTCCCGGTGTACGCGAGGGACGACGCGGGGGTGTCAGAGACCACGATCGGAGCCCTCTTCCTGTTCAACTCGGTAACGATCATCATCTGTCAAATGCCGGTCGCCCGGGCGGTCGAGGGCCGCCGGCGGATGGCCGCGTTTGCCCTGATGGGCGCGCTCTTCGCGGTCTGCTGGGTGGAGATCGGGCTCGCGAGCAGCGTGAATGCGACCTCGCTGACCATCCTCGCGTTGGCAGCCGGTGTCTTCACCATGAGCTTGGCCGAGTGCGTGCACGCAGCGGTGCAGGGTCCGCTTGCCGCCGACCTCGCGCCCACTGGTCTGCTTGGGCGCTACATGGCGGTGATGGGCTTGTCCTGGCAGGTCGGCTTCATCGTCGGCCCAGCCCTCGGCGCGGCGCTGCTGGCCGCGCAACCAACCCTGATCTGGTACGTGATGGCCACGCTCTGCAGTGCGGCCGGTGCCTACGCCCTCCGGCTTGAACGCCGTCTTCCCGAACACGTACGCAGGACTCCGCAGCCCGTTCGCGTGCAGGGGAAGGCGTAGAAAGGATCCGCCATGCAGTTCAGCGTCGAGAAAGACCACTCCCCCGGTCAGTGGGTGCTGCTCTCCTACCGGCTGCCCCGCGAACCGTCGACGCCGCGCATCACCGTGTGGCGCAAGCTAGAGCGTCTCGGGGTTGCGCGCCTCGGGGACGGTCTTGTGGGGCTGCCGGCCGATAGCCGCACCCGCGAGCATCTCGATTGGCTCGCCGACGAGATCGGTGAGGCGGGCGGCACCGCGACGGTGTGGCTTGCGATGCCCGCCGGCACGAGTCACGAGCGGACGATCGCCAAGGCTATGCAGGCCGCGCGGGCCGCCGAGTACCGCTCGGTCATCGAGCAGGCACAGGGTGCCCTTGGATCCTTCGAGGTGCGACGGGTGCAGCGGCGGCTGCGTGCCGAGCTCCGCCGGATCGAACGCCGCGACTTCTTCCCGCCACCGGAGCGAGAGGAGGCCAGGGCCGCCGTAGCGGTCCTGGGTGCCGACCAGGACGTGCCGCGATGAGGTGGGTGACGCGGGCGGGCGTCCACATCGACCGGGCCGCGAGCGCATGGCTGATCAAGCGGTTTCTCGACTCAGACGCCGAGTTCGTGTTCGTCTCTGACCCTGGGCAAATGATCGAAGGCGCAACCGCGTTCGACATGCGCGGGGCGGAGCTCAGCCACCACGCCGGCGACTGCACGTTCGAAACGATGCTGCACCGGTACGAGCTGGCCGATCCGGTTCTGTGGCGGATCGCCGAGGTTGTTCACGAGGCCGACCTCGACGACGAGCGATACGACGCCCCCGAGGCCTTCGGGCTCGACATCGCGGTGCGCGGACTGTCCTTGGTCTGTGACGATCACCGGATCCTCGACATCACCTCGCCGATGTTCGATGGCCTCTACGAGTACATCCGGCGGCGGCTGATCCTCGGCCGGGAGCCGGCCTGACCGTCTCGCCGTCGGCCCAAGCTCGGGTGAGGCGTGCGTGGCCAGGGTTTACGACCTCGTCGTCTCGCGCAACCTGTCCAGACCATCGAGGATCACGTCGAGCCCAAACTCGAACTCCGTCTGGTCGTCGCACCATCCCAGGGTGGAGTCGGGATCGTCGTGGGCGACCTCCATAAGCATGCCGACGAGGTTGGGCAGCTCGTCGGCCATGCTCTCGAGCGCGGCCGTCGCGTCCTCGTCGTTAGCGCGACCGCCCGGATCGAACAGCTCTTGGCTGAAACCGAGGGCCCGGCTTCCCATCGCATGCAGCGCGTGGTGGGCCAGGTCGTACGAGAAGCCGCCGCCTCGCATCAGCCCGACCAAGCCATCGTGGTAGCGCAGGACGGCCGGACTCATGGTGGTACGGGTCTCCAACAGGTGAGGTGCCCAACGGTGGCGGAGGAGGACCTCGCGAGCGGAGAGGATCCGCCGACGTACGGCGTTCTTCCAATCGGATCCCTTGGCGGGCACATGGATCTGGTCGACGACGTCGTTGATCTCTCTGACGATGACGTCAGCGATGCCGTCCAATACGTCGTCCTTGTTGGCCACGTGGTAGTAGAGCGACATCGCTTCGGCCCCGAGCTCTTCCGCGAGGCGACGCATCGTGAGTGACTCGATCCCGCCCTCGTCGGCAACCTTGATTGCGGCGCGCAACACCCGCGCTCTGCTCAACGGGACTCGGGGCTCGGTCCTCGGTTCGACGTGGGTGGCCACCTACCTCAACCCTTCCTCACCGTGATCGTACAAGGTAAGTCTGGGCTCAGGACTGTGGCGCAGCGGCGCTCAGCTGGCACCTCGCCGATGGGTCTTCAAAGCTGCGCGCTGGCGAACCACGTCGACTGTGCTTGACGACCTTACGGTGTACGACTATCTTACGACGTACGACTTACGGTGTAAGAGGCGTAGGGCCCCGAGGCCGGACAGCCCTCCTCACCTATCCGATCTTTGGACTCGGAGATCTCATGAAAGCGATAGTCCAGGACCGGTACGGTCCCCCTGACGTGCTCCAACTCACAGACATCGACGTGCCGGTGCCCGCCGACAACGAGCTGCTGGTACGGGTTCACGCGGCCTCGGTCAACGCGCGCGACTGGCACATCATGCGGGGCGACCCGTACTTGGCGCGCCTCGTTGCCCCGACGTGGGGATCCACCGGGCCTAAGAGCAAGATCCGCGGCAGCGACTTCGCGGGTCGGGTGGAGGCGGTCGGGCGGCGCGTGGCCCGGTTCCGTCCCGGTGACGAGGTGTACGGCGACCTGCGCGAAGCGGACGGAGCGTTCGCCGAATACCTGTGCCTCCCAGAAGACTTCGCCGAGTCGAAGCCGGCGGACCTTTCGTTCGAACAGGCGGCTGCCGTGCCGCTGGCGGCGAGCACTGCCCTCGTCGGCCTGCACGAGGTGGGTGCTGTGCGACCGGGGCACCGGGTCTTGGTCAACGGAGCGTCGGGCGGGGTCGGGACGTTCGCCGTGCAAATAGCGAAGTGGCTGGGCGCGGACGTGACCGGCGTGTGCAGCACGAGAAACATCGGCCTGGTCCAGTCGCTGGGTGCGGACCACGTTCTCGACTACACCAGCGAAGACTTCACCCGCACTGGTCAGCGCTACGACGTCGTGTTCGACCTCGTTGCGAATCGGTCACTGACCGAGCTGCGGCGTGCGCTGACGCCCACGGGGACGGTCGTGCTGTCGGGTGGTGGCGTCTCCGCGAACGGTCGCCCGCGCATTGTCGGGCCGATGGCTCTCGCCATCAGAGGGTTGATGTTGTCACGTTTGGCCCGCCGCCATTGGGTCCGCGCGTTCACCACCATCCCACCAAGCAAGGACCACCTTGCGACGCTGCGCGATCTCATCGAATCCGGCAAGGTCGCCCCGATCATCGACCGGGCTTACCCCTTGAGTGCGGTGCCCGACGCCCTCGGTACGTCGAAGTGGAGCACGCCCGCGCGAAGGTGGTCATCAGCATCGCGGCGTGACTTCCCTCATGGATGCGCCAACCGGCCAGGGCGAGTCAGCCGCGGATTCGGAACGCCACGACGGCGAGCAGGTACGCCGACCCCGGTTTCGGCGGTGTGGAGCGAGACCGGTGGTCACTCGCGGCACCGGCTCGTCACACCACCACTCCACCACCGGTACGCCGGGACCTAAGCCGGACGCCCCAGGGCGGCGGGTATCGTCCGCACATGCGCCGCCTGCTGCGTGAGCTAAGCCCCGCTCGGTGGCTGGCGCGCGGCACTGCCAACATCGACGGAGCGATCTTCGGCACGATAACCGCGGCAGCGGTGATCGCCGCCAGCGCCGCCCACGACGCCACCATCGGCTCAGTCGTGGCAGTGACCGTCGTCACCGTCGTGGTCTTCTGGCTGGCCCACGTGTACGGGGAGGTCCTAGAGGGTCAAATGGAAGAGGGCCGATCGGGGGTTAGCGCCGTCGGCGAGGCAATGATCGACGAGCTCCCTGTCCTGGAAGCGCCGGCCCCGTCCGTGCTGTTGCTGCTCGTTGGGCTGATCGGCGTGTTCGACACCGAGACCGCCGT
>DASYTV010000297.1:0-5123 GCA_036001885.1 Actinomycetes bacterium
TTGGCGCTGAGCACCCCGAGTGGGCTCGGCGCCGGGTATGTGACACGCAAGACGAGGCCCTGGGCTCCGGAGCTCACTTCCACGGCGGACGGCATGAACGGCGGCAACTGGGAGCGGAAGTACCCGACGACGAACGCAGTCCGGCCTGCGCCATCCTGGATCTTCCGGCCGTCGATGTGGTCGATCTCCACGATGCGAAGAATGGCCGGCGAGCCCTCAGGTCCCGACGCGGCGAAACGGGAGATCCAGATGTCGTGAGCGGCGAGCAGCGGCGGAAGCGTCGTGAGAATCCTGCTGTCGACGTTGCCCCGGACGAGTTGGGTGCGAGCCTGTCCACCGAGGTGAAGGCGGCGCGCCATCGCCAGTGCTCGCCCTGCCGACAGCCGGTCGGCTCGGTCGGCGGCCCACCGCTGCTGGTAGCCGTCCGGGCCGTCGAGGCTGATCTCTCGCACCTCGACGGAGGTATCCGCGGTGCCGAAGATCGCGAGTGGCGTGGGTGCTACAAGCTGGTCGAGCGTAGCGCCGAGCCGTGCCCGTACAGCTGAGGTGACCAGGACAAGCTCGGCCTGCCGTACGTCGGCGTTATCAATGGTCAGCGGAACTAGCGCCGTCGCGAGATAGCCGCTCGACTGGAGGTCCGCGCATGCGGCCGGGTCGCAGGCGACGATCGTGCCCTCGGCCACGTTCTCCACGATCCATGCGGCGGCAATCGAGCGGGTCGTGTCGGCGGCGGCGACCGCGTCAGCGCTGGGTGAAGGCGACTCGCCGTTCGCCGGCATGCTGCGCGCTGAGTCGCGGGTGAGTAAGACGAAGCCAAGACCTGCGGCGGTGAGGGCTAGGGCAGTGGCGAGCCCGAGGGCGATGCGGCCACCTCGGCGCATGCCGGGACCTCGCTTGGCAAGTACCCGCAGGCTGGTCCACGCCACCCGAGGCCATGGCGGATTCTTGTACCGCTGCGGCTGCGCTGGTTCCTCCGCTGACGGGGGCTGCGAAGACGGCCGTGAGAACGCATCGAACTTCTCGACGTGCGGTGCCGGCGGCGCCGGGCGTTTCACCGCGACCACCCCCCAGTGACTAACGAAGTCGGGTGCGCTCCAGCCTCAACAGCGCATTAGACGCCCATCTCGGTGCCCGCGCAACGAGAGCAACGCGGCGTGGCCGGACCGTTACCCGCGCGATCAAGGGACATGTGTCACATATCTACTCAGCCGTATCGCCGTCACTTCAGTGGGCGCTGCAACTGCCTCGTCTATCGCTGGGGGACGCATTCGCGATAGGCCTTCGCATATGCCGGGTCAGCCGAGGTGTCGTCTGAGGCGATGATTCGCTTACCGGAAAAGCCGAACATCCGATCGTCGCTGAGCAGTTTGCGGCCGTCCCTGCAGGTCCAGGTGGGCAGGAATTGGACTGAATTACTGCCTCTGTCGACGCAGCCTTGTGTCAGCACCTTGTCGGTGAGTATGTCGCCGGGACGCGGACAGGGCGCATGGTCGTGACCGAAGAACTCAGCGCGAAGATCGCCGCCCGCCTCGGAATAACCCACGAAGACGCCGATTCCGAAGCAGATGACGCAGGCGGATACCGCCACGATGACCTTAGGGGTGCGGCCCATTGTGGTGTTTCACGAGCGCTGCCATGAGGACGAGGCTCGCCCTGAATGTGTCTGGTCGCAAGGTGCCGCGGCACACCGATGTCCGGCGGCCGAGCCCGAGTCAGCTCGTGGGGCGTGGCCGGAGATATCGTCGGCCCCGTCTGCGTCCTCCACCTCATCGGAGTCCTCGTGCCCATACACGACCGATTGGCAGTCATTCCCGGCGTCGCCCAGGGACCGGGATATTCGCATGTCGTCACGACCTCAGGGCGGTTGGCGTTCATCGCCGGACAGATCGGCGTTGACGCCGATGGTCAGCTCGTTGGCCCAGGCGATCTCGAGGCCCAGACCAGGCAGGCACTGCAGAACATGCAGAGCGTCCTCGGAGCCGTCGGTGCTAGCTGGTCCGATGTCGTGCGCCTGGGCTGGTACGTCACCGACATCGCCAACCTGCAGACGATCCGCGACATCCGTGACGAGTTCCTGCGGCCAAACCTTGGTGACCAGCCGAACCCGGCGAGCACGCTCGTCCAGGTAGCCTCACTGTTCCGGCCGGAGTTTCTCGTCGAGGTCGAGGCCGTCGTCGCTCTTCCCGGCTAGCGCGAAGGACGGTGTCCAGGACGGACTGGATCCTCCATCTCGATCTCGATCAGTTCATCGCCGCGGTCGAGATCGCTCGCCGGCCCGACCTGCGCGGCCGTCCGGTGGTGGTCGGTGGTTCCGGCGATCCCACCGAGCGACGGAAGGTCGTGGCGACCGCGTCATACGAGGCGCGCAAATACGGGATCCGGTCCGGGATGCCCCTGCGCACGGCGGCGCGGCGCTGCCCGGACGCTGTGTTCCTGCCGTCGGACCCGCAGGCGTACGAGGAGGCCTCGGAGCGGGTCATGGCAACCCTGCGCGAGTTCCCGGTCGTGGTGGAGGTGTTCGGCTGGGACGAGGCCTTTCTCGGTGCGCGTACGGATGATCCGGAGGGGCTCGCGGCCGATCTCCAGCAAGCGGTCATGGCCAGGACCGGGCTGGCCTGTTCGGTCGGGATCGGAGACAACAAGCACCGCGCCAAACTCGCCACCGGATTCGCGAAGCCGGCGGGGATCTATCGGCTCACGAGGGACAACTGGGTGACCGTCATGGCTGGACGGCCCACCGATGCGCTGTGGGGGATCGGCCAGAGGACTGCGGCCAAGCTGGCGGAGATGGGCCTGGTCACCGTCGCCCAGCTGGCGGGTGCTGATCCGGAGGCGCTGGCGAGGCGCTTCGGCCCGGCCACCGGCCCCTACCTCAGGCTCCTCGCTCGCGGGGCGGGCGGCACGACGGTGACGGCCGATCCATGGATACCCCGTTCGCGAAGCCACGAGACCACCTTCGAGCATGACCTGACCGATCGGGCGGAGATCGCTGGCCAGGTATCGGCCATGGCGACGACGCTGGCTCGCGAAGCCGCAGGCGAGGGACGCCCGGTGGCGCGGGTTGGAGTGAAGGTACGGTTCGTGCCCTTTTTCACCCGCATCCGCAGCATGACCCTGGCCGCGCCGACGAATGATGCCGGCGAGATTGAGCGGGCCGCACTCACAGTCCTTGATCGGTTCGAGGAGACCGGGCCGGTACGGCTGCTCGGCGTGCGGGTCGAGTTCGAGCAGCCACCGCCGGACGACGGCTAGTGGCGTGACCACTAGTTTCCCGTCGCCAGGTCGGGTTGTCCTCACCTAACAGTCGTGACAGTCTCGCGCGATGCGGAGTCAGTCGGTCGCCGTCGTCACAGGGGCAGCGCAAGGAATCGGCAGGCGAATCGCGGAGGTGCTCGCCGAGCAGGGCTTCGCCCTCGCGCTCCTCGATCGGCAGCCGGTAACGGAGCTCGACGTGGCGCTGAGTTCCGCCGCCGATGTCCGAGACGAGGCCGAGGTAGCCGGATTCGCACGCGAGGTGCTTGATCAACTCGGTCGGGTTGATGTGCTCGTCAACAACGCCGGGATCGCCTGTATCCAGCCGCTTGAGGAGACGACGTTAGCTCAGTGGCGGGATGTCATCGAGGTGAACCTCACCGGGCCGTTCCTGCTTTGCCGGGAGTTCGGCCGGGCCATGCTGGCGTCCGGCCACGGCACGATCGTCAACATTGCCTCGGTCGCGGGCCTCGTGGGCGTCGCCGACAGGGCCGCGTACAACGCGAGCAAGCACGGCCTGATCGGTCTTACCCGGACGCTCGCCGCGGAGTGGGGCGGGCGGGGCGTACGGGTCAACGCGGTCTGTCCGGGCTGGGTGAAGACGGAGATGGACGACGCCTCCCAGGCGCAGGGGGCGTACCGGGACAGCGATATCGTCGATCATGTACCCATGGGACGCTTTGCAACACCGGACGACATCGCCCAGGCGGTCGCGTTCCTGGCCGATCCTCAACGCAGCGGCTTCATCAACGGCGCGGCCCTGTCTGTCGACGGCGGCTGGTACGCGGACGGCTCCTGGCCGTCGCTCCGCCTGGCCGCCCGCAGGCGCGAAACGGGAGGATGAGCGGTGGCGAAGTCAGCGAGTCGGCAGATACCGGTGTCCGAGCGGTTGCGAGTGCCGACAGGAGATGTCGACCTACGCTCGTACGACACTCGGGCGACGCCGGGTTTCAGCGGCAGCAAGACCGCGGGTAAGGCCGCCCTGGCTGAGGTGGGGTCGCGCCTATCCGACCTGCAGGAGATGCTCTTCGCCTCGGGTGTGAAGGGAGACCGGCGCAGTATCCTTCTCGTGCTGCAGGGCATGGACAGCTCAGGTAAGGGCGGCACGGTACGTCACGTCATCGGCCAGGTCGATCCCCAGGGTTGCGCGGTCACAGCGTTCAAAGCGCCCACGCCGGAGGAACTCGCTCACGACTTCCTGTGGCGGGTCAGGCGACGGCTTCCAGGACCGGGGATCCTCGGCGTGTTCGATCGCTCGCATTACGAAGACGTTCTGATCGTGCGGGTTCACGAGCTTGTGCCGCGTGCGACCTGGGCCAGGCGGTATTCGACCATTAACCGGTTTGAGGCAGGGCTGGCCGAGCGGGGCATCCAGATGATCAAGGTGTTCCTGCACATTTCCAAGGAAGAGCAGCGCCAGCGGCTGATCGCTCGGCTCGACGATCCCACCAAACATTGGAAGTTCAACCCGCACGACATCGACGAGCGGGCCTGGTGGCAGGAGTACGAGGGGGCCTACGAGGCGGTGCTGACCAGGTGCAACCCGGAGACGGCGCCGTGGTATGTGGTGCCGGCCGACCGAAAGTGGTATCGCAACTGGGCGGTCGCTCACCTGCTCGTGGAGCATTTGGAAGACATGAAGCTGGAGTGGCCGAAGGCCGACCTTGATGTCGCCGAGCAGCGCAGCCGTCTGCTCAACGAGTGACTTGCGGCTTGGGGTAGGTGCGCCCCTTCCATTCCGCGCCGCGGCCTCGGTAATACGCCCAGGCAGAGTCGACGGTCATGGCGAGGTAGAGCGCGGCAACGAAGGGGAGGGCCGGCGCCAGCCACAGCGGCTGCCGGTAGTAGCGCAGCATCGGCACATAAAGGCC
>DASYTV010000298.1:0-8944 GCA_036001885.1 Actinomycetes bacterium
TGTTGACACGGTTCTTGTCGTCGAGGAGAGCGGCGAGCGCGATGCTCGCCTTCATTTCCTTCTTGAGCTTGTAGAACCCAGGTTGAATCGTGGAGGCCCGAGCGTTGCCTCGAGCAGCGTTCACGAATGCGCCCGTGGTCCTGATGACATCCGCGTCGTGCAATGTGCTGGCGATGGACCGGGTCGACTGACCTTCCTTGATCTCGACCCGGACCGGAGTCGTGCCTGCCCCCGGGTAGTCCGCATTCATGCCGAGGAAGCCGCCGACCAGCCGGGAGCCGACGTACACAACGCCGCCGATGACGGCGAGAACCACGACGAGGGCAAGGACGACCGCGACGGCTGACCTACCGCGTCGCTGGCGACGACGGCGGCGACGCCGATCCCCGCGAACCGGGTAGAGATCGTCACCCGCCATCAGGGTGCGATCAGTCATTCAACCGCCTCGACAAGACGGCCGGGCGGCGTCCCACTGCCACGCTCGGCGTCGAGCGCGTCCTGCAAGATCACGACGGCGGCCTCCTGGTCGACAACGGCTTTCACCCTACGGCCTCGTACACCGGACTGCCGCAAGCGCCGGTGCGCTGCGGCCGTGGACAGTCGCTCATCGAGCAGTCTGACCCGTACCGGGGGAAGAATTCGAGAGAGAGCCCGGACAAATTCTCGGACATATGCCGCGGAACGTCCCTCATCTCCTCGAAGAGTGGTAGGGAGACCCACGACGATCTCCATCGCCTGACGTTCCGTGACGATCTCCGCGATGCGCTCCAGATCGCCCTTTCCACGCCGAACCGTCTCAACCGGACTCGCGAGCAGACCGCCCGGATCGCTTGCGGACACCCCGATTCTGACGGTGCCGACGTCCAGCCCGATCCTTACTCCGGCCCGCATGATGACCTTTCGCCCGGCGACCAGCCTGCAAATGATCTTGTGATCAGTGTTGTGTGGTCGCCTCGGCGATTGCGCGTTCGATGCGGTCGAGCGCTGCCTCGATGGCCGAGATGTCGATCCCGCCACCCTGGGCGACGTCGTCCTTCCCGCCCCCTCCGCCGCCGAGGACCGCGGCAGCCTCGCGGACCAGCGCGCCCGCGCTAAGCCCCGCCTCACGACTACGGTCGTTGACCGCGACCACGACGAGTGGCCGGTCGGCCGTCGCCGCTGCGGTTGCGACAACCGCCGGCCGGTCGCCGCCAAGCCGCCCGCGCACGTCCAGCGCGAGCTTGCGCAGATCGTCCGCGGTCGTGCCGTCCGGTGCCCGATGGCCGACAAAGGCAATCCCGCTGACATCCCTCGCGCTCGCCGCTAGTGAGGATGCCACCGCGAGCACCTGCGCGGCCCGCATCCGCTCGAGCTCCTTCTCCACCTCGCGCAGCCGCGACACAACAGACCCGATCCGGTCGGGCAGCTCGTCGGGACGGGCTTTGAACTGCTCGGACAAGGCCGCAACCAGGATGTGCTCGCGGGCGAGATAGCGGTAGGCGTCCACGCCGACGAGTGCCTCCACCCGCCGTACTCCGGCGCCGATCGAAGCCTCGCCGAGCAGCTTGACCAGACCGAGCTGCCCCGACCGCAGTGCATGAGTGCCGCCGCACAACTCACGCGCCCAGTCCCCGACGGACACGACACGGACCTCATTGCTGTACTTCTCGCCGAACAGGGCCATCGCCCCGATCGACCGGGCAGCCTCCTGGGACATGAGCTCGGCCCGTATAGGAAGGTCCTCGGCGAGAAGCTCGTTGACCCGCTGCTCTACGTCCTGCAGGACAGAGGCGGGCACGGCGCCGGTCGCCGAGAAGTCGAACCTGAACCGGCCCGGCGCGTTCTCCGACCCGGCCTGGGTCGCGGTCTCTCCGAGCGCCTCCCGGAAAGCCTTGTGCACCATGTGCGTCGCCGTGTGCGCTCGCGAGATCGCCCGCCGTCGTTCGATGTCGACCTCGCTGACGGCGCCCAGGCCCGGTGTCACCTCACCCGCGATGATCCGCGCGTGATGCACGATGAGGCCAGGGATCGGCTGCTGTACATCGCTGACTTCGACGTAGGCATCATTCTCGAGCCTGATGATGCCCTGGTCGGCCAGCTGACCGCCGCCCTCGGCGTAGAACGGCGTGCGATCGAGAACCAGCTCGATCTCATCGCCCTCGCCCGCGGCCCTGGTCGGCTCGCCACCGAGCGCGAGCGCACCCACCCGTCCCTCGCTGACGACCTCGTCATAGCCGGTGAAATCGGTCGGCCCGGTCGTGTCGATCAATCTTCGGTACGCGGACGGGTCCCCGGCCCCTTGCTTACGCCTTGCCGCGTCCGCCTTGGCGCGCTGCCGCTGCTCGGCCATGAGAGCGCGGAACCCCTCTTGGTCCACGGAGAGCCCGGCCTCTTCCGCCATCTCCAGGGTGAGATCGATCGGGAAGCCGAACGTGTCGTGGAGCTGGAACGCCTTATCGCCGGCGAGCAGGCTGCCGCCGGCCTGCTTGGTCTCGGCCACGGCCACGTCGAAAATCTGGGTGCCCTGCCGCAGCGTACGCAGGAACGCGGCCTCCTCGGCCTGGGCGACGGCATGGATGCGGCCGGCCTCGTGGTAGAGCTCCGGATATTGCGGTGCCATGGCCTCGATCGTGATGTCAACGAGCTCCCGCATCGTCGGCTCGTGCGAGCCGAGCAGACGCATATTGCGGATGACCCGGCGCATGATCCGGCGCAGAACGTAGCCTCTCCCCTCATTGCCTGGGGCGACTCCGTCCCCGATGAGCATCACCGCGGTCCGGCTGTGATCCGCCACGATCCGCAGCGATACATCCGCCCTATGGCTCTCGCCGTAACGCGTGCCGGACAGCGCCGCCGCGCGGTCGAGGATCTGGCGGCTGGTATCGATCTCGTACAGGTTGTCGACGCCCTGCAGGATCGTTGCAAGCCGCTCCAGACCGAGCCCGGTGTCGATGTTCTTCGCCGGCAGGTCTCCGATTATCGGATAGTCGTTCTTCGCGCCGCCTTCGCCACGTACCCACTGCATGAAGACGAGGTTGTAGATCTCGAGGTACCGCTCCTCGTTCACAGCCGGGCCGCCCCCACGGCCGTAGTCGGGCCCCCGGTCGTAGAAGATCTCCGAGCACGGCCCACACGGTCCGGGGACCCCCATTGACCAGAGGTTGTCCACCATGCCGCGGCGCTGGATCCGCTCCAGTGGTACGCCGATCTGAAGGTGCCAGATCTTCTCCGCCTCGTCGTCGTCTTCGTACACGGTCGGCCAGATGCGCTCCGGATCCAGCCCGTAGCCTCCCGCGGACTGCGGTGAGGTGAGCAGCTCCCAAGCAAGCGCGATCGCCCGCTCTTTGAAGTAGTCCCCGAACGAGAAGTTGCCGCACATCTGGAAGAAGGTGGCGTGCCTCGTGGTCTTGCCGACCTCCTCGATATCCGGGGTGCGAACGCACTTTTGCACGCTCACCGCACGCGGCCAGGGCGCCTGCTGCTCACCGAGGAAATAGGGCTTGAACGGCTGCATCCCGGCATTCACGAGGAGCAGCGTCGGGTCGTCGGCAATCAGCGATGCCGAAGGGACGACGACATGATCGCGCTCTTCGAAGAACCGGACGAACCGTCGGCGGATCTCCGCGGACTCCATCAGCCCGCCTTCGGTTCTTGGTCCCGCTCTGGCTGGGGCGGGTCTCGGTCACCGCGCTCCTCGTCGCTGAGCAGGTGACGGAGAGTTTCCGGGTCAGCCCCTTTGTCGTCATGCATGGCGGCTTCCAGCTCGGACTCGCGTTCTGCCATGCCCGCGCGTACGTCCTCGGCGAACGCCCGGAGGCTGTCACCGAGACCGGCGACCGAACGGCCGATCCCGCTCGGCGTGAATGCCTGTGCCTTCTTATTGACCTGTCGCACGATGGCGACTCCCGCGGCCGCGCCGAGCGCGACCCAGAACAACCTGCGCATGAGTTCGATCCTTGACTAGTGGCGGGTCGCACGGTCTCCCCTCCGGTCCTGCCTTCGGGCGCTTGCGCGCCCTCATGAACCGGACTGTGATCAGCCTCGGCCGGACCGGCGGGCGCCGCGTTCTGCGCGGATTTCTGCCCTGACCCGCTTCTCCACATCATGCCTCGACCGATCCTTCATAGCCTTGCGCAGTCCGTAGGAGAGCGCCGCCGCCTTGACCAGCGGGTTGCCGAGCGTTGCGGTGAACAGCGAGGAGAGGCTGCTGGCGTTTTCGGCGACGTTCTGCAGGCTCGATGTGATCGCGTCCACCCGGGTGAGCTCGGCGTTCGTATGAGTGACCGTTGTCCTCACCTCGGCGAGCAGCGGGACGGTTTGCTCGGTCACTTCACTGACCATGACCGTCGTCTCCTGGAGTACCCGTGCCACGTGGATGAGCACGTATGCGAGGAAACAGACGAGAACCGCCCAGAACACGGCGATGATGATGCCCGCGACATCCCATCCGCTCACCGTGCCGTCTCCCTCCGAGGCGTCCTGATGTTGGTGCGACCCTACCGTGATCGGTACGGGCATGTGGCAGTCCCCTGGATCTTCAGCCGTTGGAGGCGACGCCTCTTCCTGGGCTTCCGGCGTCCAGCACCCCGCCGCGCCAATGCATGAGGGCGGGCAGGACGCTACCCCCAATCACCTTTGTGGGGATTTGCCAGAGCCTCTCTTGGGCGTCGACCGCGGGTCGTCCTGCCCGTCCCGACCAAAGTGCGCGCAGCTATCGACCGGTCAAAGGGCCAGCAGCATGACCTTCGCCGCCGGTCACTCGGCCATCCGCTCGCCACGCAGGATGGCCCGGATGCGGTCGACGAGATCGGCATAGCGAGCCTCGGCGCCGTATCTCGTCGGACGGTAATACTCCCGGCCGGCGACCTGGTCAGGCGCATATTGCTGGGCCGCGATCCCACCCGGCAGATCGTGCGGATACTCATAGCCCTTGCCGTGGCCGAGGCGCTTGGCTCCGGAATAGTGAGAATCCCGAAGGTGCATCGGGACCGGCCCAGCCAGACCGCGGCGTACGTCCTCGCCTGCCGCGCCGATGGCTAGCACGACGGCGTTGGACTTCGGTGCGAGCGCAAGCGCGATCACGGCGTGGGCCAGGTTGATGGCAGCCTCCGGCAGGCCGACCAGCTGAGTCGCTTGGGCCGCCGCGACCGCGGTCTGTAGCGCGTCGGAGTCCGCGAGACCGATGTCCTCGCTGGCCAGGATGACGAGGCGCCGCGCGAGGAAGCGTGGATCCTCGCCTGCCTCGACCATGCGGGCGAGATAGTGCAGCGCTGCGTCCACATCGCTGCCCCTGATGGACTTGATGAGCGCGCTGGTGACGTCGTAGTGCTCGTCGCCCTCGCGGTCGTAGCGCACCGCGGCCTTGTCTATTGCCTGCTCCACCGCGGTCAGATCGATGACGTCCTGCCTGAGAGTGCGCGCAACACCTGCCGCGGCCTCGAGGACTGTCAGTGCCCGTCGCGCATCCGCCCCGGCGAGCCGGACGATGTGGGCTCTGGCCTCAGCCGACACGTCAAGCTCGGCGGAAAGGCCGCGAGGATCTGTTGCCGCCCTGTCGACCAACGTGCCGATGTCCTCGTCATCGAGCGGATGCAGGGTGAGCAGGAGCGACCGTGACAACAGCGGGCTGATGATGGAGAAGTAAGGGTTCTCGGTCGTGGCCGCGATCAGCGTAACCAGGCGGTTCTCGACGCCCGGGAGTAGCGAGTCCTGCTGGGCCTTGGAAAAACGGTGCACCTCGTCGAGGAACAGCACGGTCTCCCTGCCAGTCATGCCGAGATCGGCACGCGCCTCTTCCATGACTGCGCGTACGTCCTTCACGCCGGCCGTGACGGCTGAGAGCTCGACAAACCTCTGGTCGGTGGCGGCACTGACGAGGAAGGCGAGAGTCGTCTTGCCCGACCCCGGTGGCCCCCAGAGGAGGACAGAACTCGGCGGTGTGTGCGCGGTCGAACCGCCGCCTTCGACCAGCCGTCTCAGCGGCGACCCAGCAGCGAGGAGGTGGTCCTGCCCAACGACCTCGTCGAGACTCCGCGGCCGCATGCGGACGGCCAGAGGTGCTCGTGCCTGCACCGCCTCCCGCGTTGCCGCATCGAACAGGCTCTCTGATTGCACGGCTCGACCCTACGCAATCGCACCGACAGCCGGCCTAAAGAGCATGAGATGGAATGACACCCCTATCCGAACGGTCGCCCAGCAGGTATGACGAATAGGAGACGGTCGGCAGGAAGGTTGGTCGGATGGCAGGTCGGGCGGGTGTCTCTTCGAGGCCCCAGCGGGCAGGCAAGGCCGCGGGCGGCAAGTCCAAGGCGCGGGTAAAGGCGGCGTCGCCGGGGAGCGGAGGACGTGATCGCCGCACCGCATATGTGCCTCTCAAGCACGACTCGGAGACGATCACTACGAGGTGGTCCCGCCGCGGCAGGAAGGGTGCATCCGACACCGGTACCGCCGAGCAACCGGCTCCGGCGATACGGCTGCCCGCCGGCGTCAGCGCCACGGCTACTCGTGCAACGCTTTACAAGATCGCTAAGCGGCTGGCCATCAAGGGCCGGTCGGCGATGACCCGGCGCCAGCTGATGGAGGCGATCAGCAGTCCCGCACCCGCCAAGGTCCGCGTCAAGAGCCGCTAGTACTGCGCCTTACGCGAGACGCTCCCTTACTTGCCGTGCGGCATCCGGTGCGTCAGAAGCTCGTACCGGCTGTCGGGCGGCTCGTGCACAGCCACCCCCTGCCCGCTCAAGATGATCGATGGATCACCCACGCCATCTCCGCGGCGAGCCGAGCTGCGGCCGCTGGCCACCATGCTCGACGACCACCCGCGAACATGGGCCGCGGTGCTGGCGCACCGCGGCCCTCCGCCGGCGCCCGGACCGCGACCCTGCTCGTCTAGCTACGAGCCTCTGGAGCGCTGCTGGCCAGGTGCGCCGCTGTCGACGTCTTGAACGGCACTCAGGGCCGAGTTAGATGAACTGCTCCAGGAAGGCGCGCGAGTACGCCGTGTCCACCCGCTGGTAGCCGCTGGTCGCGTTGCACGTCAGCGAGTTCACAAACGACGAGTCGCCGACCACGAACTCGCCGAGGAACACCGGCCCGCCGGAGTCGCCGAAGCAGGATCCGCCGCCGGCCTTCGAGTCGCGGTCATTGATCTGGAAGGTGACAACCTCGTCCTGCACGTTCTTGAGGAACGACGTGGTGAAGCGCCGCTCCGGCACGACCACGGTCGCCTTCTTCGCGCCGATCTCAACGCCGTAGCCGACCAGAGTGAACGTCTCGTTCTTGAGCGCGCCCTGGTTGCCGTCGAGCGTGCCGACCGGCAGCAGCTGCGCCGGAGCGATGCCCGGCCACTTGGAAGCGGCCGGCGCGTCTAGCACCACCACGCCCTGGTCGTGCTGCTTGGAGACTGACAGCTTGCCAGTCCAGCCGGGATCCGGGTGGGCGGTGCCAGTGATGTAGTTAGCGGCCCGGGCGGCACTTTCCTCTGGCGTAATGCCGGGAGCGAGGGGGTCGAGTGGCAGGTCGGTGTTGAAGGAGACGAAGACGTTGGTCGCCGGGGTTTCGCCGGTGTCGCCGGTGCAGTGGCCCGCGGTGAGCACCACCGTGGGAGAGATCAGCGTGCCGGAGCAACGGAACCGACCCTCCTCGGTGGTGAATCGGACGACGCCGACGTTGGTGTGCACCTCATCACGCTGCCCGTCGGTGATCGCCCCGGCCGGCTGCGCAGTGATCACCACGCCGACGACAAGCAACAGACCGCTGAACACCCCGCTCAGTAGTCCGATCCGATATCGCCGCATCGCGTAATCCCCTCATCCAATGATCACTTGCAAGTACGGTCAGCCCCGGTAACCGGCTGCTGTTCCCACGCGGTTGGCCGAGAAACACCGGGCGTGACCCCGTCGGCATACGAGCATAACGTCGCCGATTGAGCGGAACCGTCTGATCATGCAGTCGGCGACGGTTCCGGCGTTGTGCTGACGATGGGGCAGCCTGGCTGGCGCGGAACGGTGGTTAGGCCCGCACAGCGCACGTGCTTAGTCCTTGCTGGTCCATGCTGGCGCGTCCGCGCCGGCGGTGCGCCTTTAGCCGGGGCGAGTCCCAAGGGAAAGGTCACTCTCGCTGGGCCTGCGGCCCAGCCCCGCGCGAGCAGGCCGATCGCGGACGCGGCGGCCTGGACTGTCGGCGCGGGCCGGTAGCGTGAACGGGTGAGCGTCGAGAGGGTCACTCCCGCCGAGCTCCACCGGCTGCATCCCGATGCGGTCTATATCCAGTCGGAGGTGCCTGCTGAGGCGAGCGGCGATTGGGGCTGGGCGTGGTCCGACGGCGACTGCTACGGCTTCGCGGCGCGGTGGAAGGGTCGCGTTGGTTGGCTGACCGTTGACGGCCCGCGGGAGAGGGCCGCGGACCTGTTCTGCACCGTTCTTGGCGGGCTGCCCACCCGGCCGGCTGGCTTCACGCTCCCTCGTGGTGGCGAGCAGCTGCTCCCTACCGCCCTGAATGCGGACGGAGTGGACCACTGGGACTTCCGCTGGACACACTCAGCGCCGCCCCGACAGGAGCAGGAGCAGCTCGTCTCTGTCGAGTCCTCCCCTAACGACGAGGAGCTGGCCACATTCCTGGCCGAGGCCAGCCCTTCTCACTCCGTCGAACCGGGTGACCCTAAGATCCGGCGCTGGGTCAGCATCCGGGACGCGGATGGTCGGCTGCTAGCGATCGGTGCTGACAGCCGCCGGCCGTCGACGGGCGTCGCGCACCTTGCATCTGTCGCGACCCGCCAGGCCGCCCGCGGCCGCGGTCTGGGTGCCGCCATCACCGCGTGGTTGACGCGACAGATCTTCGCCGAGGGCGCGGGGCTCGTCACGCTGGGGATGTATTCCGACAACGCAGTGGCACAACGGCTCTACACCCGGCTGGGGTTTGCTCCCGGCGTGCGCTACTCGAGCGGCCGGCTCGCCCGTGCGGCCAGAGT
>DASYTV010000299.1:0-3413 GCA_036001885.1 Actinomycetes bacterium
TTCGGCTCGTCGGCTTCCATCGCCGCTAGGACAGCCGTGAAACCACGGGCCAGGTTGGTGCCGTGGTCGGCGTCCCCGATAGCCGCGTCCAAGTGGGTGAGGTGGTCGCGATGCGTCTCGACCTCGCGAGCGATCTCCTCGATCCAGGTGTGGAAGAAAGTGACGTCCACGGCAGGCTCCTTACTTGTGCGAGTCAGCGGTACAGCAGGTGCGCCCACGAGATCTGCTCTCGCGTCGGCACCTCCACGAAGTCTCCCCACTCGGCCGATGCTTCGCGCGGGGGTCGCGACGCCATCGGCCGGCGGTAGCCACGCCCTCGGCCCCCGCGTGGCCGGCGCCCGCGACCGCGCGACCGCGTGTGTTGCCGATGTGGCGGACGAGCGCCTCGCGTCCAGTACCCGTACACCACGCGCTCCGTGTCCCCTGCCGTGCTGCCCATTGCTCATGCCTCACGCGGTCCGTGAGCACCGCTCTGCCACTGCTGCAGTCTCATTTGCTGCAGTCTCATTTGCTGCAGTCTCATTTGCTGCAGAGCCACTGCCTCAGTCCCACCGTTGCAGTCCCAGTGCCGCTGTCCCGCGCGCTGCAGTCCCGCCTCGTGCAGTGCCGCAGTCCCTCACTGCTGCCGCCTCGTGCAGTGCCGCAGTCCCCTGCGCCGCAGCCTTAGCACTGGCAGCCGGGCCCCGCCGTCTCCTGGGCCGCTCGACTCAGGGCCGCTCGGCTGAATGCCGCCTAGCTCAAATCCCACTGAGTCCGCTCGGCTCCAGCCGTTCTCTCCCGGTGCTGCCCGGCGCCCAATGCCAGACCGGACGGCAAGCTCAGCGAACCGAGTGGTCAGCGACTCCAGCGGAGGGCTGGTGTCTGAACCGGCGCGTCCCATAGCCGGGTCAGCTCGTCGGTGAGTCGGCACACCGTCAGCGAGAAGCCTTGCATTTCCAGGCTGGTGATGTAGTTGCCGACCAGATTGCGCGTGATGCGAACCCCTGGTCCGCTGAGCGCCCTCGCTACTTCATTGAAGACGAGGTAAAGCTCGATCAGGGGTGTGCCACCCATGCCGTTCACCATGACGAGGACATCGCCATCGAGGGGCATGTCGGAGGTGATGGCGTCGACCGCCACGGCGACGATCTCGCGCGCGGACGTCATCGGGCCGCGGCGGCGGCCTGGCTCGCCGTGGATTCCGATACCGAGCTCGATCTCGTCCTCGCCAAGTTCGAAGCCTGGCTTGCCGGCGGCGGGCGTGGTGCAGGGCGTAAGGGCCACGCCGAACGATCGGGACCGCTCATTGACCTCGGCGGCGACTGCTGCCACAGCGGACAATGCCGCACCTTCCTCGGCAAGCGCACCGGCGATCTTCTCGACGAAGACTGTCGCGCCGGTTCCCCGCCGGCCGGCGGTGTAGAGGGAGTCCTCGACCGCTACGTCGTCGTTGACGACGACCGAGGTGACCTCTATGTCCTCGTCCTCTGCGAGCTCTGCGGCCATCTGGAAGTTGAGAACGTCCCCGGTGTAGTTCTTCACGATGTGCAAGACCCCGACGCCGCCGTCGACGGCCTTCGTGGCCTGTAGCACCTGGTCCGGGACTGGGGAGGTGAAGACCTCGCCCGGGCAGGCGGCGTCGAGCATGCCGTATCCGACGAACCCGCCGTGCAGCGGCTCGTGTCCGGACCCCCCACCGGATACGAGCCCAACCTTTCCCTGCGTGGCGCCGCCCGCACGTGTGATGACCTTGTTCTCGACGTCGACAGCGAGGTCGGGGTGCGCCGCGGCAACGCCCGCCAATGCCTCCGATACGACGGCGTCTGGTGCGTTGATGAGCTTCTTCATGCCTTACTCCTTCAGACCTCGGCCGGACGGCGAGCCGGTTCTGCAATGGTGTCGGCGACCGTCCGCGTACGTGCGAGCGCCGTGTAGGCGAACGCACCTAGGACACCGCCGGCGAACTCCCCGATGAGATAAGCGGGCACCTGTCCCCACTCGACCGACCCGCCGAACACGTCCTGCCAGACGAACGGGCCGAGGTAGCGAGCCGGGTTGATCGCTGCACCGGTAGCCGGGCCCACGATGATGATGATCGCGAACACTATCGACCCGATAGCCATCGGCGCCCAACCAGGAACCGCGCGCCGATCGATGACGCCGAAGATGACGAAGACGAGCATGAAGGTGCCGATCGCCTCGATGAGAGTGCCGCGACCGAAGCTAACCGCATCGCTGTAGGCAGTCACGCCACCTCCCGCCGCCACCGTCTCGTCCTTGCCGAGCGTTACGAAGATGGCCAGAGCACCGACGAATGCGCCCACCAGCTGTGCGCCGACATAGCTGGGCACCTCGCGCCAGGGGAACTTGCCGGTGGCCGCGAGACTTACCGTGACCGCCGGATTGATGTGTGCGCCCGAAATGTGGCCGAGGGCGTAGACAGCGCCCACGATCACAAACATGAACGCAAACGAGATAGCCGCGAGTTGGGCCATCGAGAACTCAGCGCCTGTCGATTTGGCGATGACGCCGGTGGCAGCGGCGGAGCCGGCGCCTGCGTAGACCAGGAAGGCGGTGCCTATTGCTTCGGCGCCCAGCTTCTGGCCCGTCGTTGGAGCTGCATCCATACGAAGCGTCCGCCCTGAACCACCGTCCTTGACCGACGCCGGCTTGATCGTCTGCGCTGTGCGATCGTCCCGGGGCCGTTGACCGTTCGGGTCTAGCTGATCGTCATGGCTGTTGGACCGTCTGGGGTGTCTGGCGGTTCATGCCGTCTGATCGTGTTGTCCCGTCGATCGTCCGTGCCGGTGAGCGGGAGCGGACTCCTCACCTCCCTCGGCGAGAAAGAGAGCGACTATATGAACGATGTTCGACATCGTCGAACTCGTTTCACAGAAGTTATGCCCCGATGACGGCCGCGTCAATGGCTGCGACGAAAGTTCTCGATACTCCCCTGCAGCGAACGGCAGCCGACCATGAGCGTGGCCCCTACATGCAGTGGCAAAACCTTGCCAGGTGGTGTCGCCCAGGCCATCTGAGCCAAGCGGCTTGCTTTCCTTTTCCCGTGGCTGCGGGTACGGGAAGGCACGATAACTCTGCAGACGCATGCGTCCACCGCAGTCAGGTCATGTGCCGCCGGGTGGGTCGATGTGGTGGTCGGGTAGGTCGTCGGTGATCAGTTCGATGGTGCCGTCGGGCATTCGCTGTAGCCAGTGGCCTGAGAGGTGGAGCCGGGTGTGGTGGTAGGGGCAGAGCAAGACGAGGTTGGCGAGTTTGGTCACGCCGCCTAGCGTCCAGTGGTCGAGGTGGTGGGCGTCGCACCACTGTCCGGGGATGTCGCAGCCGGGGTATTGGCAGTGCCGGTCGCGGACCAGCAGGGCGCGGCGCATGCCGGTGGGCACCACGCGGGTTTGCCGGCCGATGTCGAGGGGCTG
>DASYTV010000300.1:0-17923 GCA_036001885.1 Actinomycetes bacterium
ACGCCGCCGCCCCGTTGCCAGCCGAGTCCGCGGCCGGGCGGAGGGCGGGTTCACGTCCCGCTGCGGCCGCAGCTGCAGCTTGGCGAAGCGTGTTCATGTGCTCTTCCACGGCCCGCTCGGTGAGGACCAGCGCGTTCCTGACCGCGGCGTTGCTCTTGCCCTACGCGATCTGAGCCAGCACCTCCCGCTTCCGTGACGTGAGGCCGGACAGCGGCAGGACTTGGCGTCGATCGAGCCGGTGACCAGGGCGCGTCGACTACCGCCGGATCGATGACCGAGCCACCGGCCGTCCGCAGCGTCTCGTCCGCTATACCCGCTGACTTGGCCCGCCCCCAACTGACTGCTGCACCACTGACTGACTGCTGCACTACTGACTGCTGGACTACTGACTGCTGCACTACTGACTGACCGCCTCCGCAACGCTATTCGATCTCCTACCTGGGTCTAGCAGGGCGATCAAGGCGGCGCAGGCTTGGTGGCCCCGCGACCGTCTGGGCGTCCGCCGAGGATCCAGCAACGTGATCATCGGCCGCATCGTGGGTGCTCTTCATCGTCAGCTTTGCGGAGTGATCGGCTCCAGGGTGTCCCGTACCACTCCAGGACGAGTCAGTGCACCACGCACTCTCCTGTACACGCGGGAGGCGCCGGCACGCACTCGCTCGAGCGGTGCGAAGGCCAGCCAGCCCACGGCGGTGGGCAGGAAATGGATCGAGATGGACAAGTAGGTGGTGAGGTGGAACATCAGCCAGAAGCCGATGAAGGCCGCCCGCCAGCGGCCGCGCAGCACGAAGACGAGCGGGGAGAGAGCCTCGGCCAGGATCAGCATCCATTGCCCGGCGACAAGAACCCAGGGGTAGTTGAGGACGGGATCGGACAACGCGGTGCCGCGCCGGTCAACCGCCCAGGCGAATGTCGCGCCGGTCGGCCAATGCCAGCCACCCACCCTGATCTTTGCCCAGGCGGAGAAGAAGTAGGTGGCGACGACCGCGACCTGAACACAGCGCAAGGCCCAGCCGACCGACTCGGTTCGGGCCATGTCACGCCAGCCGCTCGTCGCGACCCAACGTCGCCTGATGTCCCCGACTGCCCAGCGGCGGTCGCGGCGTGTGCCACTCAAGCCGATCGTCGGCAGCACATAGAGAGCGACCAGCAAGGCCAGGTGGTCGTGATCGACCTTGCCGTATGACATGTCGATGAACAGCCACCACGTGAACGCCAGGGCGACTGCCCACCCTGCGAGCCGGGGCAGGAGTCCGGCTGCCGCGATCAAGCAACCGGCGACAATCACCGCCTGCAGCGTGTGCACGATGAATGGGTTGGGCGCGGGCAACTGGAGTACGCGAGGGACGAGCACCGGCTGGTACAGCTCGGCTGGGACGTACCCCTTCGGTACGACGTCATTGACCAACCTGCGGATATCGAAGATCACGAACAGGTAGATGATCGTTCTGAATACCGCCGCCCGCGCGTACGGTTCCGCAGGGAACCACCATCGACGCAGTGCCAGCGCGCCCGCCCGCAGACCTGTTCCGCGCGCGTCGCCGGTCCCCGCGCTGGGCTGGCTGTTTGGTCGCCGGTACGGCGCAACCTGTTCGACCACTCCGTTAGCCAGCTCGGTCCGGACCGACTGATCTACGGAGGGTTGAGGTGGCCGGGCGAGTGTGCTGTCGCGTCCCACGGCATCGGTAGCGGCATCGGCGGATGGACGACTCGATACCGGCCGTCTCCTGCCCGGTTCTCCGGCTTGGCCCGGGCGCGCGGTCGTGGTCATCGGCGTACGTCCCACGTTGCCAAGGTCTTGGTGGTGATCTCTCCCGGAATCCGGTTATGCAGCGTCGTCACGTCGGTCATCAGATAGAGCGTGACGAACTGCGGCTCGCCCGGATGGCGGCGTTGCTGCGCATCAGCGATCGCCTGGAGCAGAGACGGATGAGCGATGATCCGGCTGAGTTGACCCTCTATCTCACCGCGCGGTATCCCGACGCCTTCCGAGGACAGCCGGACCCTGATCCGGGTCCCCGCTGTGGTATCCGCCTCGATGTAGTTCGACGAGATCGTGCCATTCGGGTTGACATAAAACGCGTATTGCACCATCGGCCCCGCGGGGAAGGCATCGTCCGTACCCCAACCGGAGCCCCAAACCAATACGGCCAGTGCGCCGACCGTAACCGCGGCGCGCCATGCGAGGCCGGCCCGGCTGAGCCTGCCCTCGGTCTGCTCGGCATCCGTCCGCATGCGGTGAGCGTACGGCCCTCGTCGGCGCTAGAACATGAAGGGACCGGCTCCGGACAGTCCGGGGCCGGTCCCCTCAAGCTGGGCCAGGAAGAGACGGGATCGATGAGACGGGATGGATGAGACGGAGGTGGCTCATATGGTCAGGAGGGCTTGTTCTCGTCCTTGACCTTCGCGGCGAGCTGCGCCGGCATCGGCTCATGCCGGACATAAGTGCGGGTGAAGGTGCCGGCACCATGCGAGAGCGACCGCAGGTCTATCGCGTACCGCGTCATCTCCAATTGCGGCACCTCTGCCTTGATGAGTGTGCGGCCCGTGCCGACAGGTTCCGTGCCGAGAACCCGACCGCGGCGCGAGGACAGGTCGCCCATCACGCTGCCGACATATTCGTCGGAGATCAGGATCGACACCTCGTCGATAGGCTCGAGCAGATCGATCTTGCTCGCGGCCGCGGCGTCCCTGAGCGCGAGCGCGCCGGCCATCTGGAAGGCCATGTCGGAGGAGTCAACCGAGTGCGCCTTGCCGTCGACGAGAGTCACCCGGATGTCGACCATCGGGTAGCCCGCGGCGACGCCCCGCTCCATCTGCGCGCGCACGCCCTTTTCAACCGACGGGATGAACTGGCGAGGGACCGAGCCGCCGAACACCTTGTCCACGAACTCGAACCCGGAGCCCTCGGGCAGCGGCTCCACCTCGATATCCGAGATGCCGTACTGCCCGTGCCCACCGGATTGCTTCACGTGTCGCCCGCGCCCCTTCGCCGGGGTAGCGAAGGTCTCCCGCAGCGACACCTTCAGCGGGATCGAGTCGACGGCAACGCCGTACCGGTTGGCCAGCCGATCAAGCAGGACGTCGACGTGGGCCTCGCCCATGCACCACAGGACCATCTGCTTGGTCTCTGGGTTCATCTCCAGCCGCATCGTCGGATCCTCCGCGACCAGCCGGGACAGACCAGAGGACAGCTTGTCCTCATCTGCCTTGGACCGGGCGACGATGGCGACCGGAAGCAGCGGCTCCGGCATCACCCACGGCTCCATCAGCAGTGGGTTGTCTCTGTCCGAGAGAGTGTCGCCCGTCTCGGCGCGGGTCAGCTTCGCCACCGCGCAAATGTCCCCGGCGATGCACTGGGACGCGGTGCGCTGGGTCTTGCCAAGCGGCGAGGTGAGGGCGCCGATCCGCTCATCGACGTCGTGGTCCTCGTGCCCTCGGTCGCCGAGGAAATGCCCGGACACGTGGACGGTCACGTCGGGCCGCAGGGTGCCGGAGAACATTCGGACAAGGCTGATCCGGCCCACGTACGGGTCGGAGGTGGTCTTCACGACCTCGGCGACAAGCGGCCCAGCGGGATCGCAGGTCAGTGGCTCGCGCGCCTGGCCGTCAGGGGTCGTCACGGTCGGAATGACGCGTTCGACCGGTGATGGGAACGCCTGAGTGACCACTTCGAGCAGCTCCGCCATACCGAATCCCGCTGGCGTCAGCGCCGTCGCGAGAACCGGATAGAACGACCCGCGGGCAACCGCCGTCTCCAGGTCTTCAATGAGCACCTTGATGTCGATGTCCTCACCGCTGAGGTAGCGGTCCATCAGGGACTCGTCCTCGCTCTCGGCGATGATCCCCTCGATCAGCGCGTTGCGCGCCTCCTCGATGAGCGGCAGATGCTCGGCGTCCGGCTCCCGTTCGGCGCGGCTGCCGTCGGAGTAGTCGAAGATCCGCTGGGAGAGGAGGCCGATCAACCCCGCCACAGTCCCGTCGTCGGCGTGCATCGGCAAGTAAAGCGGGAGCACGCCGTCGCCGAACACGCGCTGGCAGATCGCCACGATCTCGTCGAAGTCGGCGCGATGGTGGTCGAGCTTGGTGACGACCACCACGCGTGGCATGCCGACGGCCGCACACTCCTCCCAAAGCATCTGGGTCGTGCCGTCGATGCCATCAGCGGCGGAAACAACGAACAGCGCCGCATCCGCGGCGCGCAGGCCGGCCCGCAGATCTCCGACGAAGTCCGCGTAACCGGGTGTGTCGATGAGGTTGACTTTGATGCCGTTGTGCTCGAAGGGCGCTAGCGCAAGCGAGACGGACCGCTGTTGGCGCAGCTCGGCCTCGTCGAAGTCGGTAACTGTGGTGCCTTCCTCAACCCGACCGGCCCGGTTGATCGTCCCGGTCGCCAAGAGGAGCGACTCGGCGAGCGTCGTCTTCCCTGCTCCGGTATGGCCGACCAGCACGACGTTGCGGATCGCGGTCGGCTGGTCGACCGATGGTGCCCTGCCGGCGGCTCCAGCAGGGTTGCTCTTATCAGCCACTATGTGCCACCTCCTCGTGACGGACGGGCGCGTGCCGACCACCCATAGCGGCGCCGGCTCCGGTGCCACTCGCGGAACGTTCAGTACTCGTGGGACCCGCTGCCTTGCCTGAGCTCGGCCGTCGCCAGAGCTTTACTGGAAGCGGCGCGGAGAGCATGCGCGCCCGTTCTGCCGAGCCTCCCCCTCCAGCGTCCCTGTGTAAACCCCGGGGGACGACTCGTCGCTACGATTGCGGAGCCAGCGGCCGCACGATCTTTGGACTTCGATGCTCAACCTGCACGCACGCGAGGCAGTCTCACGGGTCATGGACCCGGTTGGGCGGGCGCTCGCGCGCCGCGGCGTCAGCCCTGATGTGATCACCGGGATCGGCACGCTTGGCGTGTCGGCGGGCGCGTTGATCTTCTACCCGCGTGGTCAGTTCTTCGTTGGCACCGTCGTGATCACCTTGTTCGTCTTCAACGACATGCTCGATGGCGCCCTGGCCCGGGCCAGCGGCAAGGTCAGCAAATGGGGGGCCTTCTTCGACTCGACACTGGACCGCCTCGCCGATGCGGCGATCTTCAGTGGACTGGTGTTGTGGTTTGCCGGCGATGGCGACCACCTCGGGATGGTCGCGCTCTGCCTCTACTGCCTTGTCAGCGGCGCCTTGGTGTCGTACGCGAGGGCCCGAGCCGAAGGGCTTGGCCTGCGCGGCGATGTCGGGATCGCCGAGCGGGCCGAACGGCTGCTCCTCGTCCTGGTCACGACCGGCCTCGAGGGACTCGGTGTGCCATATATCCAGGCTGTCGGGCTGTGGACCCTTGCCGTTCTGAGCACGGTGACACTGGGCCAGCGGCTGGCCGTGGTATGGCAGCAGACCCACCGGCCGGAGGCAGGCACTCGCCCCGACCCGCCAAACACCACCGCCGGATCCACCGCGTCGTGAGCAACCGAGCGGTCGACGCCGCGTACGCCGCAGGCTGGGCCGCCATCAAGCGGCTGCCCGAGCGCGCCGCTTACGCGACCTTTGCTGGTATCGGCGACCATGTCTGGCGGCGGCGCGGTCGCGGCGTCACGCAGCTGGAGCGCAATCTCCGCCGGGTGGTCGGGGCGAGCGCCACGCCGGAGCAGATGCGGGAGCTGTCCCGCCGGGCGATGCGCTCATACTGCCGCTACTGGTGCGACGTCTTCCGGTTGCCGGTCTGGTCCAGGGAGCGCGTCGTCGCTTCCGTCACGACGGAGAACGAGAAGGTGTTCAGGGCCGGCCTGGACAGCGGCCACGGGCTGATCGTCGCGTTGCCACACTCGGCCAACTGGGACTTGGCCGGTGCATGGGCGTGCCTTACCGCCGCGCCGCTCACGACCGTTGCCGAACGGTTGCACCCGGAGTCGCTGTACGACCGCTTCGTCGCCTATCGCGAGCTGCTGGGTATGGAGGTCCTGCCCGCCGACGGCGGCCGATCGATCTTCACGACCCTGCAGGCAAGGCTGAGAGCGGGGGGGCTGGTCTGCCTCGTCGCCGATCGTGACCTGTCCGCGAGCGGCGTCGCCGTCAGCTTCTTCGCCGAGCCGGCGCGGATGCCGCCCGGCCCGGCGGCACTCGCCATCTCGACAGGTGCCGCGCTCGTGCCCGCTGCGCTCTCGTACACCGTGGAGGGCCTGTCGATTCGCTTCCAGGATGAGATTCCGGTGCCGGCCGAGGGTGTCAACCGGGCGAAGATCGCGATAATGACGCAACAGCTTGCCGACGCCTATGCGGAGGGCATAGCGGCTCGACCCGAGGACTGGCACATGCTGCAGCGATTCTGGCCCGCCGATCTCGCGCAAGCGACCGCTGACCCCGCGGCAGACGGGCCGGCCGACGCGGCCGCCCCGCCGGACACACAGCCGAAGACCGCGAGGTAGGCGGCAATGCGAGTCGGCCTGGTCTGCCCGTACTCCTGGGAGCATCCCGGTGGCGTCCAGGCACACGTGCGCGACTTGGCCGAGACGTTGATCGGCCTCGGACACGAGCCGTCGGTGCTCGCTCCTGGCGACGACGACGCCGACCTGCCGGCGTATGTCGTGCCCGCAGGGCGGGCGGTGCCGGTGCGCTACAACGGCTCGGTCGCGCGGGTCAACTTCGGCCTTATCTCCGCCAGCCGGGTGCGGCGCTGGCTGCGCGACGGTCACTTCGACGTCCTGCATGTGCACGAACCGGCTGCGCCCGGGCTGTCTTTGCTCGCGCTGTGGGTCGCGGACGGGCCGGCGGTGGCCACGTTCCACTCCTCGATCACCCGGTCGCGGGCGATGGCGGCTGCTTACCCAATCCTGCAGCCGATCGTCGAGAAGCTGTCGGCGCGGATAGCCGTCTCCGAGGCGGCGCGCCGGACGCTGGTGGAACATCTCGGCGGGGATGCCGTCCTGATCCCGAACGGGGTCGCTGTGTCGCGCTTCGCCAGTGCGGAACCGCTGCCCGGGTGGCCGGACCCGGCCGGAACACTCGGCTTCCTCGGACGGTTCGACGAGTCGCGCAAGGGCTTCGCGGTGCTGCGAGACGCACTCGGTCCGATCCTCTCGGCCCGCCCCGGCACCCGGGTTCTGGTGGCCGGTCCCGGCAACGCAGAGGAGGCCCTCGAGGGGGTGCCGCCAGCGGTTCGGAACCAGGTCGCCATGCTCGGCATGGTCTCCGATGAGGACAAGGCCAGGATGCTGCGCTCAGTGGACGTGTATGTCGCGCCGAACACCGGGGGCGAGTCCTTCGGGATCATCCTGACCGAGGCGATGGCTGCTGGAACCCCGGTGCTAGCGAGCGACATCGATGCGTTCGCAAGGGTGCTCGATGACGGCAAGGCCGGTGCTCTGTTTCCGAATGGTGACTCGGCCGCCCTGGCCGCCGAGGCGATCGCGCTGCTGGACGACCGCGAGAGGCGTGGTCGGCTCGCCGAGGCGGCCCGTGAGGCCGTACGCCAGTACGACTGGGAGACGGTAGCCGCGGATGTCGTCGCCGTGTACGAGACAGTGGCTGGTCAGCGGCTGGACGAGACAAACGGCGACGCGAAAAGTACTCGCGGAGCAGGCGGTGCGGCCGCACGCAGCGCCCGTCAGGACGGCGCAGTCAGAGACAGCAGGTGGCGGCGTTTCGGCCTGCCGTCCCTAGGCGATCGGCGGCCTTGATGCCACGCCGGGCGACGTCTGACGCATGCGCCGTTTGGCCTGCCGCTGTCGGGCGACTGTCCGACGCGACGCACGCCGGAACCGTCCTCATCCGTGGGCCAGTGCATCTGCCGGCGGCAGTTGGACGATCGGCAGCCTTGACGCCGCACCCGACAAGCTTGGGGCCCACCCGCGTGCTGCTGGTCAGGGTGTGGTGAGCGTGGGCGACGCCTCGATATGGATCGGTGTCGCGATACTGCTCGCCGGCGTTTACCTCTGGCTGACGGCCAACCGACTTGATCGGCTTCATGCGCGCGTTGAGGGCTCACGCTCGGCTCTCGATGCACAGCTCGTCCGGCGATCGTCCGTCGCGCTGGAGCTGGCGACATCGCAGCTGCTCGACCCGGCAACGTCCTTGTTGCTCACCGAGGCAGCGCACGAGGCTCGCGAGGCACCCGCGGACGAACGTGAGCTGGCAGAAAGCAACCTTTCGCGGGCGCTGCGGGCCACTCTGGAGGAGCCGGGCCAGCTCGACGAGATCGACGCGACCACGGGTGGTTCTGAGCTGATCAAGGATCTGGCCGCCGCTAGCCGGCGCGTCGTGATGGCGCGCCGCTTCCATAACGACGCGGTGATAGCGACGCGCGCCGTACGGCGAAAGCGGCTCGTGCGGTGGTTCGGCCTGTCCGGCAGGGCGCCGCTGCCCACATCGTTCGAGATGGACGACGAGCCGCCCAAGTCGCTTGGCGCGGCCCTTTAGTGTCGCTCCATAACGCCACGGGTACGACCGACGACTGGCCCGCGGCGAGCGCTGCCACCTCGAGTTTCTGGGATCGGCCGTCGTGCGCCGGCCGCGCCGGACTGGCGACTTCGCGGGCGAGCGCGCCATTGATCGATCAAGCCATGACCGGGCCAGAGATCGCTGACTGGCCCCGGAACGGGGTCCACGAGGCTCGTACCATAGAGCCGAAACCCTGAGGAAGAGGCCTTCTGTGAGCACGACCGAACCCACCACCAGTGATTCGACCGCCACTGGTTCGACTGCCAGTGGATCGACCGCCAATGGTTCGATCAACACGGCGGGCGTCACCAGCGGTCCGACGACCGGTACCGCGCGGGTCAAGCGCGGCATGGCGGAGATGCTCAAGGGTGGCGTGATCATGGATGTCGTCACCCCGGACCATGCCAAGATCGCCGAGGATGCCGGTGCGGTGGCCGTGATGGCCCTCGAGCGTGTGCCAGCGGACATTCGCGCCCAGGGTGGCGTAGCGCGGATGAGCGATCCGGACATGATCCAGGGGATCATCGAGGCCGTGTCGATCCCGGTCATGGCCAAGGCACGGATCGGCCACTTCGTCGAGGCGCAGGTGCTGCAGGCGATCGGCGTCGACTACGTCGACGAGTCCGAGGTCCTGACCCCGGCCGACGAGGCGAATCACATCGACAAGTGGGCGTTCACGGTCCCCTTCGTGTGCGGTGCGACCAATCTCGGCGAGGCCCTACGCCGCATCTCAGAAGGGGCGGCGATGATCCGCTCCAAGGGCGAGGCGGGTACGGGCAACGTCGTCGAAGCGACGAGGCATATGCGCCAGATCCGCGCCGAGATCCGCCGGCTCACGACAATGTCGGAGGACGAGCTGTACGCCGCCGCCAAGGAACTACGGGCGCCGGCGGAGCTGGTCAGAGAGATCGCGGCCATCGGCAAGCTTCCCGTCGTCTTGTTCACCGCGGGTGGCATTGCAACGCCGGCCGACGCGGCCATGATGATGCAGCTCGGAGCCGAGGGCGTCTTCGTCGGATCCGGCATCTTCAAGTCCGGGGACCCGGCGACCCGGGCTGCGGCGATCGTTAAGGCCACGACGTTCTACGACGATCCAGACGTCATCGCCAAGGTGTCCCGTGGCCTCGGCGAGGCGATGGTCGGCATCAACCTCGGCACCCTCCCCGAGTCCGAGCGGTACGCCGGCCGCGGTTGGTGAATCGCCGAGGTCGCAGTGACAAGCCATCCCGGGGAGTCGTCTGGGTTCGACCCGGTCGTTATCGGCGTGCTTGCCCTTCAAGGTGATGTACGCGAGCACCTGTATGCGCTGGAGTCCGCTGGGGCCGAGGCGATCCCGGTGCGGCGGGAGCGTGAGCTCAATGCGGTCGACGCCCTGGTCATTCCGGGCGGCGAGTCCACGACGATGGACAAGCTGGTCCGCGCGTTCGACCTGCTGGAGCCGATACGCCGGCGGGTCAAGGAGGGCATGCCGGCCTATGGCTCATGCGCAGGCATGATCATGCTCGCCGATAGGGTCGTCGACGCGGTCGAGGGCCAGCGGACCATTGGTGGGATCGACATGGCCGTCCGGCGCAACGCGTTCGGCCGCCAGGTCGACTCCTTCGAGGCGGATCTTGCGATCCACGGGTTGCCAGAGGAGGACCGGCCGCTGCGTGCCGTCTTCATCAGGGCTCCGTGGGTCGAGTCGATCGGACACGGTGTCGAGGTGATCGCCACCGTCGCTCGGGAGGAGGCGGTACCCGGGGGCGGCACTAGGATCGTCGCCGTTCGCCAAGGGCCGCTGCTCGCTACCGCGTTTCATCCCGAGCTGACCGGCGACCTGCGGGTGCACCGGTACTTCGTCGATCTCGTCCGCGCGGGTTCCGACGACATGCATGGGGGAGAGTCCGGCGAGGATTCCCTCTGGGCCATCGAAGGCGCGCCGCGGCGCGGGTCTCCTCCCGGCTGGCCCGAATTGCACGAGGAGGGCTAGATGTCCGGCCATTCGAAGTGGGCCACGACAAAACACAAGAAGGCGGTCGTCGATGCCAGGCGGGGCAAGCTGTTCGCCAAGCTGATCAAGAATGTCGAGGTGGCGGCTCGGATGGGTGGCGGTGACCCATCAGGAAATCCAACGCTTTACGACGCGATCCAGAAGGCCAAGAAGTCCTCCGTACCGAACGACAACATCGATCGGGCCATCCGTCGGGGTGCGGGCCTCGAGGCCGGGGGTGCCGAGTATCAGACGATCATGTACGAGGGATATGCGCCCGGCGGGGTCGCCATCCTCGTGGAATGCCTCACCGACAACAGGAACCGCGCCGCGTCTGAGGTGCGTACCGCGATGACCAGGGCCGGCGGCTCCATGGCCGACGCCGGGTCGGTGTCATACCTGTTCAACCGCAAGGGCGTCGTCATCGTGCCGAAGGCGGATGGCCTGACCGAGGTTGACGTTCTCGCCGCGGTGCTCGAATCAGGTGCGGAGGAGGTCAACGACCTCGATGAAGCGTTCGAGGTTGTGAGCGAGGCCGGTGACCTCGTTCCCGTCCGCACCGCCCTGCAGGACGCGGGTATCGACTACGAGTCCGCAGAGGCGAGCTTCCTGCCCACCGTGACTGTGCCCGTTGACGAGGACACCGCGCGCCGGGTCTTCCGGCTGATCGACGCGCTGGAAGACTCCGATGACGTCCAGAACGTCTACGCCAACTTTGACGTCAGCGACGAGATCATGGAGAAGGTCGGCTAGTTCGCCGCCCAGCCTTGGCGATGGTAGGCACCCTGCCTCGATCCCCGGCGACATGAAGGGCACCCTCACCCGATAGGTCGGGGTGAGGGTGCCCTTCATGCGAGGAGGAGGCGGCTAGCTGATGGCGCGGCGGAGGAAACCCCTGATGCCGGTCGTGGTGAAGATGGTGGCGGCCACGATGAGTACGACAATGCAGATCCATGGGGGGATATGCGGGACGTCTGGCACGAGTGCCGCCCGCACGCCTTCGCTGCAGTAGGTGAGCGGGTTGAGCGCGGTGACGAACTGGAACCACGGCAGCTGGTCCAGCGACGGCCAGGGGTACTGCGTCGACCCGGTGAAGATCAACGGGGTGAAGACAACGGCGAACATCACGCTGATGCGCGCCGGAGGCACGAGAGTTCCCATCGTCAGACCGATGCCGGCACCCACCCAGGAGCCGAGGACGAGCACGACGATGAGCAACGGCAGCGCGGCCGCTCGCCACGGGGCCGAGCCCAGCACAAGCGCGCCGACGGGGAAGATCACCGCGGCGGCGACCAGCGCCCGCATGGTCGCGACCACTAGCTTCTCGACGGCCACCAGCGGGGTCGGCAGCGGCGCGAGCAGCCGATCCTCGATCTCGCGGGTAAAGGAGAACTCCATGACCAGCGGGAATGCCACGGCCTGCAGGGCGGTCAGGAACGCGGTCAGCGCGACGATGCCCGGTAGCAGGATGTGGCCGTAATCGGCGGTGACGTAGTTGAGCTCGCCGAGCACCTTCGCGAAGACGAAGAGCATGAAGAGCGGCTGCAACCCGACCTGGATCAGGAAGATCCAGAACTCCTTCCCGGTGACGAAGACGTCTCGCCACAGGATCGCCCGGAACGCCCGTCTGGCAGTCCCGGCCGGCAGCGCCGACGCTAGAGTGCTCACCTTCGCCTCTCCGTTCCGTGTGGTCGAGGTTTAGAGCGCGAGTGTCGCCTCGGTCCGCCGTCAGCCGGTGCCGAGCTCGGGGTGCGACGGGGTACGGCGCGGCCGGCCGTTGACGGCCGGATCATCGCAGCCCCCGGCCGGTGAGGTTGATGAAGACGTCCTCCAGGCTGGGCTGACCGAGGTGGACGTCGGACACCGCTGCCCCACGAGCGGAGACGACGGCGACTGCGGGGCCGAGCACGACCGCTGGCTCGACGTCCAGATAGAGCCGCAGCCGTGCCTCACCGTCCGCACCGGCGAGCCCGGTGGCGCCCTTGAGCGGGGCGGCGCTGGTCGGGTCGCCCCTACCGGGCGAGCGATCCGATGCGGCCGCACGTCCCCCGCCCATCGCCGCAGGTGTGCCCTCTGGTGGATCGCCTCGCCCGGCAAATCCACCGGACGAGAAGCCCGCCGGCTCGACCGCCACCCGTTCGCCGCGCTCGACGCCGTCGACCTTGACCAGCTCGTCCAGCATCACGTCCACGTCGTCGTCCGGGGCCGGCGTGACCGCGAGCTCGAGAATGCTCTGCCCGGTCAGCCCTCGGGTCAGGGCATCCGGGGTATCCAGCGCGAGCAGCCGACCGTGATCGACGATGCCGACGCGATCGCAGAGCGTTGCGGCCTCGTCCATATCGTGGGTGGTGAGCACGATGGTCACGCCGCGCTCGCGCATGGCGCGTACTCGATCCCAGAGGAAGAGGCGAGACTGTGGGTCCAGGCCCGTCGTCGGCTCGTCGAGGAAGAGCACCTCGGGTTCGTGCATGAGCGCCCGAGCGATCATCAGCCGCTGCGCCATGCCGCCGGAGTACCAGTCCACCTTGTCGTCGGCCCGATCAGCGAGACCGAACTGCTCGAGCAGGTCCGCGGCGCGCGCTCGCCGCTCAGTCGCCGGGACGCCGTGATAGGCCGCGTGGAAGACGAGATTCTGCCGCGGCGTCAACGCCCGGTCGAGGTTCACCTGCTGGGGCACCACTGCGAGCCGTACTCGCGCCGCGACCGGATCTCGCAACACGTCGATACCCGCGACGAACGCCTCGCCCGATGTCGCGCGTACGCGGGTGGTGAGCACACCGACCGTCGTCGTCTTGCCGGCACCGTTTGGTCCGAGCAGTCCGAACACCTCGCTCGGCTCGACCGCGAACGACAGCCCGTCAACGGCGTTGACCTGCTGCTTCGGGTATCGCTTCACAAGATCGCGAACTTCGACTGCCGCCTCGGCCACCAGCGCCCTCCAGCGAAGCGCCCGCGTCGTCCACGCGGACGGGCACAACGATCTCCGAGACTACGAGCCCGACCCTACGAGCGGCCACGCCGCGGGCAGGCCGGCGTTCGCGACGAGCCGAAAGATCGCGCGCGCGGCCGTCCTTGGACAGCACGGCCCGAGTGGTTATCGCGGGGAGCCGCCGTCGATGATTCTTTCGGCCACCTGTGCGGCTCGGTCGATCGGGATGGCAAAGCCGATGCCGATGGATCCGCCTTCACTGCCGGCGATGGTAGCGATCGTGGTGTTGACGCCGATCACCTCGCCGCGCGCGTTCACCAGCGGACCGCCAGAGTTGCCGGGATTGATCGCGGCATCGGTCTGGATGGCTCGCAGGCGGTAACCAGGGCCGACTTCCACCTCCCGATCAAGGGCGCTGACGATCCCGGCAGTGACGGTACCGGCCAACCCCAGGGGCGAGCCGATGGCGAGCACGTCGTCCCCGACCGCGGCCGAGGAAGACGAGGCGAGCGAGACGGGCGGAACTCCCGCCGCCGGGTCGATCTTCAGGACAGCGAGGTCGTTTTGCGCGTCTCTGCCGACGATCTTCGCCGCGACACGCCGACCGTTGTTGAGAATGACAGCGACCGTTCCACCGCCGCCGAGAACGTGGTTGTTCGTCAGCAGATGACCTTCCCGGTCGATGGCGAAGCCCGAGCCCGCGCCGTGCTGGCTTCCGTTGTCGACCTCGATCGAGACAACGCTCGGCAGAACCTTCGCGGCGACCTCGCTCAGATCATCCCGACCGGCGACCGGCCCTGGTGTCGGGACCGGCAGCCGGTAGGCGTCTCGCCCCTGGGCCGACGACGAGTCGCCGAACAGCCGGGCGGCGGCCAGCCCGCTCACCCCGCCGACCAGCGCGGCAATGATGAGTCCCGCCACCATCAGGCGCGTGCGGTTCGTCCCCGTGGCGGTGATTGCCGGGGTCTCCGGAGTGACCGATACCGGCTGCTGCGCCTGCGCGAGCTCAGGGGAGATGTAGTGCGGGCCCCTGGGCTCACCCAGGCCGTGCACGCGGTTCACCGGAGGCCTCCGTCTGTCGCTTGCATCTCCTGCCGTCCATCAATTCCTTCTGTTCGACGATCGAGGTCAAGCCCGGGCTTCAGGGGAGCCGGGAGAACCACAACAGCGACGCGGCAGCCGCCGCGAACGCCACGATCAACCCGAACCCGACATAACGCGCCGTTACGTCTTGTTTTACCAGGCGATAGCCGACTGAACTGCCGATATCCTCGTAAACCCCCCGCAGCTCCTCGCCCGATGCCGCCTCATAGGCGCGGCCCCCCGTCGCGTTCGCGACCTCCTGCAGGGTGGGCGCGTCTGCGGGGACCGGGATGACCTCGCCGTTGATCTCGACGACACCGTCCTCGGTGCCGTACGCGATGGTGTACACGGGAACTTGCGCCTGGGCGGCGGCCGCCGCGGCGACTTCGGGGCTGCGGCCGGCTGTGTTCGCCCCATCGGAGAGGAGAACGATCCGCGCGGGCGGTGGATCGATCGCGGCCTGCGCGTCCAGGGCAGCGATGGCCTGCAGGGATGTGGTGATGCCATCTCCGATGGCCGTGCCAGGTCCGGTGTTGAGCGAGGTGATGCCGCGGGTCAGCACCTCGCGATCCGTCGTCGGCGGTACGACCACGGACGCGGCGCGGGAGAAGGCGACCAGCCCGACGTTGAACTGAGCCGGGAGCTTGTCGACGAACGCCTGTGCTGCCTCGCGCGCGACAGTGATGCGATCCGGCTCGACGTCGGTGGCAAGCATCGACGCCGACACGTCGAGGGTCACGATGACTGTGGCGCGCTCTCGCGGCACGCGTACGTTGTCGGTCGGCCGGGCGAAGGCCACCACCAGCAGGCCGAGCATCACCAGGAACGCCGCCGCCGGCAGATGCCGGCGCCAGCCTGGCTGGGTTGGCGCCACCTTGTCCAGCAACGCGAGGTTGGTGAACCGTACGGCATATTTGCTGCGCCTGCGCTGCATCACCACGTACACGACGGCGAGAGCGGCGACCGCGAGCAGGAGCCATAGCCGGCCCGGTGAGAGGAAGGTCATGCCTGGCCTCCCAGCGCGCCGAGGGGAGGACCTGGCTGTACGACATGCGCGCGCGCCCGGCGGCGCTGCGCCACCACATGCCACACGATGTCCCGCAGCCAGTCGCGGTCCGTGCGCAGGACGAGGTGATCTGCGCCACTGCGGCGCAACGCCACTGCCACGGCTTCGCGCTGTTCAGCGGCAGCTGCGGCGTACCGCTCCCGCAGCCGCTTGCTAGCGGTCGACACCTCGCGCCGCTGCCCGGTCTCCGGATCGATAAGGGTCAGCAGGCCGACATCGGGCAACTCGAGCTCACGCGGGTCGACAACCTCCACCGCCAGCACGTGATGGCGATGGGCCAGCCGGCGGATCGACCGCTCCCAGGCCGGTCCCTCGCCGCCGGTGCCGACGACGGAGTCCAGCCCGTCCAGGAAGTCCGATACGACCACGATCAGCCCGCGCCGACGCGCTGACCGATGGAGGCCATCGGCGGCTTCGGCGAGCCGCGATGCCACCGGGGGCGCGAAGCCCGGCGATACCAGACCGGTGCGCCCAGTCGGCTGGGGGGCTGCCCCGCCGCGTCCGGTCATCTGCGGGACCGGCTGCGGTCTATCGAGCAGCAACCGCAGGAGGCCAAGCAGGTGGGCACGGCCCGCCCGAGCCGGGATCCTTATGATCCGCTCGCCGTGGTCTTCCCCGAGCCCCGCCGGGTTGGTTTCACGCCATGGCCTCTCTCGTGGAGCGACCGCCGTACGCGATCCGGCGATGATGTGTGCACCGATTCGATTGCCTGCGCGTGCTGTCAGGAAGCCCACGGCGGCGACCGCCGCCACTGCCAGATCGCGTTTCTCGAGCAGCGCGGTCCCGAAATCCATGCTCGGCGTCGCATCCACGAGGGCCCAGGTTTCGAGCTCCCGGTCCGCGATGAGGTCCCTAACGTGCGGGATTGTCGTGCGCGCCGTCACGTTCCAGTCCATCCGCCGCACGTCGTCCTCGCCAGGGTGGTACTCACGGGTTTCGGCGAGCTCGCTGCCTGAACCCGGCACCAGGCCGAGGTAGTCCCCATGCAGGAGGCCGTCCAAGCGGCGGGTGATGATGAGTTCGAGCCGCCGGAGTGCCTGCTGCGGAGCAAGCCCGCGCAGCGAGGTCCGCGAGGAGTCGCTGCCTCCCAGGGGCTGGTCTGATCGGCGGCGCAGCCGGCGATCCTCCGCCGTCATGCCGACTCCTGGTCCTGGGCTGCGCTCGGTGGCAGGCCGCGGTCGCCGCGGGAGCCGGAGTCCGGATCTTGCTGCCTACCCGGGTACTGCCCAGACTCCGACTGCCGCCCGGACGCTGACCCGCCGGCTCTCGAGTACTGGCCAGTTTCTGCCTGGCCGGGTTCTGTGTACTGCCGGGGCGCGATGCGGGGCTGCGGGATGGCGCCGAGCACCCGGTCGATGATGCTCGTTGCCGCTACGCCGTCGGCCAGCGCATCGAAGGAGAGCCCGAGCCGGTGTGCCATGACGTCGCGAGCGATGTCACGCACATCACCGGGAACCGTGTAAGACCGACCACGCAGCAGTGCCAGAGCCCGCGCCGCGGCGATGAGGCCGAGGGTGGCGCGGGGGCTGGCGCCGTACGCGATCAGCGGCGTGAGGTCCTGCAGTCCAAAGGACGCGGGATCGCGGGTCGCCACCACGAGCCGGACCGCATACTCGGCGATGGCGTGATGGACGAAGATCTGGTCCGCGGTGTCCTGCAGGGCCCTGACTCGCTCGGGGTCCAGGGTCTGGCGGGCGACAGGCGGGTCGACGCTCATCCGGTAGAGGATGCTCAGCTCCTCGTTCGGGCTGGGGTAGTCGATGTCGATCTTCATGAGGAAGCGGTCACGCTGCGCTTCCGGCAGGTTGTATACGCCCTCGGACTCGATCGGATTCTGGGTGGCGAGAACCATGAAGGGCTCGGGCACCGGATAGGTCGTCCCGCCGATGCTCACGTGCCGCTCTGCCATGACCTCGAGCAGCGCCGACTGGACCTTTGCCGGCGCTCGGTTGATCTCGTCGGCGAGCACCACATTGGCCATGACCGGGCCGAGTTCGACGTCGAAGCGCTCGGAGCTCGGCCGGTAGATACGGGTGCCCATGATGTCGGAGGGCACCAGGTCCGGGGTGAACTGGATCCGTGCGAAGCTTCCACCCACGACTCTGGCCAGGGTCTCCGCTGCGAGAGTCTTGGCGATTCCCGGTACGCCCTCGAGCAGGCAGTGGCCACGGGCGAGGACACCGACGAGCAGCCGCTCCACCATGTTGTGCTGCCCGACGATCACCCGCTTGATCTCGAACAGGCTCTGCTCGAGCAGCGCGGCGTCCGGGCCGGCGTCTCGCATGGGCGTCGAACCGAGAGGCGCCGCCGCGGGATCGATCGGCTCGCCTGGCCTAGCCCCCATCACTGGGTGCCCGCGCTGGTAGCCGGCAGCGGGGGTGCGGAGCAGTGGCGGTGGTCGGTCACTCCTTCCGCCACTTGCGGTCCGAGCAGAACGATCAGGGAACGT
>DASYTV010000301.1:0-14354 GCA_036001885.1 Actinomycetes bacterium
ACCACCAAAGCGCGGACGTTGTTGTACCAGTCGTCTTGGGCACCAGCTCCTCCGTCAGCCGAGCTGGTGAAACCGCGACCGGCGGCATTGCTGGCGGTGTCGGAGCAGGCGCCTTCCCTGATCCACGATCGGCAGCGCTAGGCGGCCGATATGTGTACATTCTTGAGATGCAGATCCTGGTCGCCACCCCGCTCGAGGCCGAGCTCGTCGATCGCATCCGCCAAGTATCATCGAACGTCAATGTCTTCCACGAGCCTGAGCTACTCCCCTCGCCTCGCTATCCCTCCGACCATCGAGGCGACCCCAGCTTTCGCCGGGATGCGGCTGCTGAACGACGTTTCGCTGAACTCCTCGGCCAGGCTGACGTTCTGCTCGGTGTGCCCGGCGAGACGCCGGAGTCACTCGCTGCGGTTGTCCGCGCCAACTCACGGCTGCGCTGGATCCAGGCAATGACCGCTGGCGCCGGAGACATGGTGCGCCGCGCGCGTCTGACCGAACTGGAGCTTTACCGGGTCATCGTCACGACCAGCTCGGGGGTCCATGGGGCGCAGCTCGCGGAGTGGGCCTGTCTTGGGCTGCTCGCCTTTAACAAGAACCTGCCGAGACTGCTTGCCGACAAGGAAGCGCGCCGCTGGAATCAATACGCGGTCCGGGAACTGCAGGGTCAGACCCTGCTGCTGGTGGGGCTGGGCGGCATAGGCCGAGCGGTCGCCGAGCGGGCTGCCGCTCTGGGGATGCGGGTAGTTGCCGTCCGACGGAGCGCAGCAGTTGCCGCCGACGCGGAGAGGCCACTCGGTCCGGTGGACGAGGTGCACGGACCGGAGGCGCTGCCGACGCTCGTGCCCGCGGCGGACGCGGTCGTCCTCGCACTTCCCGGCACACCGGGCACAGATGGCCTGTTCAACCGCGCCCTTATCGAGCGGCTACCCGCGCACGCCATCGTCGTCAACGTTGGTCGAGGCTCGACGATCGACGAGGCGGCCCTGATCGACGCACTCTCGGAAGGGCGGATCGCCGGGGCGGCGCTTGATGTGTCCAGCATCGAACCGCTGCCGCAGGACAGCCTTCTTTGGAAGCTGCCGAATGTCTTGATTAGCCCTCACACGGCTTCGGTGACAGCTGCCGAGAACGGCCGCATCGTCGATCTCTTCTGCGACAATATCCGTCGCTTCAATGAAGGCCGTCCGCTGCGCAATATCGTCGATATCCGCCACTACTACTGACGCGCAGCCGGGCGCAGCTCCCGGTGGTTGAGGATGTCACCGCGCAGATGGTCGTTGGGGAACTGCCCCTCAGCGTAGACTACCGCGCCGCCCCGGACGGTGATGCGTGGCCAGTAGCGCAGGGTCATCCCCTCATAGGGTGAGTAGTCCACCGGAGAGGCGAGGTCTTGCGCGGTCACAATCCGGCTTCCCTCTTCGAGGACGACGAGATCCGCATCGGAGCCGACTTGCAGCGTTCCCTTCGCCGGATACAGGCCGAAGCGCTGCGCTGCATTGGTCGATACGAGCCTGGCAAGTCGGTCAACGCCAAGTCCCTGATTGGCGACCAACTCAGTCGCGAGCAGCGGCAGCAGCAGCCCAATCCCGGGCAGGCCGGCCCGGCCTGACCACATGTCCCGCTTTGCCTCGGCAGGCCAGGTGTTGTGATCTGAGCCGAAGAAGTCGATCTCTCCGGCGATCACCGCGTCGAGCAGTGGCCGGACGTCGGCCGGCCGCCGCAGCGGCGGCGCCACCTTGCCGTGTGGCCCGATACCGCTGTCGGTGGACAGCAGCAGGTAGTGCGGGCAGCTCTCCAGGGCTGCCGACCCGCGGCCCAGCGCACGACGAGCTCGGACGCCCTCGATGCTTGAGACGTGCACGATCGTGACGGGGCAGCCCTCTGTGCCGGCGAGATAGAGGGCGCTGAAGGTCGCATCACCTTCCGCGACCGTGGGCCGGCTGGCTTCCCAGTCTGCGAGCGAGTCTCCTGCCATGCGCGCGGCAGCGGTGCAGTGCTCGACGATGTCGCCGTCCTCGGCGTGGACCAGCGCCTGGGCTCCGGCGGCGCCGATCTCCCGGAACGCCAGGCGAAGCTCGGCGTGGTTGAGGCTCCCGATGCCACCGAGGTCCTTCGCCTCCTGGCCGCGATAGGGCATGAATAGCTTGAAGGTGCGCAGCCCCTCCGCGACCCCTGGCCGGATTTCGTGCAGCTGCTCCTGGTTCATCACGTAGCCGTGGAACAGGATGTCGACCCGCGAGTTGGCCGCGGCGATCGCCCACTCGGTCCGGTAAACGTCCATGAGTGATCCCTGACCGAACCGGACGTAGTTGAGGGCCGTCGTGACCCCACCCGCCAGCGCCGACCTCGTGTCCCACTCGAAGCTCGACGCCATGTCGAAGCCTTCTCGGTCCTCGTACTCTGGCGCGGTCTGGCCAAGATGCGCGTGGGTGTCGATCGCACCGGGGAGCACCCAGCGGCCTTCCGCGTTGACGGTGGTGGTTGCCCCGAAGAGCATGGTGGCCGGGTCGGCGATCGCGACGATCTTGCCGTCACTCACGGCAATGGTCACCACCGAGTCACGGCCGCCGACGGCGATTCTGGCGTTGTGCACCACGAGGTCCGCGCGGCCTTCTGTCACCTTGGTCTCCCTTCGATCAGACTTCGCCGCGTCGGCTGCCCTGGGGCGGCTGAGTCGCGCCAGGTTTCGGTGAGACAATGGTGTGCCAACGGTCGAGCAGGTAGTCATCCAGCCGATAGCCGACGGCCAGCTCCTGCTGGAGCCATCGCGTACGGTTCTGCGGTGGTGTCGCGCTGTAGTCGTCGATCAGGACGGCGACGGCCGCGTTGGCGGCTTGCATGTAGTCGAGCGCCAGGTGGAGACGCCGGTCCTGCGTCGCCTCGGGGTCGCCCGCCCGTGCTGGACTGGCCCCTTGCGCGGCAAGCTCGTCGAGCGCCGCGAACGCCTCACGCTCGAGATCGTCGAGGTACTGTCGAGGGCTCTCGAAAGCGGCGCTTGCCTGGTAGCGCTGCGCCGCCAGGCCAACCGACGCGCGGTAGAGCGCTGCCCATCGCAATTGCTGGGCCGCCGGCAGCCAAAGATGCGCGACAAGGAGCATCAACGCATGGTGGCGGATCATGCTGTAGTCATGGCTTGGTCCCGGTGCGAGCACCTGCAGGACGTCGTTGGTGACCGCGATCCGCAGACGGCTGCCGTCCTCGACGACGGTTCGAAAGGACTCTCCTGCGTGTGGTAGCTCGTCGAGCAGGCGCTCGTACAGGCGAAGGAAGGGGCGACAGTCGACCAGATGGTTGATCACGGCCTCGCGGCCATCACGCACCGGCCAGGTCAGCATGAGGGTGCCGTGCGGCGCCCCGACCGGGTCGCGGCCGCAGGCTCGGATGTTGACGGAGCTGGCCTCGCGTCGGTCCTGGTCGCGCAGGAGCGCTACGGCCAGAGGCCGGACTTCGTCGATCCATCGCTGCGCGATCTCCTGCTGGAGAATTCCGGAGGCGACGTTGCCTCGATGCATCAGCGGTCTGCCACCGGCCGGATCGATGTCGGGTCGTCGATTAATTGGGCCTCCAACCGATCCATGAACGCCCGATCGCCGTGATGGTTCATCTCATAGAAGATCGCAGGCTTGTCGCCCGCCCGAATAAGGTCCAAGAGGCGGCTGTGTCGCCGCACAGTCTCTACGGGGTCGCCGTAGAGCTCTTTTCGGAAGGAGAGGTTGAGCGCCATGCACTGCCGAAGCTGCAGGCTCAGCGACTCGTAGGACTGCAGCAGGCGGCGGTGGGCGGGGAGGGCGCAGAGGGCGAGATGAAACTTGGAATTCGCCTCGACCAGCTCGCTGGCGACGCCATGCTCAGCCGCCGCGGCCATCGAATCGAGCGCGGCCTCAAGCGGTCGCAGCAGAGCATCGTCGGTCACCGGCACGCCCAGTTCGATCGCGAGACGCTCCAGAGCCCAGCGGAGACTGTAGATCTCCCGGACATCCTCAGCTGTCAACTCCGCAACCACCGAGCCCCGCCTGGGTACGGTCTGGACCAGCCCGTCCCGTTGGAGCATGCGGAGCGCCTCCCGCAATGGTGGACGGCTGATGCCGAACTGCTCGGTGAGCCGCTCTTCGACCAGGCGCTCTCCCGGTCGGAGCTCCCCCGAAAGAATGAGATTGCGCAGCTCCCGTACCAGTTGCTCGACGATGGTGGGCGCCTGGAGCTTGCGGGATCCGGGGACCTGCTCGGCACCCTCGAACTGCATGGATGTCACGGTCATGCCTCCAAACAACGGTCAGGGTTCACCGCCGTGGTGCAGGCGGTGAGACGCCTCGCAGGATCGCGGCGTGCTCACATGACATCCGCCTTATTCTCACGCCCGTGCGGTTCGGCGCCCAAATTTTCGGTCTCCTTTCGTGGGCCCGCGACGATGCCGGTGGCGAAGAGCGTGTCGATCTCCGCCTGAGAATAGCCGGCCTCGTGGCAGATGGTCCGGCTGTGCTCACCAAGCAGCGGCGGGGGGAGTCGCAGCCAGTCACTGTTGCTGGGCAGCTTGACCATGCTGCCCAGCAACTTCATTTGTCCCAGCGAGGAGTGGCGGATTTCCTCGACCATGTGCAAGGCATCGGTGACGGGATGCTCCAGCGCCTGGCGGACGTCGAGCACGGGACTGCACGGAACGCCAAATCCCGCGATGATCTCCATCCAGTCCTGCGTCGTGCGGGTCTGCAGCGCCGACTCCAGGAGCCGGCGGAGCTCCTTGCGGTTGGCCATCCGCACGGCGTTGTCGCGGTAGCTCGGGTCCTCTGCGAGCGACTCAAGACCCAATGCGTCGCACAGCCGCCGCCACATCCTCTCGTTGCCGGACGCAAGCGCGATGGCTCCGTCGGCGGTGCGGAACGAGCCCTGCGGGAACATGATCGGATGGTCGTTTCCGTCCTGGCCGGGCACCACTCCTAGGCTCAGGTACTTCTGGGCCTGATAGTTGAGGAGCGTCAGCATGGTCTCCATCAGCGAGCTGTTGACCACGGTGCCCCGACCGGTTCTGGTCCGCTCGAACAGTGCGCTCAGGACTCCCACCGCCGCGGCGAGGCCGGTGGACGAGTCGGCGACTGCGATCCCGACTCTGAGCGGTCCGGTCTCCGAGGTTCCGGTGATGCTCATCAGCCCGGACATTGCCTGAGCGGTCTGGTCGAAGCCTGGCACGGTTGAGCCGGGCGGCACCATCCCAAAGCCACTGATGTTGCAGTACACAAGCCCGGGGTTCCGGGATGACAGCGCCTCGTAACCGAATCCCATCGCCTCGGCCACGCCCGGTCGAAAGTTCTGCGCTACCACGTCGGCTTGATCAATCAGGCGATGGCAGATCTCCTTGCCTTCCGGGCGCCGAAGATCGACCGCCAGGCTCCGCTTGTTTCGGTTGGACGCCATGAAGTAGACGCTCTCGGATTCGTCGAACGGACCGGATTCGCGAGCCGGGTCACCGGCCGGCAGTGTCTCGACCTTGACGACATCCGCGCCGAGATCGGCCAGCAGCATGGAGAGGGTTGGACCCGACAGGTACCTGGTGAAGTCGACGACCTTGATACTGTCCAGCGGCCGCATGGCTAGCCTTCCTTCCTCTTTGGTGCGGAGCGCTCGAGGAAAGCGCTGACCCGGCGCTTCAGTTCCGACCCGCTGTAGGTGTCGACGGTGAGTCGTGTCACGACATCGGTGTCTCTCAGCGTCAGGCCACGATCCACCATGTCAGTCACCTGCTTGGCGGCCTGCATGGTGTGCGGGGACGATCGCAGGATGGTTCTGGCGAGGCTGGCGACCTCGGCCACGAGATCGGCCTGGTCAACGACTCGGTCGACGAGCCCGATCCGCTCGGCCTGTTCGGCAGAGAGGAGTTCTCCGGAGAAGAGCAGCCATTTCAAGCGAGCTGGACCGATGACCCGCGCCACCGCATACGACTCGACGGGGCCGAGCATCACGCCGAGCTGACCGACTGGGATGCCGAGCTTTGCGTGTCTCGCCGAGATGCGGACATCGCAGGCCGCCGCAAGCTCGCAGCCACCCCCAACAGCCAGCCCGTTGAGCATGGCGATGACGGGAAGCGGGAGGGCCATCACCGCACTGAGCGCGGCGGCGACCGCCTCGTTGTAGCGCACCGCCACCTCGGCCGTCTGACGCTGTCGTGGAAACTCCCGGATGTCGGCTCCCGCAGCGAATGCCCGATCGCCGGCACCGCGGAGAATGACGAGCCGAAGGTCTTGTCGATTCCTGAAGCCGTCGAATGCCGCCGCAAGCTGGCACCACGCCTGGTAGTCGAGCGCGTTCAGCCGGTCCGCTCTCTGGAGCGTCACCACGGCAAGGGGACCGAGATCGCGCACATCGATTCGGGCGGCGTCCGGAGCCTCGGTGGGATCTTGGGCGAGGGCATCGACGAGGCCGTCTGGAAGTGGCGAAGAGAGCGCTTGGGGCATGCCGGCACCGAGGTTTGCTTCCGCGCTGCTGCGGTCGGCCATGATGGGACGCTCCTTCGCATTTGTCTATCGTCTACAGACGTCAATATACTTGTCAAGCCGATCGAGATCCCCACGATGACCGGACATCGCGCCGCGGCGGCAGACGCGCACCTCCGAACAATCCTTCCAGCAGTCGCGCGACAGACAGCACTTCGTCGTCGCGGAAGGGTCTGCCGATGACCTGCACCGAGAGTGGCAGCCCTTCCATGGACGAGGCGCACGGGATGCTGACCACCGGGAGGCCCGTCAGCGACACCGCCCGGCAGTAGGCCATGAGATCCCAGGACTCGAGTCGGTGACCATCGACGAAAAGCGCGCCGTCGTGACCGGTGGCTCCGCCAGGCGCGACCGGTGCAATCGCAACCGGCGTCTCGTGCAGCTGGTCCTGGAACCTCGCCCGCCAGTTGAGCGCCCGCTCCCACGTCGAGGACAGCTCGCAGGCGTCAACCACCGCCGGCCCGTTCAGGAGCTTCCTGATGCTGGTGCTGAGCAGCAACTCCCCTCCGCGGATCGCGAGCCGGATCTCCGCCAACGCGTCCAGGTCGCGCAGCCGGTCGTAGCGCTCGCGCCCCCCGCGGAGGAGATCCGGCCGGAACACGTCATGAAGGCCCATGTCTCGCAGACCGGCGGCGACCGTCTCCATCATCTGCTGGACATCCGGGCCGCAAGGTGTCTCGAGGTCGTCCAGGCACCAGCCGAAGTGCAGGCCGCGCAGGTCTTCGCGGGCGGGTGGGAGAGCCCAGGACGGAACACACGAGGGGTCGAGGCCGTCGTCGCCGGATAGCACGGACAAGCCGACTTGAAGGTCCCGCACGGTGCGAGCCACGGGTCCGATCACCTGCAGCCGGCCCTGGAGCGTTGCCGGATTGGGAAGCACATCTTCCTGTCCGACATTCCCGCCCAACCCTGGGATCTGGCCGGTCGCCGGTACCCGACCGACGGTGGGCCTGAGCGCCAGAACGCCGGCGCACTGGGCCGGCCATCGGAGCGACCCGCCAAAGTCCGTTCCCAGTCCAAGCGCTGACGCGCCCGCCGCGATGAGTGCGCTCTCACCGCCGCTGGAGCCCCCCGGGGACAAGTCGGAGCCCCACGGACTCGTCGTCCGCCCGTGCAGCGGGCTGTCGGTGGTGATCGAAAAGGCAAATTCTGGGCAATTTGTCTTGCCGAGGAGAATTCCACCGGCGCGCCGGATCCGGGCCACCGCGGTCGCGTCCCTGCTGGGAATGTTGTCCCTGAGCGCGAGGCTGCCAGCTGAGGTGCGGATCCCCGCCGTTGTGATCACGTCCTTGACCGAGAAGGGGACGCCCTCCAGGAGGCCGGCTGTCTGCCCATCGTCCAGCCGCGCTTGGGCGGTTGATGCCGCCTTGCGCACCTCGGCCGGATCAAACCAGGCCAGAGCATTGAGCGCTGCTGTCTCGGCGACCCGCTCCAGATAGCACTCGAGGACCTCTGGAATGCTCACCGAACGGTCGCTCACGGCAGCGGCGATCTCCGTCGCCGACCACCGCGTGGGATCGGAATCAGGTGTTGATGACATCGGTCATGGGCTCCCGACCGGCGCTGGAGGGCGCGGTCCACTCGGACGAGCTCGTTTCAATCCGCCCACGGGTCCAGCGAGACGTGGATCACGTCCTCATGCCCCTCCAGGCACAGCTCGATTGCCTTCTGCGCCCCGGTAAGCGGCATGGTGTGCGAAACCATGTCCGCGATAGGAAGCTTGTTCGCGTTGACGATCGCGGCTGCCATCTCAGTGTCCAGCGCCTGACCCAAGCCGCCGACGACGGCAATCTCTTTGAACACCACGGAGTCGAGGTCGAGAGGCAGCGGCTGGCCGCCCCGCGTGCCGACGGCCACGAGACGCCCCAGCGGTGCCAGCACGTCCACCGCCAGAGAGAACATCGGCTCAGCGCCGGTGCATTCGACGGCCAGAGTGAGGCCGAGGTCGCGCAGTTCCTGCCGAGCCGCGGTCGTGCCGAGTTCGGCGGTATTGACGATCCGGTCGGCGCCGAGGGTCCGGGCGAGTTGCAGACGCCGCTCGTCGCGCTCCCGGCACACGACGACGATGGGAGATAGCCCGCCGAGTTGGGCGACGAGCACGGAGCTGAGCGCCTGGACGCCAAGCCCGGTGATTAGAGCTCCCTCGCCGAGCTGAGCTCGGCCCCGGGTCCGCACCCAGCGGAGGCCGTTGGCAACCACCGTCGTGAGGCAGGCGGCGGCCGCGGGGACTTCCTCGCTGATCTTGTGCACTCGGGCGCCTGGCGCTCCGTAAAGGTACTGCGAGTATGCGCCCCAGAGATGGGGCGGCCGTGTCGAGGGGATGGTCACCCCATACGTCGCGCCCTGCACGCAGAAGTGGTAGTTGCCGGCAATGCACGGTCCACACTGCCCGCAGCGAAGGTACGGCTCGACCATGACCCTGTCGGCGACGGCGACGCCGTGGCGTTTCGATGCACCCTCGCCGATCTGCTCAATCCTGCCCACGAGCTCGTGGCCCATGAGCAACGGGTAGCGGGCCTTCCGATTCCCGCCCTGGAACTCGATGACGTCCCCGCCGCAGATCGTCACGAGCTCGACGCGGAGGAGGAACTCGTCGTGCCCGATATCCGGAAGCGGGATGGACTGCTCCCGAAACGCACCGGGTCGCTCGAGAATCATGGCTCGACTGGCCCCTGGACTTCCGTTGGTCATCGAGATGCGCTCTCCCCTGCTGGGACTGGGACGGTTCGGTCGTGCGCCACGAGGCCCTTTGGGGTAAGGAGCATTCAGGCGGTAGGTGGCGGGGCGGCACCCCCGATGGCGGTGAGCTGGCTGACCTCGACTTCGTGCCGCGGCTGCCACCTGATCATGACGGCGGTGAGGTACTGGACAAGGTAGTAGGTGACGGCGGCGTAGAAGAGGAAGATCAGGGCGACCACGATGACCCGCCCGGTGTAGGAGAACCGCAGCGAGTAGTCCATCATCACGCCGAGCCCGCGTTGGGTGCCAAGGATCTCGGCGGCGACGTCGAGGGTCCAGGCCAGGCCCAGCGCGGTGAGTACCGTGGCGCGCATCGCTGGCACGATACCCGGCAGGATGACGTGCCGGTACGTCGCCCATCGGGAGGCGCCGTTGGTGGCCGCCCGCTCGATGAAGACTCGCGGCAGCACACTCACCGCACCGATCGTCCCTGTGAATGTGACGACGCTGACGCCGTAGGCGATGAAGCTGATCGCTCCCAAGTCGGTCTTCCCAAACCACACCTCAAACAGCGGGGCGAGGGCGAGGAACGGCACCATGCGGAGGAAGTGCATCGATGGCGCCATGATCGCCCTGAGGCGTCGGGACGTCGAGGTCAGCACACCGACAACGATGCCGAGTAGCAGCCCGATGGTGACGCCGACAAAGACCCGCTCGAGCGATGCGGCTGATGCCTGCCCGACCGCCAGCACGGCGCCCCAGTAGGTCTCCTTCCCGCCGGCGCTTGGCGACGGTGCCCCCAGCCCACCGTTCCAGAAATCGGCCAGGCGACGTATGGAGTTCGTGGCGAGGAACTCGATGCTTGGGACGGTCGGGTCCCCGCTGGTCCCGATGTGCGTGAACACGTGCGCCGCCAGCTCCCATGCCGCCACCACGATGGCGATCACCCCGAGCCGCAGGAACAGCGGAGCTCTCCTCCGCGGAGATGCCGGGCGGCCGCTCACGACAGCTCCTCGGCAGCAAGCAGTGCGCCGTCGTGCCGCTTGGTCGTGGGCGCGGCGATGCCCAGATGCTCGAGCAGGAGGGCACGGATGGCGACCGCTTCCTTGGAGGCCAGCATCGCCTCAGAGCGGGGCCGTCCCAATTCGATGGGCAGGTTCTCGACGATCTGACCGCGGCTCACGACGATGATCCTGCTGGCGAGAACGAGCGCCTCCTCCACGTCGTGGGTGACAAAGAGCACCGTCTTGCGGGTGCGTCCCCACTGCTCGAGGATGACGGCTTGCAGCCGTCGACGCGTCACATAGTCGAGTGCGCCGAACGGCTCGTCGGCCAGCAGCACCTCGGGATCGTTCGCGAACACCGCGGCGACGGCGACCCGTGCACGCATGCCACCCGAAAGCTCCCGCGGCCAGGCGTGCGCCACTCCGTCCAGCTCGACCTGACGCAGATGCTCCATGGCCACCTCGCGGCGACGCCGGCGGGGGATTCCGCGGATGCGGAGCCCGAACTCGACGTTGGCGAGGACGCGCATCCAGGGGAAGACGCTGTCGGCCTGGAAGATCACGCCCCGGTCCGCGCCTGGCTTGGTCACGTGCCGATCATCGACAAGGACTTCACCGCCAGACAGCGGTACAAGACCGGCCACCGCATTGAGCAGCGTCGTCTTACCTTCGCCGGAGCGACCGATGATGCAGACGAACTCACCACGCTCGACCTGGAGGTCGACGCCGGCCAGGGCGTCGACGTTGGGGCCGTCCGCGCGGGTGAACGACACGCGAGCGTCGCGGATCCTGATGTGCGCGCTCGCGGTGGTCTCGGCGCGGTGCTCGAGCTGGGTCGCGACGGGGACTGGGTCCATACGCTGCCCGCCGGGCGGTCCGGGTGCGGTCATCGCCTCTTGTTCCTTCTCCCTCTCGCTTGGCCAGCCGTGGAGGCCAGCGGTCGCATGAATGCCTCGACTAGCTCCATCTCGTCACGACCCGGGTTCCAGTGACCAGGATCGCGTCGGCCAGCAGGGCGACGGCGCCGATGAGCAGGATCGACGCGAGCAACCCCTCGATGGCGTTGACGTTGGCGAGAATGACGATGCCCTGCCCCGATCCACCTGGTGCGCCAAGTGTCTCCGCGTAGGTCTCGAGGCCCCACGCGAACGCGAGCGCGATCCGCAGGCCGGCCAGTGCCTCCGGCAGCACGCCGGGCAGCAGGATGGTGCGCAGGCGTGTCCATGACGAGGCGCCGCAGGTCCTTGCTCGGCGCTCGTAGACGGGAGGCAGGTTCTCGGCTCCGCGCAGGGCGTACTGCGTGACGACGATCGCGGTGTAGACGGCGACGAGCAGCACTTGGGTATAGGAGACAATACCGAACCAGATCACCAGTAGCGGCATGACCGCGAGCAGTGGAACGGTGCCGAGGGTGAGCAGGATCGGTTCGACGGCCGCCCGGATCAGGGGGGCGCGGGCGAAGAACAGTCCAGCGAAGAAACCGACGGAGCCCCCAACGACCGCGCCGAGCACAACATTGCGGATTGTATAGAGCAGTAGGCCGAGGTAGCCAAGGTGACCGAAGCCGAAGGTCTCGAATGCGGGATGGTAGCCCAGGTGCTGCTGAAGCTCCTCGACAACCAGAGAAGGTGGGACGAGTCGGCTCGGCGGGAGGACGGTGGACAGGTATTGCCATAGCACGAGCAGAGCGCCGAACCCCAGCGCGCCGAGCGCAGCCATTTCGAGGATGCCGAGGACTCTGCGGCTCCTTCCCGCTCGGCGTTGCTTCACCCCGCGTCCCGCATCGGATCGCTCACCTCCGAGCATGGCTGGCTACGCCGACGATACAGCCTTCAAGACGCGGTACGAGTCGAGGAAGTCGTACCAGGCGTAGTACTTCTTGGCTTGGTCGACGAGTTGCTGCTGGTCGGACGAGAGCTGCTTGCCCTTCAGGTCGGACATGAGCTGGTCCGACCGGCCCTTGAGGTCCTTCAGCTGGTGATAGATGGGGCCCGCCCAGATGAGATCATCGGGGTTGTAGTCGCCCTTGCGCAGCACGCCCTTCTTGGTGTTGTACTGGACATTGGCCTGGAACCAGTTCTTGTAGTAGAGCGAGGACTTGGGGTCGTCGTAATACGGCGACTGGTTCTCGAAGGGGATCAGCGGATCGAGCTTCAGGATATTGCTCTGCAGCTCGTTGAGCTTGAGGCTGGTCCCAGCGAAAGCGTTGAGGAAGTCGAGCTCCAGGGCGAGTTGGGCTGGGGGGTTCGCGTTGATCTCATGGATGATGCGGAACATCACCGACACGAAGCGCAGGACGGTATCGGGGTTTTTGGATGCCCACTCGGCCGTCGAGGCGATCCCGGGCGGTTCAACGAGTAGCTGCGAAGGAGAATCGACGCCCGGAGGAAGGTATTTCGACAAGTCCAGCGGCGTCACCAGCGGGATCCAGCCCGCGCCCAGTAGCTGCGCCGTGAACGGGGCGCCGTCGAAGGTCGCGAACTTGACCTGACCGCTGCTCGTGAGGTTGAGGGCGTTGGAGTCCGGCGTGACGATGACCTTCGTGTCCTTCTGCATATTCATGCCGCCGGCGTTGAACGCGGCATCGAGGAAGCCGCGGTCGCTGACAATCGGCGGGACCGTGAACTTCTGGCCCTTGAGCTGCGCCAGAGTCTTGGCCATCGCGTCCTTGAAGGATGCGCCCGCCTCGATGAACTGGGCGAGCGTCGTCGCGTGGGTGTCCGGCGCTGCCAGGATCTGGTAGCCGAGGAAGATGTCCGAGAGTCCGATGAAGCGGATGTTCTTGACGTTGCCCAGTGTCGAGATGGTGGGGATGGGGTCAAGACCCTCTACGTCGAGCTGGTGGTTCACCAGCAGCGGCACGGCGTTGTTGAAGGTCGACTTATTCCCGTACGGGGCCGGCGCGATGGTGATGCCGACGTCCTTGTACCAGCCCTGCTTCATCGCGATCACATAGATGACGTCGTTCGCGACTGGTCGCATGCCGAACCGGACGGTCACCTGCGGGATGGAGGTGCCGGCCTGAGGCGACACCTGCGGGAAGGCGTTGCTGGCGGTGGACGTCCCGCCTGAGGAAGCGTTCGACGAGTTGCCACCGCCGCAGGCTGCCAGCAGCAGCACGCCGACGAGTCCGAGGATGGCGACGCAGAGCCTCCGCTGGTGCGAGCCGAGCAGGGATCGTCGCTGCGAGCAGTGAGAGGGTGTGTCCACGGGCGGCCGCGGCGTCGACGTAGTTCGGGACATATGCACCCTTTCTGCGCCCGAGGGCGGAACGAGAGGAAAGACTGCCCTGGCTGAGAACGCCGATGGATCGACGATTGTCTACAACAGACAGTCGTCGACGTCAAGGTCTCGACTTGCGAATATCGGGTCGTCTTGGCCCTTTCGACCGTTCGATTAGGGCTTCATGACGCGTGGGGTGCCAGAAGTTGATCGTGGCCGCCCTGACCGCAGGTGCTGCTTGATGAACGGTTACGATGCGCCGTCGCTTGCTCCTTCGTCCGCGGAGGTTGGCGTGGTCTGGTCGTTCGTCTACTTGGCTGTGGGTGCCAGATATTCGGTCACCTCATGCGACCTGCGCATACTCGTGGATCAGACCACCGAGCCGATCGCGTCGAATCACCCTGCCAGCCGGCATGAAATCATCGGTTCGCCTGATCCCAGCGGTGGCGCCTGCCCCAACGCGCGATGTGGACGATGGAAGTTGTAATGCTCGGCATACTCATCCAACACCGACACCAGCTGCCGACGTCCAACGACAAGCATGCGGTCCAAGCACTCGCGGCGGACCGTGCCTACCCACCGCTCCGCAGAGGCATTTGCGCGCGGCGCCCGCACTGGCGTGCGCAGCACTGGATCCCCACCGCTGTCCGCGATTGGTCGTGCCCATGGCCCTTCACCAAGCCACCTCGTCTGTCGCGCACCAAGTCATAAGACGCTCGGCAATGTAGAGCTACTCGCCGAGGTCGTCGGTGAGGGCGTCACCGGCGCTGTGGACGACCCGATCGGCCATGTCCTGCTTGGCGAGGAGCCGCCGCTGGAGCCGAAGGCGTCCGGCGACCTGGCGGCCTGCCACTTCCCGCTGGAGCGCGGGGAGAACCTGGCGAAGGCCAAGCCCGGCATCCGGCAGGAGACGACCGCGCTTCGCGCATGATCTATCCATGTGGGGGGAGTTCGCTCCCCCCAC
>DASYTV010000302.1:0-15533 GCA_036001885.1 Actinomycetes bacterium
GATATCGGACTCGCCTTCGACGGCGATGCGGATCGGTGCTGGGTGGTGGACGAGCGCGGCGCGTCGGTCCCACCGTCGACGATCACCGCACTCGTCGCCGTACGGGAGCTAGCCAAGGAGCCGGGCGCGACAATCATCCACAATCTGATCACATCCAGGGCCGTGCCAGAGATCGTTCGCGAGCACGGCGGCGCCCCGATGCGAACCAGGGTCGGTCATTCCTTCATCAAGGCCGAGATGGCGAAGACTGGGGCCATCTTCGGCGGCGAGCACTCGGCGCACTATTACTTCCGCGACTTCTGGGGAGCGGACACCGGCATGCTGGCCGCCCTCCACGTGCTGGCCGCCCTCGGCGAGCAGGCCGGGCCACTCTCGGACTTGCTTGCCGACTTCACCCGCTATTCGGCAAGCGGCGAGATCAACAGCACGGTCAGCGACCAGGCCGAGCGGCTCGGCGCCGTCCGCGCAGCGTATGAGGGCAAGCCGGATGTGTCCATCGACGACCTCGACGGTCTGACCGTCTCGGCACAAGACTGGTGGTTCAACCTTCGGCCGTCCAACACCGAGCCGCTGCTGCGCCTCAATGTCGAGGCTGCAGACAGCGCCACCATGCAGTCCGTGCGCGACGCCGTCCTGGCGATCGTGCGTGCTGATTGACGTGAGGGAGGCGTCCGTGCACATCGAACCGGCCCTGCTCGAGATCCTTGCCTGCCCCAACTGCCACTCGCCGCTACGCGTCGACGACGCGGCGAATGAGCTGGTCTGTACTAATTCGGCGTGCGGCCTCGCCTATCCGGTCCGTGATGACATCCCTGTGCTCCTCATCGACGAGGCGCGCCGTCCCGAGGATCACAGCGGCAGTTCATCCCAGGCGGGAGAGGCCGCCGATTCGGGGCCGAGGTGAGGATCGAGGTCGACGAGGGTCTCCTCGACGACCCGGAGGCGCTCGCCGCGGGCGATCCCGGCGAGATGCTCCGCGCGGTCGCGACGTCGGGCGCGCAAGTGCGCCAAGCCCTGCGCACCGCTGACGATGCCGGCGTTGCGAGGCTGGCCGCCGACGGTCGGCCGCGCGCAGTCGTGGTCGCCGGGATGGGCGGCTCCGGCATCGCGGGCGGGGTGCTCGCCGCAGTTTGCGGTGCGCAATGCCCGGTGCCTGTTCTGCCGATCCACGGCTATGTGCTGCCTGGCTGGGTGGGACCGATGGACCTGGTGGCCGCTGTCTCCTGCTCGGGCTCGACCGAGGAGACCCTCGCCGTGGTCGAGGAGGCCCGCCGGCGCGGCTGCCGGCTGATTACCGTCGGTGCCGCCGCGTCGCCGTTGGCCGATCTGTCCGACCGTGCCCGTGGCGTGCACGTGGCCGTCGACGCCGGCGGCCGGCTGCCGCGGGCCAACATGTGGGCGCTGTCTACGCCTCTGCTGGTAGCGGCGGACGTCTTAGACCTCGCCGCGGTACCCACCGGCGCCCTGGCCGCAACCGCTGATCGGCTCGACGCCGCTGCGGAGCGCTGCCGACCGTCCTCACAGTCCTTCGTCAACCCGGCAAAGTCCCTCGCGCTCCAACTCGCCGGGAGCACGCCGATGATCTGGGGGTCAGGTGACATCGCCGACGTGGCCACTTATCGATTCGCCTGCCAGCTGAACGAAAACGCGAAGATGCCTGCCGTGTTCGGCGGGCTGCCGGAGGCGAATCACAATCAGATCGTCGCCTTCGACGGACCCTACGGTGCCGGCGCGCGGCGCTCGGACGTCGACGACCTGTTCGCCGACCGCGTCGAGCAGGCCGAGCGGACCGTAGGCGCGTTGCGGCTGGTGCTGCTGGCCGACACCGAGGAGCATCCTCAGGTCACCCGAAGACGCGAGATATCCGTGCAGGTCGCCGCCGATCGAGGCGTCCCGGTGAGCGAGCTGCATGCCGAGGGGGGCCACCCCGCCGAGCGGCTGGCGTCCCTGGTGTCGATCGCTGATTTCGCCAGCGTCTATCTCGCGCTCGTCCTCGGCGTCGACCCGACGCCGATCACCCCGATCACCCAGCTGAAGGCTGCCCTGCGATAACTGCGCCGTTCTCGGTGCGGAGGGGGAGGACCTCGCGATGAGCGTGGAAGGCGGTACCAGGGCGATCATCGCCGCGATGTTCGCCAACCTCGGCATCGCATTGACGAAGTTTGTCGCGTTCCTGATCACGACGTCCTCATCCATGCTGGCCGAGGCTGTGCACTCCCTTGCCGACACGGGCAACCAGGCGCTGCTCCTGATCGGCGGCCGGCAGTCGAGGCGTCGGGCCACGCCTGAACACCCCTTCGGCTATGGCCGCGATCGCTATATCTATGCCTTCATCGTCTCGGTGGTGCTCTTCAGCGTCGGTGGCCTCTTCGCGCTCTACGAGGGCTACCACAAGATCGCCGATCCGCACCCTATCGAGCGGTGGTATGTCGCGGTCGGTGTGCTCCTCGTCGCGATCGCCCTGGAGGCGTTCTCCTTCCGCACCGCGATCGTCGAGTCGAACAAGGTGCGCGGCAGGCAGTCGTGGCCCGGGTTCGTCCGCCATGCCAAAGCGCCGGAGCTTCCCGTCGTTCTGCTCGAAGACCTCGGTGCTCTGATCGGACTGAACTTCGCGCTGATAGGTGTCGGGCTCGCGGTGTGGACGGACAACGGCGTCTGGGACGGTATCGGCACGCTGGCCATCGGTCTCCTGTTGGTGGTCATCGCGGCGGTGCTCGCGGTCGAGATGAAGAGCCTGCTGCTCGGTGAGGCCGCCTCCCCGGTGGCGCAGGAGCGGATTAAAGCCGCGCTGATGAGCCAAACCGGTGTGGACAGCATCATCCACATCAGGACGCTGCACCTCGGCCCGGAGGAGCTGCTCGTCGCGGCGAAGATCGCGGTCAACGGCTCGGCCAGGGCGGCCGAGGTAGCCGCGACCATCGATGCGGCCGAAGCCGCCATCCGTGCCGTCGAGCCCACCGCTCGGATCATCTACATCGAGCCCGACATCAGGCGCGTTCCCGCCGACTGATGTCGTGGTCGCGCCGCGGGACTGACGGGCGCGGCCACTAGGGTTGCGGGCATGACTCTGTCTGACTTCAAGCCCGACTTCAAAGTTGCCGACCTGTCCCTCGCCGAGTTCGGCCGCAAGGAGATTGAGCTCGCCGAGCACGAGATGCCGGGTCTGATGACAACCCGGCGGGAGTTCTCCGACCGCCAGCCGCTGCGCGGTGCCCGGATCACCGGTTCGTTGCACATGACGGTGCAGACCGCGGTTCTCATCGAGACGCTCGCGGCACTGGGGGCCGAGGTCAGGTGGGCGAGCTGCAACATCTTCTCCACTCAGGATCATGCGGCTGCGGCGGTCGTCGTCGGCAAGGACGGGACCGCCGACGCGCCACGCGGCGTGCCGGTGTACGCCTGGAAGGGCGAGACGCTCGACGAATATTGGTGGTGCACCGAGCAGGTGCTGCACTGGCCCGACGGCGGCGGGCCGAACATGATCCTCGACGACGGGGGCGACGCGACCCTGCTCGTGCATAAGGGTGTCGAGTACGAGAAGGCGGGCGCCGTGCCCGACCCGTCCACGGCGGAGTCCGCGGAGTCCGCGGTCGTCCTCGGGCTGCTCGGCCGGTCCTACGCCGAGGATTCGAGCCGGTGGACAAACATCGCCGCGGAGATCAAGGGTGTCACCGAGGAGACGACCACCGGCGTGCATCGGCTGTACGAGATGGCCAGGGCCGGGACGCTACTGTTTCCGGCCATCAACGTGAACGACTCGGTGACCAAGTCCAAGTTCGACAACAAGTACGGCTGCCGCCACTCGCTCATCGACGGCCTCAACCGCGCCACCGATGTGCTGATCGGCGGCAAGCTCGCCGTCGTCTGCGGCTACGGGGACGTTGGCAAGGGCTGCGCGGAGTCGTTGCGCGGGCAGGGTGCCCGAGTGGTCGTGGCGGAGATCGACCCGATCTGCGCGCTCCAAGCCGCGATGGACGGCTACCAGGTGGCCCGGGTCGAGGACGTAGTGGACACCGCCGACATCTTCATCACCGCCACCGGCTGCCGTGACGTCATCACCGCCGACCACATGGCGCGGATGAAGCATCAGGCCATCGTCGGCAACATCGGCCACTTCGACGACGAGATCGACATCGCCGGCCTGGCCAAGGGGTCAGGGATCCGCCGGGAGAACATCAAGCCACAGGTCGACAAGTGGGTCTTCCCTGACGGCCATGCGGTGATCATCCTGTCGGAAGGGCGGCTGCTCAACCTCGGCAACGCGACCGGACACCCAAGCTTCGTGATGTCCAACTCGTTCACCAACCAGGTGATCGCCCAGATCGAGCTGTTCACCAAGACCGCTGACTATCCTCTCGGCGTCTACACCTTGCCCAAGCATCTGGACGAGAAGGTGGCCCGGCTGCACTTGGATGCCCTTGGGGTCAGGCTCACCGAGCTGAGCGAGAGCCAAGCACGCTATCTCGGTATTCCCGTCGCGGGCCCCTACAAGTCCGACCGTTACCGCTACTGACGACACCAGTGTCGCGTGTCCGAAGTCTCTTTGCGTTGGTCCGGTCCCGCTGACGCCTGGCTGCGTTCTCGGTCGCCCACGTACCTCCAGTACGCCGGGCTCCCTGCGGCCTTGCCATGCATCCAGCGGTACTCGGACCACCGTCAAAGGACCTCGGACACGCGACACTAGGACGGCGGTGCGAACGGGTTGTCCGCCCCGGCCGAGGCCGGTTCGCCGGCCCGGTCGCCTGTCGGCCTGATCCGCTGCGCCTCGACCGGCACGGATCCATGCGGGCTCGCCGGGTCGGCCACCGGCTGGCGGGTATCGGGGTTCAGCCGGGCGAGCTCACGGTTGCGGCGTTCGGCGAGTACGGCGGAGAGGAACGTCCACGCCGGCACTCCCGGCGGCACCGGCTGGCCGATGCACCCGGAGACTTCCGCGGCCATCCGCAAGCCCATGTCCTCGCGCACGGCAGGGGTGAGTTCGGCTATCCGGGACAGGTATTGCCGGACGGCGAGCGCGAGGTCGTCCGGGATCCTGGACAGATCAAGCCCGGCCGCCCACTCGGCGAGGTGCGCAGGCATCTGCGCGACCGTCCCGCCCCGCACCGGGATGCGTTCCCGCACGACCACGGTCCCGGCCAGGTAGTCGCCCACCCGCTTGCCGCGGGAGGATGCCAGCGAGGTGATCAGGCCGATCCCAAGCCATCCCAGCAGCCACAGGTCAACGAAGAAGGCGAGAAGCGCCCGAACCAGCGCGTGCCTGTAGCGGATCGGTCCCCCGTCGTCGCGGACCACCCGCAATCCGAGAGCCAGCGTGCCGAGCGATCTGCCGTGGCTAAGCGTCTCGATGCTTGCCGGCATGATGACGAAGATCGACGCGATTCCGGCGATGAACAGAGCCATCGTCAGAGCGAAGTCGGTCACCCCGCCCACCGCGGTGACCAGGGCGATCAGGCCGACGAGGAGGAGGATCTGGACGAACCCGTCCATGAAGAAACCGAGCGCACGGCTGGGAACCTTGGCAAGGCGCAGCTCGAGGACTACCGCCTCACCCGTTACCAGATCCGGCTCGGTCATCCGACCTCCTTCGCTCGCGCTGCGCCCTCGGGGCCAGATGTGCTCGATCAGGGCAAGTATCCTCGCCCCGCGGGATACTGGCAGCTGCATCGGCGGCGGCTGCGAGGCGATGGAGGATGAGTGGACGTCGACGCCTTCGTCGCAGCCCATCAGGGCGAGTGGGACCGGCTCGACGCCTTGCTGCGCCGCGGGCGGTCGCTTACCGGGGCCGAGGCTGACGAGCTCGTCCAGCTCTACCAGCGGGTGGCGACCCACCTCTCGACTGTCCGCTCCGCCACGCCGGACCCGGCCCTGGTCGGCAGGCTGTCATCGCTTGTGGCGAGAGCACGGGCCGCGGTGACCGGGACCCGGGCACCTGTGTGGCGCGAGGCAGCCCTGTTCTTCACCCGCCGGTTCCCCGCCGCGCTCTATCGCACGCGGTACTGGTGGCTGTCGACGGCCGCCGTATTCGTGGCGGTGTCGACCGCACTCGGCGCGTGGATCGCCAGGACGCCGTCGGTGCAGGCGACGATCGGCGCGCCCGACGAGATCCGGGAGCTGACGCGTCCGGGTGGGCGGTTCGAGAGCTATTACTCCAACGAGCCGGCGGGATCCTTCGCCGCCCAGGTCTGGACCAACAACGCGTGGATCGCCGCGGGATCCCTGGTCCTCGGCATCCTCATCGTTCCAACCGTTTTCATGCTCTTGCAGAACGCGGTCAACGTCGCGATCGGCGGCGGACTCATGGCGGCGGCCGGTCGGCTCGACATCTTCTTCGGCCTCATCGCCCCACACGGCCTGCTCGAGCTCACCGCCGTCTTCGTCGCGGCCGGCGCAGGGCTGCGGCTCGGCTGGACACTTATCGATCCAGGCCGCCGAAGGCGGGCTGACGCTCTCGCCCAGGAGGGCAGGGTCGCCGCGGGTCTCGCTCTCGGCCTGGGGTGCGTCCTCCTTGTTTCCGGCGCGATCGAGGCCTTTGTGACGCCATCCGGCCTCCCGACGTCGGGGCGTATCGGCATAGGCGTCGCCGCCGAGGTGCTCTTCCTCGCTTACGTCTTCGGCGTTGGCCGCCGCGCGGCGCTCGCCGGCGAGACCGGTGACGTTGGCGATGCCGCCCTCGCCGACACCGCTCCGGTCGCCGGCTAGCGACGCTAGTGACGGGACACTAAAGCCGGCCGGCGGCTTTCAGGGCGAGGTACCTGTCGGCGAGCCGCGGCGGCAGGTCCTCCGGCGGCGAGTCGACCACTTCCGCGCCGTGCCTGGTGAGCTGCTCGGCGACGCGCTGCCGCTCGGCCCGGGTGCGTTCGGCTGCGGCCGCGTCGTACACCGCTTCGGCGTCGCCTCGGCCGGTCGCCATGCCCTCCACCCGGGGATCGGCGACGGAGGCGACCAGAAGCTGGTGGCGGCGGACCAGTGGGTCGAGCATCGTCAGCAATCCTTGTTCGGCGGCAGCCGCATCGAGACTTGTCAGCAGCACGACCAGGGCTCGATGCCGGGCTCGGGCGAAGATTGCGCTCAGCAAGCCGCGTACATCGAGCTCGACCAGCTCGGGCTCGAGGGTTGCCATCGCATCGACGAACGCGGGCAAGAGCGCGGGCGCCCCGACTGCCTGGACGCTCGCGCGGACCTGCCGGTCGTATGCGAGCAGGTCGACACGATCACCTGCACGTGCCGCGAGAGCGGCGAGCAGCAACGCCGCATCCATGGCGGCGTCTAGTCGAGGGGCGTCACCGACCCGGCCGGCTGCGGTCCGCGCGGTGTCGAGGACGACCAGCAAGTGGCGGTCACGCTCCGGCCGCCAGGTACGGACAACCATGGCCTGTCGCCGAGCCGTGGCTCTCCAGTCGATCGCTCGCACGTCGTCGCCCGGCACGTAATCCCGCAGCGAGTCGAACTCCGTACCCTGGCCCCGGATCAGCGCCAGCCTCCGCCCGTCGAGCTCCCGCAGCCGCGCCAGCCTCGAGGGGAGGTGCTTGCGGCTGCCGAAGGGGGGAAGCACCCGCACCGTCGAGGGAAGGACCCGCGATCGTTGCCTCGCTGCCAGGCCGAGCGGTCCGATGGACCTCACCGTCACGCTGGCGGCGTGCCGGTCGCCCCGGCGCGTTGGGCGCAGCATCGTGGTCACGATCCGGCGATCACCGGGCGGAACGTCAATGCGGTGTCGATCTGCTGCAGCACCGGCGCTTGGCGGCCACGCGTCTCGTAGCCACCCGCGCACGCGACGACCGCCCGTATTGGTCAAGCTGACCCGGCTGTCGGCGGTCTCGCCCAGCCGGACCGTTCGGTCGCCGCCTCGCTCGATCCGCAACCGGTCGAGTCGTCCCGCCAGCACCAGGTCAATGCCGGCCGCCACGGCCAGCAGTGCCAGGACTGCGAGGATCCCCCACCACGATGGCGCGAGCACACCAACGAAGACCGACGCCAGCGCAGCAAGGAACCCAAGCCGGCCGGTGATCGCCATCAGTGACCCCGCGTCCCGATGCGACCCGTCATCGCGGGACTGCGACGTTTGCGAGGACGGTGTCGATCAGTCCGTCAGCCGTGCCGCCCTCGAGCTCCGCCTCGGGCCGCAGTTCGACCCGGTGCCGGAGCGCTGGTCTGGCCAAGGCCTTCACATCGTCTGGCGTCACGTAGTCGCGGCCGGACAGCCACGCCCACCCTCGGCTTGCGGCCAGCAGCGCGGTCCCGCCCCGTGGCGACACACCGAGCTGCACGGACGGGGACTCCCTCGTCGCCCTGCACAGGTCCACCACGTAGCCGAGGACGTCCTGGCTGACGGTCACTTCGTGGAGCGCGGCACGCGCTGCCTCGAGATCGACCAAGCTTGCCACCGGGCGTACACCTGCCGCGGCAAGGTCGCGTGGGTCGAAACCGGCCGCGTGCCTGTGCAGGACCTCGACCTCATGCTCGCGCTCCGGCAGCGGCATGGTCAGCTTCAGCAGGAAGCGGTCGAGCTGCGCCTCAGGGAGTGGGTACGTGCCTTCGTACTCGACCGGGTTCTGCGTCGCGATGACGAGGAACGGGTCTGGCAGCCGGTGCGGTCGTCCGTCGATGGTGACCTGGCGCTCTTCCATCGCCTCCAGCAATGCCGCCTGCGTCTTCGGCGGGGTCCGGTTGATCTCGTCGGCGAGCAGCAGATTGGTGAAGACCGGTCCTTCGCGGAAGACGAAACGCGCACTGTTGCTGTCGTAGACCAGCGAGCCTGTGATGTCGCCCGGCATGAGGTCCGGCGTGAACTGGATTCGCTTGCCTTCGAGTGCGAGAGTGCGCGCGAACGCACGCATGAGCAGCGTCTTCGCCACGCCAGGCACGCCTTCGAGGAGCACGTGACCTCGACACAGCAGCGCGATGACGAGCCCGGTGACGGCGGCGTCCTGGCCAACCACGGCCTTGCCGACCTCGGTTCGGAGTTTGACGAGCGCCTCGTGCGCCCGGTCACCGTCAGTTCTCGTGGGCTTGCCCGGTGCCGCAGCTTCTGTCTCATTCTGGGTCACTGGCGGCGGACCTCTCTCTCCAGTGCGTCGAGCTCGTCGGCGAGGCGGACCAGCGCCGGATCATCCGCCGGTGCTGCACCGTACAGCAGGCCGTCCACGTCGGCGGCCGGCCGCCCGGTTCGGCGAGACACGGCCTCGACGAGAGCGACACGATCACTGGCCCGGCCAAGGCCTAGTTGCGGTCGCAGCCGGGAGCGTACGGCCGACCGCAGGGCGTCGGCTGCGCGGTCTCTCGCCTGGATCCGGTGGTAGAGCCGGCCGCGCCCCTCGACCGCTTCGGCGGCCCTGACGCGAACTGGCAACGGCTCGGTGACGACCGGGCCGAGTCGGCGAGCGCGCCATAGTGCGAGGAGCCCCACCGCGATGATCAGTTGGAGCGTCGCCCACTTCCATCCGTCCGGAAGGAGGTCGAGGAGGGAGGCGTTGCCCCCTCGGGCGTCGGCGGGCGAAGGCCTGTACCACACCAGGCGAGGGTGTTCACCGAGCAGCCGCATGGTCAGTGCAGCGTTGCCCGCGTGGTCGAGCCGATCGTTGGTGAACGGATCTGGGGTGCCGATCACTGTGACAACGCCGTCCCCTGCGGCGGTCCTGACCAAGGTCGCCTCTCCGCCCGCCGGATAGCACGACGTCGGCGCCTCGATGGACGGGGCTCCCCGGCCAGCGCCATAGGTCACGCCGCCCGCGTCGGCGGAGCCGGCGGCGACCGCTGCCGGTAGCGCACAGGCGGGCTCCCGGTTCTCTACCCGCGCGTGGCCGGCCTGGTGCACCTGCGGCAGTGCGCCATCGAGAGCCGCGTCGGTCGGCGCAACGAGTACCGACGCGGCAGAGCTGGAGAGCAGGCGCCGGAGACCGTCTGACGGAACGAGATCCGGCACCGTGATGAACAGCGTCGCGTCGGGGTCGGCTGACCGCTGCGCCGCCTCGAACGATTCGGCAAGGATGACCGTGACTCCCTGGGCGCGCAGGAGCTCGGCCAGAGCCATGCTGCCTTCCGGACTCGCAGCCCGTGGATCAAGCAACCCGGCGCGGGGCCGGGCAGCGAGCGCGGCGAGCAGCAGTGCGGCGGCGACGATCACGAGGCCGATGACGACCCATGCTCTGGCACGCTGCCACCATGCGCGTATTGCGTTGCCCTCGCTGACGGCAGGGGGCGGACTCTGGAGCGGATGTCCCGTCATGCCCGCGTCCCGGCTCGGCCGCTGGCCGATGGGACCCCTCTGCCCGCGAACGGCCGGGCGGTGCTGACGGCGGCATCCAGGCTGCGGAGCTGCTCGTCCTGCTCGGGGGTAGCGGGCCTGCCGCCGTAGGCGATGGAGTCGAACGTCCGTGCCGAGCGGGCCAGGGCGTCAGCGGACGTGGGGAGAGCGGCGCCGCCGGCCATGGCCGCCTCGTCCGCGGTGCGCCCCGGCCGATCCTCGATCAAACCCCGTTCCTCGAGGGTGCGGATCACCGCGCGGAACCTCTCCAGCACTGCGGTGTCCCAGTCGCCCGTTGTGGCAGCCGCGTCGGCGACCCGTCGGTGCTCCGCGGCGCTGCGCGTCGCGAGGCCGAAGAGCGGATATTCGTCGCCTCGTGCGGCCGTGCCTCGCACCATGCCGGTCCGCCGCATGACCGCATAACCGGCGACGGCCAGCACGGCGAGCAAGAGGACGACGCCGTACCAGCCGCCCGGGGTAGCCGCGGCGACGCGGTCGAGAAGCTCGGTGAACCACCTCACGATCCACCGAATGATCCTGATCGCCAGCGGGGGCTGTGCCTCGTCGTAGACCTGCCTCGAGAGTTCTCGGTGGGCTGCCTCCCGAGCGGCATCACGGTCGATGTCGACGGGGACGTCGAGCTGACCGAGGAGCCTCATGGCGTGGGCGGCTGGGCACTCGCCGAACTCGTCGCTCGCGTCAGCTCGATGTCGAGGCCTTCTTTACGCATGCGCTGGTCGATGTACAGGAGCACGGTGACACCGGCCTGGAACGGCAGGGTCACTGCCTGCGCGAGCAGGACACCGATACTGCCCCCGGCGACCTCAAGAAAGCTCGGCTCGATGACGGCGTTCGGGTCGAGGACCGAGCCTCCATAGCTCAGCAGGCTGAACGGGGTCTGCAACACCTGACCGATGACCACGGCCAGGATCGCGGTCAGGACGAGGATGCCGAACACCCGCCACCAGCTGCCTTTGACCAGCCTCGACGAACGGCGCAGCGACTGGACGATCGGCTGCTTCTCCAGAACGAGCGCGGGCGCGGCGAGCCAGAACCTCACGTAGAAATTGGCCGCGAAGATAACACCCGCGATGGCGACCAGGACCCCCAGAAAGATGCCCGCGTCGCCAAGGAGCACGCCGAGGAGAACCGCGACCAGGATCCCGCCCGCGGCCAGCCCGGCGACGATCAGCCCGGTCAGCAGCCACAGCCCGATCAGCCGCCAGATGAACTGCCTGGCCTGCCGCCATGCGTCGCCGACCGAGATGTCCTGGCCGAGCACGGCGCGCCCGAGGACTACGGTCAACATGCCGGTCGCCATCAGTGTCGCGAGTGACGTGATCAGCACGCCGGCTCCGGTTATGCCGAGCGCCGCGATACCTGCGGCGTCGAGTTCGTCCTGGCTCGAAACATCCGCGCTGCTGCGAAGAGTGAACCAGTTCGACAGACCGGACAGCACGGCAGCGAGGATGCCGACCATCGCCGAGATGCCGAGCATGACCTTGGGGTGACGGCGAATGGCCGATATGGCGCCGTCAAGGATCTCCCCGACGCCGAGTGGGCGAAGGGGGATCACGCCGGGCTTGACCTCCGGGCGCCAGGCAGGCGCGCCCCAGCCCTGCTGGCCGGTCCAACCCGTGGGTCCGGCCGGTCCGGGTGGCGGCAGCTGCCCACGTTCCGACGCGACACCGGATTCGACCTGATGGCCGCCGGGCGTGGATCCACCCGTCGGCGTCGTCCAACCCGCCGGGCTGGACCACGGCGGCGGCTGGTGCTGTGCCCAGCCCGGCTCGGGTACCGGCTGCGGGCCTGGCGGGGGATTTCCGGGTGCGGATTCGTGGTCGGGCTCGGCCGGCGGCGGGTCCGTACTATCACCCATTCAAGATCCTCTTTGGTTCCGTCGCCGGGCTTGGCTGATCGTCCTATCCCACGCGTTCCCGGCCCCATCGTGCCACGAGGGACATCCCCGCAGGTTGACGTACTCTAGAGGCCCTCCCACCGCCGGTGGACCTCACCGGTCCCTTTCCAGGCGACCGGCCGAATTCGGGTGGATGTTGAGTTCGTGAATTTGTATGAGTTGATGCAACGATGAGGGCCATGAAGGGACGCGTACTCGTCGTCGACGACGACACGGCGCTTGCGGAGATGCTTGGCATCGTCCTGCGCAACGAGGGCTTCGAGCCCGTTTTCTGTGCTGATGGCGATCGTGCGCTGTCGGCATTCCGCGAGTCCAAACCCGATCTCGTGCTGCTCGATCTCATGCTGCCCGGCAAGGACGGCATCGACGTCTGCCGCCAGATCCGCAACGAGTCCGGCGTGCCCATCGTCATGCTGACGGCGAAGACCGACACCATCGACGTCGTCGTCGGCCTGGAGTCCGGCGCCGACGACTACGTGGTGAAGCCGTTCAAGCCAAAGGAGCTCGTGGCGCGGATCCGGGCCCGGCTGCGCCGTACGGAGGAGCCGGCGCCGGAAAGCCTCGAGATCGGCGACCTCGCCATCGACGTGGCAGGACATTCGGTGAAGCGAGACGGCCGGGCGATCCCGCTTACGCCGCTGGAGTTCGACCTCCTGGTAGCCCTCGCCCGCAAGCCCTGGCAGGTGTTTACCCGCGAGGTGCTGCTCGAACAGGTCTGGGGCTACCGGCACGCCGCCGATACCCGGCTGGTCAACGTGCACGTGCAGCGGCTGCGATCGAAGATCGAGCGTGACCCGGAGCGGCCCGAGATCGTGGTGACCGTACGCGGAGTCGGCTACAAGGCGGGCCCAGCCTGAGCTGGGCACGTGATCGGGCGAGCGTGAGATGACCGTTGAGCGCGCCGCAGCGGCCATACCGCTGCAAGCGAATGCGGCCGGTTGGCGGCAGGCCGTCATCCGGACTGTCGGCCGCTGGGTGAAGCTGTCGGGCACTGCCTGGCGGCGGTCCATCATGCTGCGGGTCGTCGGCGCGACGTTGGCGTTGAGCGTTCTGATCGTCTTCCTGCTCGGCCAGCTCGTCCTGGGCCAGGTGCGGGACGGCCTGCTCCGAGCCAAGGTCAAGTCGGCGGTCGCCGAGGCGAGCTCGGGCTTCACTGCGGCCAACCAGCGCCTCATCGTGGCCGAGACGAGCTCTGAGTCGGAGTCGGCCGGTGACCTCGTCAACGACATCGTGCAGGACGCGGCGAACAGCGGCGGCGGCCTTTACAACGTTGTTCTCCTCAGTGATGCGTCACCTGGCGCCACGACAGGCGCGGCTCTCGCGTCCGGCGGCGTCAAGCTCAAGACGGTCACTAGCCTGCCGGACCTCGTCGGCAAGGTCGGGCAGAGTCCGCAGCCTGCCTATGCGTACCGGTACGCGGAGATTCTTTACGACAGTGGGACGGCGAAGGGGTTGATCGTCGGATCCCGCATCCGGGGTTACCAGCTCTACTACCTCTTCCCGCTCGACCAGGAACAGGCAACGCTCAACCTCGTCAGGCAGCGGCTGGCCACCACCGGCGGGCTGCTCGTTCTGCTGCTCGGACTGATCGCATACGTCTTGACGAGGCAGGTGGTAAGCCCAGTCCGGATGGCGGCTCGGATCTCCGCCCGGATCGCGGCCGGCCAGCTGGACGAGCGGATGCAGGTCTCGGGGGAGGACGACCTGGCCAAACTTGCCTCGTCCTTCAACCGGATGGCGACTCACCTCCAGCAACAGATCCGTCAGCTCGAGGACCTCTCCAGAGTGCAGCGGCGATTCGTGGCCGACGTCTCGCATGAGCTGCGGACGCCGCTGACGACAGTACGGATGGCAGCAGACATTCTGCACGAGGCACGCGACACCTTCCACCCCCAGGTGGCCCGTTCGGCTGAACTCCTCCAGACTCAGCTCGACAGGTTCGAGGCACTCCTCTCCGACCTGTTGGAGATCAGTCGGTTCGACGCAGGAGCCGCGATCCTCGAGGCTGAGCCGGTCGACCTGCGTGACATCGCAGCCAAGGTGATCGAAGCCGCCGAACCGCTGGCCGACCGCCGTGGCGCGGCCCTGCGACTCGTCGGAGCACAGGTGCCTTGCGTCGCCGAAGTGGACCCCCGGCGGATCGAACGCGTTCTGCGCAACCTCGTCGTCAACGCCATCGAGCACTGCGACGGTCGCGACGTTGTGGTGCGGGTGGCGGCGAACGACGAGGCAGTGGCGGTGGCGGTGCGCGACTATGGGGTCGGCCTCAAGCCGGGCGAGGCCTCGCTGGTGTTCAACCGCTTCTGGCGAGCCGATCCCGCGCGGGCCAGGACAACCGGCGGCACGGGGCTGGGGCTGTCCATCGCCTTGGAGGATGCCCACCTGCACGGTGGCTGGCTCCAGGCGTGGGGTCAGCCGGGTGCGGGGTCGCAGTTCAGGCTGACCGTCCCGCGCGCCGTCGGTCAGGCCATCGACCGTTCGCCGATACCTCTCGAGCCGGTCGACGCCCGGCGGATGCACTCCCTTGCCGAGCTGTCCGGTCTCCGGGCCGGGGTCAGGGGGCCGCATGCCCCGGCCTAAAGCGGCACTTCACCCCTGGCGCGCTGCGGGCGTCGCCGCCTTCGCCGCGACGCTGCTGTTGACCGGTTGCGCGAGCATTCCGACCTCGGGGACCGTCCACAGTGCGGAGCAGGCCGCCGGGTCGGACAGCGCGATCCAGCAGGACGTTCAGTTGTATCCGGAACCCCCGGCCGACGGTGCGAGCGCAGAGCAGATCGTCCGCGGGTTCCTCGACGCGTCAGGGGCGGTCGAGCCCGCAGTCGCCGGCCAGCCCGACTTCGCGACCGCCAGAAAGTACCTGGCTCCGGATGATCAAACGAGATGGCAGCCAGGAAACGAGATCCAGATCTACGACGGGTCTCCGCAGCTGGCATCGCCAAAGACCGTGACAGCGCATAGCGCCGAGGAGATCAACTTCGAAGCCCTGCCGGCCGGCACCATTGACAGCCGCGGCTACACGCCCGCAAGCCCGGGCAAAAACACCATCCACCCCATCCACCGCACCTTCGAGGTCCGTGAGGTGAAGGGTCAGCGCCGCATCGTTCACCCGCCTTCGGAGCTGCTTATCTCAAAGAGCAACTTCGACCGCGAGTACGAGTCGCTGAACCTCTACTTCTTCGACCCGTCCTGGAAGTTCCTTGTGCCCGACCCGCTCTACCTGGCAAAGCGGGCCGACCGGGCGACCTTGCTCGTCCGCCGACTGCTCCAAGGGCCGAGCTTCTGGCTGTCGTCAGCGGCGGTTCCTGCCTTTCCAACCGGTGTGGAGCTGACCCAACGAGGTGTTCGCGTCGTCGGCGGGCAGGCAGTCGTCGA
>DASYTV010000303.1:0-14536 GCA_036001885.1 Actinomycetes bacterium
ACCTAGTGGGCCTTGTTGTATTCCTCCACGATGTTGGCGGGCACCCTGCCTCGATCACTGATCTTGTAGCCCTTGCTCTTGGCCCAGTCACGGATCGCGGCCGTCCCATTGCCCCCAGTGCGACCCCGGCGCGCGCCGCCACTTGCCCGGCGACCGCCAAGCCGGCGAGCGGCGCCGACGTACTGAGCAAGCGCATCGCGAAGCTTGGCAGCGTTTTTCTTTGAGAGGTCGATTTCGTAGTCGACCCGGTCCAGGCTGAAGCGGACAGTCTCTTCTGCCTCTGAGCCGTCCAAATCGTCGACCAGCGTGACCTGAACCTTCTGTGCCATGAGCTATTCCCCGACTTCTGGCGTGAGGCAAACCGGATTGGTGTCGTTAGGAAAGCGGATTTCCGGCGATAGCGCAAGCCACGCCAAGGGTGAGATTGCCGAACGCGACGGCGCCATTACCGTACGCGCCCTTTGCACGCGCTGGTCACTTGGTACCCCCCTGGTTCCTGATGATGGCCACGATGATGGCCACGAACGCAACGGCCACAACGACCGATGGCACAAGGGCGGCAACTGCATCGCCCATCAACCATCACTCTCCATTCCCGCCGTCCCGATCACCGCGCAGTTACGGGCAAAACACCTGGCACAAGTCGGCTACTCCGGCTTGACCAGCGGAAAAAGAATCGTCTCGCGCAATCCACCGGCGCCGGTCAAGCTCATCAGTAGCCGGTCGACACCCATTCCCATGCCGCCCGCAGGCGGCATGCCGTACTCAAGCGCCTGGATGAAATCCTCGTCCAGTCGCATCGCTTCACTGTCCCCGCGCGCGGCGGCCAGCGCTTGGACAATGAAACGTTCGCGCTGCACGACAGGGTCGGTGAGCTCAGAGTATCCGGTGCCGTGCTCCACCCCGAAGAGGTAGAGATCCCACTTCTCCGTTAGGCCCGGCATGCTGCGATGCGCCCGGGTCAGTGGGCTTGTTTCCTCGGGAAAGTCCCGCACGAAGGTCGGCGCTGTCAGGGTGGGAACCACGGTCTCCTCGAAGATTTCCTCGACCAGTTTGCCCGGACCCCACAACGGATCGACGTCCATCTCAAGGCGGGCAGCGTGATCGCGGAGCGCCTCGTACGGCGTCGTGGGCGTGACTTCCTCACCGAGAGCCTCGCTCACCGCGCCGTAGAGGGTGATTTCTGCCCAGTCGCCGCCCAGGTCGTGCTCGGTGCCGTCGAGGTGGCGCACCACCTGGGAGCCGAAGACACGCTCGGCCGCCTCCTGGATGAGCTCTCGGGTGAGCCTTGCGACCGTGTTGTAGTCGCCGTAAGTCTCGTACAGTTCGAGCATTGTGAACTCGGGATTGTGGGTCGCGTCCGCGCCCTCGTTGCGGAAGTTCCGGTTGAGCTCGAAGATCTTCTCACTCCCGCCGACAAGCAGCCGTTTGAGATAAAGCTCGGGGGCGATTCTGAGGTAGAGATCTAGCTCATAGGCGTTGATGTGGGTCACGAACGGTCGCGCCGCGGCGCCGCCGGGCACGACCTGGAGCATCGGCGTTTCTACCTCGGTGAAGCCCCTGCGGTAGAGCGAATCCCGCAGTGATCGGACCACCTCGCTGCGTGCCTTCAGCATGAATCGCGCCTCGGGATTCACGATGAGGTCCAGATACCGGCGGCGGACCCGAGTTTCCGGATCGGTCAGCCCCCGGTGTTTATCGGGAAGTGGCCGCAAAGATTTCGCGGTGATCGCCCATCGGCTGGCAAGGATCGACAGCTCTCCCCGCTTCGAGGTGATCACCTCGCCCTCCACTCCGACATGGTCACCGAGATCTACGTCGGACTTCCATTGGGCAAGGGATTCCGCACCGAGTCGGTCAAGGCTCAGCATGATCTGGATTTCTCCGCTACCGTCGCGAATCGTCGCGAAACACAACTTTCCGCCGATACGGTTCAGCATTATCCGGCCGACCACACCGACGTTCTCCCCCGTGCGAGCGTCCGGCGGCAATTCCGCGTGCTTCTCACGGATCTCGGCAATCGTGGCTGTCCGCGGAAAGCCAAGCGGATACGCGTCGGCGCCGCGCTGCCTGAGCCGGTCGAGCTTCTCCCGCCTCACTTTCATCTGCTCGGGGAGATCGTCAGCGGCCTCGTCGTCCGACGTCAGTTGATCGTTCACGACCTCAGGCTATCGGGAGCAGCAATCGACTTTTCTTATCGAGTGCGCCGTCTTACTGGGCCGTGGGGAAGTGCAGGGCGATGGCGCGGGCTCCGGTTGGGACCGGCCACCGTGCGGTGACCGTCTTCGTCCTTGTGTAAAAATGCACACCGTCCGGTCCGTGCACATTCGTGTCCCCGAAAAGCGACGACTTCCAGCCGCCGAACGAGAAATAGGCCATGGGCACCGGGATCGGCACATTGACTCCGACCATGCCCACCTGCACCTCGTGCTGGTACTTCCGTGCCGCACCGCCGTCGTTGGTGAAGATCGCCGTCCCGTTGCCGTACGGATTGCTGTTCACCAGCTCGACGGCCTGGTCGTAGGTGCCGGCCCGCACCACAGACAGGACCGGGCCGAAGATCTCGTCCTGGTAGATCGACATCTCCGGCGTCACATGATCGAACAGGCTCGGACCGAGCCAGAAGCCGCTGTCAGAGCCGTCCACCTGCCAGGTCCTGCCGTCAACGACCAGCGCGGCGCCAGCGGCCTGGCCGGCGTCGAGGTAACCAGCGACCTTGTCCCGGTGGGCCCGGGTGACCAGCGGCCCCATGTCGCAGCTGCGCCGGCCATCCCCCACGCGGAGCCCACGGATCCGCTCGCCGATCCTTGCAACAAGCTCGTCACCGACCGGGTCGACCGCCACGACGACTGAGATTGCCATGCACCGTTCGCCCGCGGAGCCGAAGCCGGCGTTGACGGCCGCGTCCGCGGCCAGGTCGAGGTCGGCATCTGGCAGCACGACCATGTGGTTCTTGGCACCGCCGAGCGCTTGTACGCGCTTGCCGTGCGAGGTGCCGGTCTCGTACACGTATCGAGCGATGGGCGTCGAGCCGACGAACGAGACCGCCCGGACGTCGGGATGCGTCAGGAGCCCGTCAACTGCCTGCTTCCCACCGTGAACGACGTTGAAGACACCATCCGGCAGCCCGGCTTCGGCCCACAACTCGGCGAGCTTGATCGAGGTAGAGGGATCCTTCTCTGACGGCTTGAGAACAAAGGTGTTCCCGCAGGCGATGGCTATCGGGAACATCCACATGGGCACCATGGCGGGGAAGTTGAACGGCGTGATGCCTGCGACCACGCCCAGCGGCTGCCGCACCGAGTAGGAATCCACGGCCGTGGACACGTTCTCGGCGAAGCCGCCCTTGAGCAAGTGTGGGATGCCACAGGCGAATTCGACGACCTCGAGGCCGCGCTGGAGCTCGCCCGCGGCATCTTCGAGCGTTTTGCCGTGCTCGGCCGTGATCAGTCCCGCGATCTCCTCACGGTGTTCCGTAACGAGGTTGCGGAAGGTGAACAGAACACGCGTGCGCCGTGACAGCGACGAGTCCCGCCAGCTCTCGAAGGCGCGCAGTGCGGCCGCTACGGCCAAATCCACCTCGGCCTGACCAGCAAAGTCGACGTGACCGCTGAGTTCCCCCATCGCAGGGTCGTAGACCTCACCGGTCACGTCTGGCGGAACCCCATAGGGCTTCCCGTCGATCCAGTGGGTGATGCGTTTGATCTCCGCCACGTCCGTCATCTCTTCGTCCTCATCTGTGTCGCGGGCTCGGCGGGAAACGCCGCCATCTGAATCCCGGGATCGGCAGTGCCCGGCAATGTCAGCCTCGGCCTAGCTCGGCCATGGCGTGGGCCAGAATCCGCAGGCCGTCTTCGCACTCCTCGTCGGTGAGTGTGAGCGGCGGCGCGATCCGAAGGACGTTCCCGAGCTGGCCGCCCTTTCCGACGAGGAGACCGTCGCGACGGCACGCCTCGAGCGCCGCGGAAGCAGCTGCGGCATCCGGCGTTCTTGTGCCGGGCCGGCAGAGCTCGATTCCGATCATCAATCCTTTGCCGCGGACCTCGGCGACGCTGGGACAACTCGAGGCTGCCTCGCGCAGCCCAGCGAGCAGTCGGGCGCCCTGCTTTGCTGCGTTCGCCTGCAAATCGTGCTCGAGGACGTAGTCGAGGGTGGCGAGTCCGGCCCTGGTGGACAGCGGATTTCCGCCGAAGGTGGAGATGGAGTTCGCGGTCAGGCAGTCCATGATCTCGCCGCGTGCAACGACGCCGCCGATGGTCAAACCGTTGCCGAGGCCCTTGGCGAAGGTCATCAGGTCGGGTGTGAAGCCGTGAGCCTGGATGCCCCAGAAATGGTCTCCCGTCCTGCCCCAGCCGGTCTGGACCTCGTCGGAGATGAAGAGGATCCCGTATTCGTCGAGGACGGGCTTCATCGCCCCGAAGAGACCGTCCGGTGGGACGGCGAAGCCACCCACTCCCTGTACCGGCTCCGCGATCATGCAGGCGACGTCGCCTGATGTCGTCACATTGATGACATCCCTCAGGTCGTCGACACAAGCGGCGATGTACCCATCGTCTGGCAGGTGACCGAATGGGCTTCGCAGCCGGTAGCCGCCGTGCACGTAGCTGACATTCACGGGGGTCAACGCCGAAGCGGACCAGCCGCGGTTGCCTGTGATACCCATCGCCGCATAGGACCTGCCGTGGTAGCTGTTGCGGATCGCCAGCACCTGGCTGGAGCGACGGAACTGTGTCGCGAGCAAAAGGGCCGCCTCGTTCGCCTCGGTACCTGACGCGGTGAAGAAAACCTTCGCGTCGGCGATTCCCGACAGCTCGGCGATCCGCTCCGCGAGCGCGATCTGATTCTCGATGAGGTACAGGGTCGAGGAATGCACGATCTTGCCCGCCTGATCGCGCACCGCCGCGGCGATCTCAGGAACGTTGTAGCCGACCATGTTCGTGAGGATCCCGGCGAAGAAGTCGAGGTAGCGATTGCCCTCCGCATCGACGACATGCCGTCCTTCGCCGCTGACCAGCGCGATCGGCTGCTGGTAGTAGAGGGCGAGCCAGTTCGGCAGCACCGCGCGGTGCCTCGCCAGTAGGTCCGCGTGCGGGTGCGCGTGCTCAGCCATGGGGAATCTCCAGAGGATTCAGGTGCCCGCGCGGGGGCCGGTGTTCGAAAGTGTGGCTCGGCCACCCGGCTGGCTCAATGGCCAGGCTGGTGAGGGAAGCCGTCCCACCCTGACACATTGTCACAATCCCGCGGACCGGACGACCTCAGTGCTTGCGCAGCCGGGCGATCTCATAGAGCGCGATTCCGGCCGCGACCCCGGCATTGAGCGACTCGGTGCCGGGTGCCATCGGAATGCGTGCTTTCAGGTCACAGCTCGCCGCGACCAGCCGGGACAGTCCCTTGGCCTCCGATCCGACCACCAGGACGAGAGGATCCGCGGCCACGTCGATGCCGGCAAGCTCGACGTCTGCGTCGGCCGACAGGCCGACCACGAAGACCCCGGCCGATCGATAGGCGTCGAGCGCCCGGGTCAGGTTGCCCGCCTGCGCTACCGGAAGCCTGGCCGCCGCGCCGGCGGAGGCCTTCCACGCCGCGGCAGTCATGCCCGCGGACCGGCGCTGCGGCACGAGCACGCCATGTGCGCCGAAGGCGGCCGCCGATCGGACCACCGCACCGAGATTCCGCGGATCGGTCACACCGTCCAGCGCCACGATCAACGGCGTCTCCGCCGCCGCGTACGCCCGCTCGAGCAGTTCGTCGGGATGGGCGTAGTCATACGGTGGCACCTGAGCGACCAGGCCCTGATGGACCGCACCGCCGCTGATTCGATCGAGCTCCTGCCTCGGCGCCTCGAGCAATGGAATGCCGCAGTTCGCAGCCGTCTTGAGCACCTCGCGAACCCGATCATCCGTGTCGATGCGCTCGGAGAAGTACATGTGGGTGACCGGAACGCCTGCGCGCAATGCCTCGACCAGTGCGTTGCGGCCGACGATCACCTCGGTGGCTCCACGGCCGGATCGGCGGCTGGGTCCGCTCGCGCGGTCCTTCCCTACGGCCGGGCGAGCACCGCTCCCCTCCGGGGTGCCGGAACGGGCAGCTCGCGCCGCTCGCCGTGCCGCAGGGTGGCCTTTCCGCGCTTCGGCCGGTGGTGTCTGACCCTTCGCCTGGAGACCACGTCTGCGCTGGCCGCCGGAGCCGACGACCGAGCCCTGCTTCGTGCCTGACTTGCGCCTCGCACCTTGGCGCCTGCTGTTACCGGCCATCGCCGCGACTCACTGCTCGAGTTCCCAGCGCGGGCCGGAGGGGGTGTCCTCGATGCGGATGCCGGCAGCAGCCAGCCGAGCCCGGATCGCGTCGGCCGTCGCGAAGTCGTTGCGTGCTCGCGCCTCCTCGCGCTGCTCGAGTGCGACCGCGACCAGCGTGTCGACGGCGGATCGAAGTCGCGCATCCGCACCGGAGCCGGTGCCCGCCCAGTGAGGGTCGAACGGATCCAGGCCAAGCACACCGAGCATGGCGCGGAGCTCGGCCAGGTGCTTGGTCACTGCATCCTTGTCGCCGGCGGACAGCGCCAGATTGCCGTCGCGGACCCCCGCATGCACAACGGCCAACGCGTGCGGCACGGCGAGATCGGCATCGAGAGCGTGAGCGAATTCCGGCGGCACCTCTGCCGCGGGATCGACCTCACCGACGAGGTCGCTCGCGCGGCGAGCGAAACCTTCGATGCGCCCCCAAGCCGCGGCAGCCTCGCCGAGCGCGGACTCGGAGTATTCGATGGTCGATCGATAGTGCGGTGCAGCGAGGTAATAGCGAAGCACGACAGGTCGCCACCGTCGGACCATCTCGGAGACCAGCAGGGAGTTGCCGAGCGACTTGCTCATCTTCTCGCCGGCCAGCGTCACCCACGCGTTGTGCATCCAATATCGGGCGAAGTCGTCGCCGGCGGCCTTCGATTGGGCGATCTCGTTCTCGTGGTGCGGAAAGATCAGATCTATGCCTCCGCCGTGGATGTCGAAGACTGGTCCGAGGTATTTGGTGGACATCGCGGAGCACTCGATATGCCAACCCGGCCGTCCCGGTCCCCACGGCGTGTCCCACGCAGGCTCACCTGGGCGGGAGCCCTTCCACAGCGCGAAGTCGCGTGGATCGCGTTTGTGCGGCTCGACCACGGTATCGGCGGCTGGTTGCAGAGCATCGAGCCGCTGGCCCGACAGCGCCCCGTAGGCCGGAAACGAAGTGACATCGAAGTAGACGTCGCCACCCGACGCGTACGCGTGGCCCCGGTCGATCAACCGCCGAATCAAGGCGATCATCTCGGGCACGTGTCCGGTGGCGCGTGGCTCGACGTCTGGCGGCAGGCAGCCGAGCACCGAGTAGGCCTCTGAGAATTCACGCTCGTTGCGCTCTGCGACGATCCAGAATGGAACGCCTTCGTGCCCCGCGGTGTGAAGGATCTTGTCTTCGATGTCGGTGACATTCCGAACAAAGGTCACCTTGAACCCGCGATAGGCAAGCCAGCGGCGCAGGATGTCGAAGTTGATCCCGGACCTGATGTGACCGATGTGGGGCGGCGACTGGACGGTGGCGCCACACAGGTAAATCGTGGCCTGTCCCGGTTGCAAGGGCACGAAGTCACGAGCCGCACGCGCGGCGCTGTCGTACAGCTGGATACCCACCGGTCAAGCCTACGAGATCACCCAGCCCGCCCAAGGCGCTCCTGCGGTCGCGGCATCACAAGTGCAGTCGCCACCGCGGCGACTCCCTCACCGCGGCCGGTGAGCCCGAGCCCGTCTGTGGTCGTCGCGGCAACGCTCACCGGGGCCGCCACCGCGGCCGACAGGACCTTCTCCGCCTCGGTCCGCCGGGTTGCCAGCTGCGGCCGCTCTCCGATCACCTGAACCGCCACGTTGCCGATCTCGAACCCGGCTGCTCGCAGCCGCGCCGCTGCCTCCTCGAGCAGTGCGACGCCGGATGCTCCCTTCCACCGCGGGTCGCCAACGCCGAACTGACTGCCAAGATCACCCAGACCGCTCGCCGAGAACAGCGCGTCGCAGGCGGCATGGGCCACGACATCGCCATCGGAGTGCCCCGACAGGCCTGCACGCTCAGCCGGCCAATCCAGACCGGCGAGCCTCAGCGGGCGACCCTCCTCGAACGGGTGGACGTCAACACCGACGCCAACGCGAAACGAAAGAGGCGGGGGTGGCACGGTGTCCTGGCTCACGGACACGGGAGGATCCGTCGCGGCAGAGCCGGGTGGGGTGGTCAGGAAGCGAGAACCTCGTCCAGGATGGCTTCGGCCTTGTCCTCGTTGGTGTTCTCGGCAAGCGCAAGCTCGCTCACGAGGATCTGCCTGGCCTTTGCCAGCATGCGCTTCTCACCGGCGGAGAGACCGCGCTCGCGCTCCCGGCGCCATAGATCACGGACCACTTCGGCGACCTTGATCACATCACCGGAAGCGAGCTTCTCCAGATTGGCCTTGTAGCGCCTCGACCAGTTGGTCGGCTCCTCGGTATGCGGCAGGCGCAACACCTCGAACACGCGGTCGAGGCCGTCCTGGCCAACGACATCGCGGACACCGACGAGGTCGACGTTGTCTGCGGGTACGCGTACGGTGAGATCCCCCTGAGCGACCTTGAGGACCAAATAGATCTTGTCCTGGCCTTTTATGGTGCGGGTCTCGATGGCCTCTATTCGGGCCGCCCCGTGATGCGGATAGACGACAGTCTCGCCGACCTTGAACGTCATGTGTCAGGTACCCCTTCCTTCGACTACAAGGGTAACACGGGGGCGTTTCACCTCGATCTCTATTTGTCCTGGTCAGCCGCCGAAACGATGGGGCCTTCAAGCTTGACAAAAGCCCGATAAGGTGCATCGCGCAGTGTCGCTGAGCGCCGCCCAGCGCGCTGCAACGCTGCCACCTTGGTCGCGGCTGGCGTGACTGTTATGCGGCGCGCTTCGAAGTTCTCGCGGCAGAGGTGGCGCCGCGAGGTGAGCCTCGCGGCACAGCGCCGCCGCTTCTGTAGTGCCTGGGGTGGACGCCATGCGGCGGGCTTCGCGGTACACGCGCCCACCTTGGTCCTGGCAGAGGTGGCTGGCATCCGACGGGCGTGAACCGGCGGAAAGGGAACATACTGGCTTGGTGGGAACTCAGGGCCACAACGGACCGGGCCGTGACGACGGACGATTCGACGACCTGCCGCCGGTCAACATCGTGGTCCCAGACGACGCGAGCGAGCTCGATCCCGACGTACGTGCCTATTACCGAGAGCGCCGGCTGGCCCAGGCCCGGTCGCGCCTCTCGACGGTCTTCCTCACTCGCCGCTGGCGTCGGTTCGGGCTATCCGGGTCGATTCTCATGGCCGTCCTCGTGCTCGTCGGCCTGGTCGCCAGCATGACGGCCATCCTCGGACCCCACCAGATTCGCGGAACGCAACGGAGCCTGCCGCTGGCCCAGCAAACGTCCCCGCCCGTCGGCGAAATCGGCGGGTTGCTGCCGCCGACCGAGCTCCTTGTCGGCGGGTTGCCGAGAAACAGTCGTGAGCTGCGCCCAGGTGTCCTCGCCCTGATTCCACCTGCCTGCCAATGCGTTCCCTTGCTCGATGAGCTGTTCCGGCAGGTCAAGGAGTACGGCTACCCCATGTATCTCGTCGGCAGTGAGGCGATGCGAGCAGAGGTCGCACGGACCGCGAGAGATGTCGGCAACGGCACCGCGGCTCCCGTGGTCGATCCCAATGGCACGCTGACGGCAACCTATGCGGCACGCGGGGTTACCGTGCTTCTCGTCCACGCCGATGGCATCCTCGGCGCGCTAGTCCGCGAGCTCACGCCTGGCGTGCGATTGGAGCCACAGCTGGCTCCCCTGAGCTCGCCCGGCCAAACCTCGTCGGCACCAAACGTCTCAAGCCCCCAGACCGGTGGATAGGGCCGGGGATCGCGACGGTGTGTCGCGTGCCTGGCTCGGCCTGGCTCTTGCCTGCCACCCACTGCCCTCCATTGCCGTGACCGCGGTCGCGACGACGTTCGCGGCGGCGGTCGGGCGGGGGGGCGCGGGCTCTGCTCTCGTCGCGGTGACGGTACTGGCCAGTCAGCTCTCGATCGGATGGGAGAACGATTACCTCGACCGCGATCGCGACCGCGTCTCTCAGCGCGCGGACAAGCCGATCGCAACCGGCATGGTTTCGGCCAACACTGTCGCAGTAGCCGCGGCCGCCGCGACCCTGGCGCTCGTGGTATCCCTTCCTTTCCACGGCAGGCAGGCAGCTCTGGTCGGCTTCCTCGCTTGGCTTTCCGCGGAGCAGTACAACCGGTGGGCCAAGCGAACGGTCGTGTCCTTCCTGCCGTACACGATCAGTTTCGGTCTTCTTCCCTCGTTCGTCCTCCTCGGCGGCGATGACGGCGAATGGGCTCCGCTGTGGCTGACCGCGGCTGCCGCACTACTCGGCGCCGGCGCACACTTCGCCAACGTGCTGCCTGATATCGCCGACGACCTCGCGACCGGAGTCAACGGCCTGCCCCAGCGGCTCGGCAGGCTCCGCTCCGCCGCCGTGTCGGTCGCAGCACTCGCGACCGCCTCGGCGCTGTTGATCCTCGGTCCATCGCAGGCGTGGGTGCCTGCGGCGGTCATTGCCGCAGCAGCGGTAACGGCAGGCACAGTCGGGGTGATGGTGGGCGTGCGGCAGGCGCGAGCGGGTCGGCGGTCATCCGCGCCATTCCTCGCCGCCATCGGTATTGCCATCGTCGATGTCGCGCTCTTTCTGGTGTCCGGCACCAGAGTGACTTAGCGTCCCGTGTCCAAAGTCTCTTTGCGTTGGCCTGGTCCCGCTGGCCCCTGGCTGCGTTCTCGGTCGCCCGCGTACCTCCACTACGCCGAGCTCCCTGCGGCCTTGCCAGTCATGCAGCGGTCTTCCGGCCTCCGTCAAAGGACCCCGGACACGGGACACTAGCCGGAGCCGGAGGCGCCGACCCGGATCATCCTCGCTACGCTGGGCGACCAGCAGTTCGCCACGTCACCCAGCAGACTGGCCAGCGCCGGAGGAGTTCGTCGCAGTGAACCTTCGCATTCGCCGTGCCGCTGCCACCGCGGCTGTCGTTCTTGCGTTGCCTGCTGCACTCGCGGGTTGCGGCGTCGGCTTCGACGCACCCACCGCACAGGTCTCCCCTCCCTATCCGAGCGGTGACGTCGGGCCGATGGGTGTCCGCTCCCTCATGCTCATCCAGAAGGAAGGCGGCGGTCCTGCTGCGGCGGTTGTGACCCTGGTCAACAGCAGCAACGAGCCGCAGGCGCTGCGCTCGCTGCAGATCGGACAACCTCAGACCGACGGTGGGTCTCCGACAGCGAGCCCATCGACGCCACTTGACGTCGCTGCCGCGATCACCGTGCCCGCCCAGGGTGCTGTGCACGTGGGTGCTGAGGGGCAGCCGACGGTGACCGTCGACGGGCTTGAGGCGATTGCCCGGCCGGGCCAGCTCGTGCCGGTGACACTGATCTTCGACAAGGCAGGCAGGATCACGTTCAACGTCGTCATCCAGTCCGGCACGGGCCCGTTCGCCTCGTTCGCCCCGACGGCGCAACCAACGCCGACGAGCATCTCGCCAGCGACGACCAGCAGCCCGAGCGCCACCGAGTCCGCGTCGCAGACGACGTCGCCAACCGCCTCATCAACGGGCTGACGCTCAGCCGAGCGGTTGAAGGAGGGCACCTTCTCCAGTCCGGCAGCCTCACGCCGGTTGGGCGTACGAATCCATGTCGAGGTGACGCGGAGCTCGTGATCTATGGCTCGAACTTGTAGCCGAGGCCGCGCACGGTCACGATGTAGCGCGGCGTGCTCGGGTCTGGCTCGATCTTCGCGCGCAGCCGCTTGATGTGGACATCGAGGGTCTTGGTGTCCCCCACGTAGTCGCTGCCCCAGACGCGATCGATGAGTTGCATGCGGGTGAGTACCCGGCCCGCGTTGCGCAGCAGCAGCTCGAGAAGTTCGAACTCCTTCAGCGGCAGCTGTACCGCGGTGCCGCTGACGGTGACCACATGCCGATCCACGTCCATCCGCACCGGACCTGCCTCCAGCGTTGCGCTGGGCAGTTCCTCCGGTTCACCGCGGCGCCGCAACACCGCTCGGATGCGAGCGACAAGCTCCCGGGAGGAGAACGGTTTGGTCACGTAGTCGTCGGCACCGAGCTCGAGGCCCACGACCTTGTCGACCTCACTGTCCTTCGCGGTGAGCATGATCACCGGAACGTTCGACCGCTGCCGCAGCTGGCGGCATACCTCCGTGCCAGGCAGGCCGGGCAGCATGAGGTCGAGCAGCACAAGGTCGGCACCGGTGCGATCCATCTCGTCAAGAGCTGCCGGACCGGCGTTCACGACGGCGACCTCGAAGCCCTCCTTACGGAGCATGTAGGAAAGGGCGTCGACAATCGACTCCTCGTCCTCGACGACTAACAAGCGGGTCAACGGAGATCCTCCTGGGTGGGTCTGATTCGTTTGAGCGGACTGGGTGACACGTTTTGCTGGCCGGAGGAACCGACTCCGGGTGCGCCTCCTCCGGTATCGGTTAGCAGGGGAAGCCTGATGGTGAACGTCGACCCCGACCCCTCGACGCTCCAGACGCGGATCTCGCCGCCGTGGTTTTGCACGACGTGCTTGACAATCGACAGGCCGAGGCCGGTTCCACCGGTCTCCCGCGAGCGCGCCGGGTCCACCCGGTAGAACCGTTCGAAGATCCGGTCGCGGTCGCGCTCAGGGATCCCGATTCCCTGGTCGGTCACCGAGATCTCCACCAGGTCCGCGGACCGGCCCACGCCGATGGCGACCCTGGTCTGTTCCGGGCTGTAGTTCACGGCGTTCTCGACGAGGTTCCCGAGTGCCGTCACAAGTTGGGTCTCGTCCCCGAGCACCTTCAGGCCATGCTCACCGCCGATCGCGATCTCGATGTCCTTCACGACCGCGATCGCCTTCGTTCGCTCCGCAGCGGCCTGTACCACGTCGTCGACGAGCACCGCGGCTGCGGCCCGGTCTGGATCAGGTGCCTGCAGCCGCGACAGGTCGATGAGCTCCTGCACGATCTTGGTAATGCGGCTGGACTCCGTCGCCATCCGATCGGCGAACCGGCGCACCGCCTCAGGGTCTTCAGATGCCGACTGGATTGCCTCGGCGAGCAAGGCGAGCGCACCCACGGGAGTTTTGAGCTCGTGGCTCACGTTCGCGATGAAGTCGCGGCGAACCGCCTCGATCTTGCGAGCCTCGGTACGGTCCTCGACGAGGACCAGCACCAGCCGCGCGCCGAGCGGTGCAACCCGGGACGAAACCCTGATCCGTTGATCACCGAGGCGGCCACGAGGGATGTCGAGCTCGGCCTCTCTGATCTCGCCGTCCCTGCGGACCTGCCTGGCGAGCCGCAGCAGGGTGCCGACGTTGAGCCGGTCCCCAGACACCAGCCCGAGCGCATGAGCAGCAGCGCTCGCCTTGACCACTGCGTCGTTCTCGTCCAGGACAACCGCCGACGACCGAAGGATGGACAGTACCTGGCCGACTCCGGCCGGCAAGATCGGCTCGGGAAGCGGTGTTGCCGCCCGTTCGTGCTCGGAGAAGCGGAACGCGAGACCGGCCGCGAACCCGGTGAGGACACCGGCGATGGCGGCTACTACACCGGCGGCGACAACCGGGTCCACGGTCTCGATCGTATGCGGGTCACGCTACGGCGGTGTTTCGACGGTGTCCCGGATGGCGAATTCTCCGTGGATGTTCACCTTCCGTACGGTCTCGCTTCACCGGAACGGGCGTAACCCGCTAGTCCTTGCGCTCTATTCTCAGGCCAGTCCAACGTTGCCCGGTCGCCGTGCGTCCCCGGTGAGCGCGCATCATCGCGCATCATGATGAGGGATGATGGAACTGTGCGCTCGTCCTGAAGATCCTGGGGAGTTCCATGCGTGACCTCTTTCACGAGGAGCTTGACGCGATCGGCAACCAACTGGTCGAGATGACCCGGCTGGCCGGCTCGGCGATGGCCAAGGCGACCACTGCTCTGCTTGACGCTGATCTCAACCTCGCCGAGTCCGTGATCGAAGCCGACGACCTGATCGATGATCTTCATCATGACCTGGAGAGCCGCGCACTCGACCTGCTCGCCCGCCAGCAGCCGGTAGCCACTGACCTGCGTACGATCGTCGCCAGCCTGCGGATGAGCGCGGACCTCGAACGGATGGGTGACGGGGCGCTGCATGTGGCGAAGGTCGCGCGGCTGCGCTACCCGTTCTCGGCGATCCCGGCCGAGCTGCGCGCGACGATCCTGCAGATGGGACAGGTGGCGGAGCGGATCATCGCCAAGGCAGGCAGTGTGATCGCGTCAAGGGACGTCGCCGCCGCGTTCGAGTTCGAGGGCGACGACGACGAGATGGACCGGCTGCACCGAGACTTGTTCCGGCTGATGCTGCGCACGGATTGGCCATACGGCGTCGAGACCGCCATCGATGTCGCCCTGTGCGGCCGCTATTACGAGCGCTTTGCGGATCACGCCGTGTCGGTTGCTCGTCGGGTGATCTTCCTGGC
>DASYTV010000304.1:0-7643 GCA_036001885.1 Actinomycetes bacterium
TGTCGCCGACGGATATCACAAGTAGCGCGGTCCAGAGAGCTATGTACGAGCCGCCTAGGCCGTGCGCGCCGATCCATTTCGGCCAGCCTCGGCGCACAGCCACGTAGCCAACGAGCGCCAAGAGGTATGACAGCACGGCGACCGGGATGAGCCACCACAGCCGCGACCAGTCCAGCAGCGACACAATGGCTGCGGTCAGACACGTCGCAAACACAGCCCACACGTATGCAGTCAGCAGTCGCTCACGATTGCTGCGCCGCCGTGAAGCTGCGAAAAGCGCCAGCGGCCCGAGGACGAGCGCTGCGGTACCGCTGAGGATGTGGAGTGTCAGGAAGAACGGTCGCAAAATCCACCTCGCGCCAACAACCCGTCTTGAGATTAGCCCTCGAGCGCCCTCACGTCGGTAAGGATCGCACGCTGCCCGGGCCGGGTGCGCTTGCTCGCCGCGTTGCCCTCAATTCTCGGCGAAGGGCATTCGGCGGCCCACCTCGGTAGGGACGGCGTGGACGCGCGTTGATGTGGTCGCCTCGAGCCGCTTGACGACCGACCAGCCGCCGAGATGTGCCCCCGCTTCGCCCACTCGGCTCGCCGTTCTCCACAGCGAGTGGATCACGAACTGGCTGCTCTCTCCCGGCCTTGCCTCGCTCATGGCACCCCCCGGGCAGCCAGGTGCGACCCCCACTCGCAGCAGGCGCGGGGTAGCCCCGCTTGACAGGGTCGGTAGCGAAAATGAAAATGATTGTCATGACGCTGTGGAGGGCCGGGGCCATGACGGCTTCTGCTCTCACGCTCGCGGTGGCATCGCTGACCGGCTGTGGGACCGATAGCTCCAGCGCCGCGTCGAGCGGGAAGGTTGACGTGGTTGCGGCGTTCTATCCCTTCGCGTTCGTCGCACAGCAGGTCGGAGGCAATGACGTGACCGTCGTCAACCTCACGAAACCGGGTGCCGAGCCGCATGACCTCGAGCTCACCCCACGCCAGGTAGCCGCGATCTCCGAGGCGGACCTGGCCATCTACTTGAGGGGTTTCCAGCCGTCCGTCGACGAGGCGATCCAGCAGAACAGACCTGCCCACACGCTCGAAGTGAGCAAAGTCGGTCCCCTCACCCGGCCGGCATCGCCGGACGCGCAAGGCGACAACCAGGATCACTCGCACCCCTCAGGTGACCCGCACGTCTGGCTCGACCCGACAAAGCTCGCCGCCGTCGCCCGTGCGGTGGGAGAGCAGCTCGCCGCGGCAGACCCGCCGCATGCCGCCGACTTTCGGGCAAGGGCGGCGGCGCTGGTCACCCGGCTGGACGGCCTGGACGCCGACCTCCGCGCCGGCCTGAGGAACTGCCGGCAGAAGGCGTTCGTCACCTCGCACGCCGCGTTCGGTTATTTCGCCGAACGCTACGGCCTGGAGCAGATCGCGATCGCCGGACTCTCACCCGAGGCAGAGCCGGCACCGGCGAGGATTCAGCAAATTCAGCGCGAGGTCGAAGAACGAGGCATTACGACGATCTTCTTCGAAACGTTGGTCAGCCCGGACCTCGCCGAGACGATCGCCCGCGACACGGGTGCGACCACGGCAGTACTCGATCCCATTGAGGGAATCAAGGACCCGAGTCGGGACGATTACTTCAGCGTCATGCGCGCCAACCTGGGCGCCCTGCGAAAGGCTCTTGGACCCTGTTGAGCGACTCCGGCCCATACCAGCAGCAACCCCGCGTCGCAGCAACCCCCAAGGCGGCACGCGGACCGGCGACGTGCCGCCGGAGCACCGCGTGGGCCGCTTGGACATCGATCGCCCCAATCAGAAGGCCGGCGGGTCGACCAGTGCCGCCGAGTCGTCCATGACGTCCAACGGGGCGGCGCCCGAGAGCTCGACGGCCTTCGCGCGCTCGGAGCGCGCTGCGGCGACCGTCGCCGAACTCGATTCCGCGGTGGTTGTCCTCGGCGGTCGCGTGGTGCTGCGCCGAGTATCCGCCGAGGTGACGGACGGTGAGGTCGTAGCCGTCCTCGGCGCCAACGGCTCCGGCAAGTCAACCCTCGTCCGTGCGCTGATCGGTCTGGTGCCGCTGCGAGACGGCGAGGCTCGCCTCTTCGGTAGCCCGCTGCCTCGGTTCAAGGAATGGCGCAGGATCGGCTACGTGCCCCAGCGGACGACCGCCGCGGCCGGCGTACCGGCGACCGTCCGCGAGGTAGTGACCTCGGGGCGGCTTGCGTACACCGGCGTCCTCGGCCGGCTGGGCAAGAGCGACCGCGCCGCCATCGATGAAGCCTTGGCTACGGTCGGTCTGACCGACCGGACCGGAGACAGCGTCGCCCGGCTTTCCGGCGGTCAGCAACAGCGGGTCCTCATTGCTCGCGCCCTGGCGACTCAACCGGATTTGCTCATCCTCGACGAGCCGATGGCCGGGGTGGATCTCGCCAACCAGCGCGCGCTGGCCGACACCCTCGCCGGGCTGCACGCCGACGGCACCACGATCCTTCTCGTCCTGCACGAACTTGGACCACTGGCCCCCCTCATCGACCGCGCCGTCGTCCTTCGTGACGGACGGGTCGTCCACGATGGGGCACCGCCGCCCGCTGTTGGGCATCACGCCGATCCGGCCCACGACCACCTGCACCCGCACGCGCCTGCCGAGGAGCCCGGATGGCTGCGCTGACTTCTGGGAGCTTCGCCGCGGTCTTCCATCAGGCCAGTACGGCGCTGCCGGAGTTCCTTCAGCCCGCATTCATGCAGCGGGCCGTGATCGCGGCGGTCCTCGTCGGGCTGGCCGCGCCGGCGATCGGGACCTACCTCGTCCAGCGCCGGATGGCGCTGATGGGCGACGGCATCGGGCACGTCGCCCTGCTCGGCGTCGCGCTCGGGCTTCTGCTGCACGCCTCGCCCGTGTGGACCGCGGTTGTCGTCGCCACGCTTGGCGCCATCGCCATCGAGGTGGTGAGGGCTCGCGGTGCCGCAAGCGGCGATGTCGCGCTTGCGCTGCTGTTCTACGGAGGCATCGCCGGGGGTGTGGTCCTCATCGGCTTGTCCGATTCGGGCAGCAACGCGAATCTGCTCTCCTACCTCTTCGGGTCGCTCACCACCGTCGCGCCCGGCGACCTGATCACGATCGCGATCCTCACCCTCGCCGTCCTCGCAGTCACCGTCGGGCTGTCGCCCGCACTCTTCGCCGTATGCCAGGACGAGGAGTACGCCAGGGTCGCCGGATTGCCGGTTCGGGCACTCAACCTGCTGCTTGCGATATCGGCTGCAGTCACCGTCACCGTCGCGATGCAAGTGGTCGGCGTCCTCCTCATCAGCGCGCTCATGGTCGTGCCCGTCGCCACAGCACAGCAGCTCACCCGCGGCTTCCGTGCGACGCTCTGTCTCGCCATCTTGCTCGGAGTGGCCTATGCGGTGTCTGGCGTGACGTTCTCCTACTACGCGGACACTGCGTCAGGGGCGAGCATCGTGCTGCTGGCCATCGCCGGATTCGCCCTGGTCACCCTCCTCACCGCGGCCGTGCGCCGGGGTCGGGAGCCCGAGACGGAGATCTATGAGGACGAGGTTGCCGTCGGCCTGGCCGACAGCCAGGCCTGAGCGACAACGTGCACTGCGGTATAGCAAGGAGATGACGGTGATACGCGAGGACGGCGCGACGAGGACCCGGGCCACCAGGCAGCGCGTAGCAGTCTCGTCGATCCTCGACGAGATCGACGACTTTCGCAGCGCACAGGACATTCACGCGATCTTGCGTTCGCGCGGTGACTCCGTCGGCCTGACCACGGTCTACCGGACGCTGCAGTCGCTCGCCGACGCCGGGAAGGTGGACGTCCTACGCACTGGGGAGGGTGAGTCGGTCTACCGGCGCTGTTCCACCAGTCATCACCACCATCTCGTGTGCCGCAACTGCGGCCGCACCGTGGAGGTTGAGGGCCCGGCGGTGGAGCGGTGGGCTGAGAAAGTCGGTGCCGAACACGGTTTCGTGAGGGTCACCCACAACGTTGAGGTCTTCGGCACCTGCCCGGACTGCGCTCTCGCATGAAGGGCACCTTCACCCCGTAGGTTGGGGTGAAGGTGCCCGTTCATGCGTTGCGGGATGGAGTGAGAGCGCCCTTCATCGCGTGAGCCGCCGGCGGCTGTGCGACGTGCGGCCGCATGTTGGCCCATCGCTTCGCGGCGGGTGACACGGTAGGAACGCGGGACCGGCGGTGGGTTTCTCGCGGGGGACCGTCGGCTCACGTTTGGGAGGACGGCCCGAGCACGCTTACTCCGCCCCGCAGTGCTGATGTCGCGGTGCGGAGCCCAGCGGGCGGGATGCAGGGCTCAGCTGTTGGGGTTGGGAATCGCACCGCCGTAGCGGCGGTCCCGGCTGGCGTAGATCTCGACGGCCTTCCACAGCTCGCGGCGGTCGAAGTCGGGCCACAGCGTGTCCAGAAACACCATCTCCGCGTAGGCGGACTGCCACAGCAGGAAGTTCGAAAAGCGCTGCTCCCCGGACGATCGGATGAACAGGTCGACGTCCGGGATGTCGGGCTCGTCGAGGTAGCGAGCGAGAAGCTTTTCGTTCACCCGGTCCGGCTTGAGCCGGCCAGCCGCCACCTCCCTCGCAATCGCCGTGGCCGCATCGGCGATCTCGGCACGGCCGCCATAGTTCACGCAGAACTGCAAGGTGATCACGTCGTTGTCGCGGCTCAGCTCCTCGGCGTACTCCAGCTCCTTGATCACGCTGCGCCATAGGCGCGGCCGGCGGCCCGCCCAACGGATGCGCACGCCTCTGGCATGCAGCTCGTCGCGCCGGCGGTGGATGACATCCCTGTTGAAGCCCATCAGGAAACGCACCTCGTCCGGCGAACGGCGCCAGTTCTCGGTGGAGAACGCGTACGCCGAGAGGTATTTCACGCCGACCTCAATTGCACCTTCGATGACGTCGAAGAGCGCGGCCTCGCCGGCCTCGTGGCCCGCGGTCCGCGGCAGGCCGCGCTGCTTTGCCCAGCGGCCGTTGCCGTCCATGACGATCGCGACGTGGCGGGGTACGAACTGGGCCGGGATGTTGGGAGGCCGCGCACCACTCGGATGAGGGTCCGGCGGCCGTGGTACGGCCATGGCACCTGCTTCGGCCGCGCCCGTCTCGCCGCCACGACGTGAGCTTCGGCCGATCCCTCGCCGGCCGAAGGCCGCCGAGGAGATGCCGCGTAGCGTGCCGCCTCCGCCGCGCGCCGGACGCCCCGCGGCGGGCGCGTGTGTGCCAGCGTTGGGCTGTCGGTCGGACTCCGGGTTCGGGTCTGTCTCCAGACCCGGCTCATTCCCCCGTCGCGGATCCGTCTCCGAACCCAGGTCAGTCGCCGGGCGCGGCTCAGCGCCCCGGCGCGGTTCAATCCCCCGGCGCGAGTCAACCCCCCGGCGCGGGTCCGTCTCGGGGCGCGGCTGAGTCATGTACGCTCCACCAGCCCAAGAGACCGCAGCCCCCGCTCGAGGTGCCACTGCAGGTAGGCCGCGACGATCCCGCTCGCCTCCCGGCGATGCCGTCGCTCGCTCGCATCGGCGGTCGGCCACTCCCCGCTGAGCAGGGCCGCGAGCAACATCATCGTCTCCGGAGCGGGCGCGACCGAGCCGGTCGGGCGGCAGTTCTGACAGGCTGCGCCGCCCGCCTGGACAGCGAGGTACGGGTTCGGTCCCGGCGCACCGCATCGAACGCAGGCGCCGAAGCTCGGTGCGTACCCGGAGACCGCAAGCGCGCGAAGCAGGAACGCATCGAGGACCAGCCCGGCATCATGCGAATTCTCGGCAAGGGCGCGCAGCCCGCCGGCGAGCAGGACATAGAGCTGGACGGCAGGCTCCCGCTCTTCGTCTGTGAGCTTTTCGGCGGTCTCCAGCATCGCGGTGCCGGCGGTGTATCGCGGATAGTCGTCAGCGATCGCCGCCCCGAAGGCATCCAGCGACTCGACCTGGCTGACGATGTCGAGCGTTCGCCCGGTCGCGAGCTGTACGTCGATACGGGTGAACGGCTCGACCCGCGCCCCGAACCGCGACGTCGTCCGGCGCACGCCTTTGGCCACCGCCCTGATCCGCCCGTTGCCCTTGGTGAGCAGAGTGACGATTCGGTCCGCCTCGCCCAGCTTCTGGGTCCGCAGCACAATCGCCTCGTCGCGGTACAAGCTCACCGGCTCATTCTCCGCCAGACGCAGACAGGCGCTTGCGACGCCCTCGCCGTGTCGCCGCGCTTCCGTCGAGGTCCGGGTCCGGTGCCGGTCGATGGACCGTCAGCAAGAAGGAAATGGCGCCACGGCGTCGATCATTGGGCAGCCACCCTCACCAACTGCCGGCTCTCGTCCAGGGGACTGTCCAAGGATCAACGACTCGTCCCCACCTTCTCGGGAGAGGCCCTATCTGCGAGCGCTCCGCCTCGATTGCGTCGGGGCTCGTCGGGGCCAGAAACCCGGGCAGAGTGAGCTCGCTGACGGGGTCGCTGACCGCTTGTCCCCGCCAGCCGGATACTCCGTCGCGTGACCACGTCGAGGCTGCCAGACTGGGCCCCCGTGGGTGACCTCCTCGATCGAATCGAGCGCTACTACGATGCTGTGCCGCGATCTGGTGCACGTACAGAACAGATCGGACCGTTCACGCTCTTCGTGTCCAACGGCGGCTGGCCATATTATGGGCGGCCGACTCTCGGCCGGGCGCCGAACTTCGATCTCGCCGCTGTCGAGCGGCTCCGGGAGCGACAGCGCGAGCTGGGCGTCCCTGAGGCGCTCGAGTGGGTCGACGAGATCGCACCGGACCTGCTTGCCGTCGTCCGGCAGTCGGGCCTTCCGGTCCACGAGTGCCCTCTCATGGTCCTCCACGAGCCGATGCCGATGGCCGAAGCGCAGGACGTGACGGTACGGATCCTCAGCGCCGACGATCCCGCGCTCGCACCGGCCGCTGCGGTGGCCACGGTGAGTTTCGCCACCGGAGGGGTGGATATCGGCAGCGACGGCACTCGGGAAAGGGATGTGCGGGTCGCCGCCATGACAGAGTCCGAGCTCGAGCGGCGCAGGGATCGTGTTCGGCGTGGCCTTACCGTGTCCGCCGTCGCCGAGGACCAGAACGGTCCTCTCGCCTCCGGCTCCCACCAACCGGTCGACGGCGTGACCGAGATCGTCGGCGTCGCGACACTGCCCGCGGCACGCCGCCGCGGTCTCGGCGCGGCGATCACCGCGGCACTGGTAGCTGACGCGCAGCAGCGAGGTGTGGACGTCATCTTCTTGTCCGCCGGTTCCGAAGCGGTCGCACGCATCTACGAGCGCGTCGGGTTCCGCCGCATCGCGACCGCGTGCATCGCGGAACGAGCGTGACAGCGGCGGCCAGAGACGCCGGACGGTTGGAGCCGCCTCGGGCAAGTGGGTGCCCTGCTGTGGAGAGGCGAGCCGCTTCTTAGCCGGGGGACAAGGGCGACCGGACCATGCAGCCCTGGGATTGTCTGGTCAGGGGCACCATGCGTCGAACCGCGAACGCATGAAGGGCACCCTCATCCGATCGGTCGGGGTGAAGGTGATGAAGGTGCCCTCCATGCGAAGAGGCCCAAGCGGCACCGTGTATCGCAGCGCGGGTGACTAGCCGGGCTTCGCCGACCGGTTGACGGCGCTGACGACGGCTTTCAGCGATGCGGTGACGATATTCGCGTCGATGCC
>DASYTV010000305.1:0-2917 GCA_036001885.1 Actinomycetes bacterium
TCGAGCGTGATGTCGATGCGGTTGTCGCCGACCGCATAGCGAATGGTGTGGGGCACGGGCTCGTTCTGGTGCCGCCCGTCCAGCCGAACCGCTACCTGGTGGTCGAACGCGAAGGCGTTCCAGGCGAACCGACCGCCGGAACGCAGTGACGCCGCAACACGCTCGAACGTACGCCGGCGGTCCGCCCACGTCGGCAAGTGAAGGAGTGCGCGGTACGGGCAATAGATCAGCGCTGCCGGCTCGTCGAGCGTGAGCTCGCGCATGTCGCCTTCACGTAGGACGAGCTCCACCCCCACGTCGGCGGCATGGGTGCGCGCCTGCTCGAGCATCCCAGGCGAGGAATCGATTCCAATGACTGCTCGACCAGTCGCCCGCGCCACGGGGATGGCGACCCGACCGTTCCCCACGGCGAGTTCCACGAGCGGTCCATCGGCCTTGCGCGCAAGCTTGACATAGAACGGGATGTCCTCCGTCATGTCCGCGGACCAGTCGTCGTAGCGACGCGTGAACGCCTCGTCCCAGCTCATGGACTGATGCTATGGGCCGTCACCTCAGTCGCCCTGACGTCTTAAATGACGCCGACGTCCTCGATGGCCCCGACGTCCTGATAGCCCTGATGTCCGCAATGGCCCTGACGTCTCGAAGACACCGACGTTTCGAAGGCACTGACGTCCTCGGTGGGCCGGCGTCGAATCCAATGGCCTGACGATCCAAGTGATCGGTACGGCTTCGCCCCGCCGGTCCCCACCGGGCATGCCCAGGAGCGAGAAACCTGGATATGTACGCAGAGTATACGCTCAGTGTATGCTCTCCCTCATGAGCGTTCCCCTCACCCTCCTTGGCCTGCTCGAGCGGGAGCCCAGCCACGGATACGACCTCAAGCGCGACTACGACGCCTACTTCGGCCGGAGCCGCCCGCTGCCTTTCGGCCAGGTCTACGCGACGCTGGGCCGCCTTGCCCGCGACGGCAAGGTGGTGATCAGCGACGTTGCCCCAGGCGAGGGTCCGGACCGCAAGCGGTATGTCATCACTGAACAAGGAGCGACCGAGGTCGAGACGTGGCTCACGGAACCGGTGGAGCCGGAGCCGCACCAGCAGACCGTGCTGTTCGCCAAGGTCGTGTTGGCGCTGATGCTGGGTCGCCCCGCCGCGCAGTACCTCGACACCCAACGCGCGGCTCACTTGCAGCGGATGCGGGAACTGACCGAGATCAAGCGGACCGGTGGCCTGGTCGACGCACTCCTTGCCGACCATGCACTGTTCCATCTCGAAGCCGATCTGCGATGGATCGACCTCACCGCGGCGCGGCTGGATGCCTTGGCGGAGGCGATTCGGTCATGAGTGGGGTGAGCATTGCCGCGGAACTGCCGGAGCCGCGCCGCATCATCGAGGCGCGTGATGTGGTCCTGTCGTTCGGCGAGACGCCGGCTCTGCGGGGCGCAACCGTCTCGGCAGCCGCAGGCGAGATCTTGGCGGTCATGGGTCCGAGCGGATCGGGTAAGTCGACGCTGCTCTATTGCCTCGCTGGGATCCTGGTGCCCGCGACCGGAGAGATCTGGTACGACGGTCGCCGGGTGGACACCCTGGCCGAACCGCAGCGCAGCACCTTGCGACGCGACCGCTTCGGCTTTGTCTTCCAGTTCGGCCAGCTCGTCCCTGAGCTGACCGCCGAGGAGAACGTCGCTCTGCCATTGCTGCTCGGCGGTGCTCGCCGCACGGCCGCGTTGACAGAAGCCAGGGCCTGGTTGGCGCGGCTTGGACTGGACGGCCTGGAAGAGCGCAGGTCCGGAGAGCTATCCGGAGGGCAGGCTCAGCGCGTCGCGCTTGCCCGCGCCCTGGTGGCCGAGCCCGAGATCCTGTTCGCCGACGAGCCGACGGGGTCGCTCGACTCTCTGACAGGCGAACATGTCATGAACCTTCTGACCGCCGCGGCCCGCGAGGAGGGCACGACGGTCATCCTCGTGACGCACGAGCCCCGGGTAGCTGCGTATGCCGATCGGGAGGTCATCGTCCGCGACGGCCGCGTAAGCACCCTCTCGCCGGATCGGGTCGGCTCATGATCCGCCTCGGTCTGCGTATCGCGGTGGCCGGCGGCAGGGAGGCCGTGGTCCGCCTCGCCACGATCGCGACCGCCGTGGCCATCGGTGTCGGCCTGCTGCTGGTCACTCTGGCCGGTATCAACGCCGTGAACGCTCAGAACGCGCGGTATGCATGGCTGAACACGAGCACCGGCAATACGCCGGCCATTACCGCGAGCGCAGAGGCCTCATCGCCCGACCCCCTCTGGTGGCGCCTGCGGGGCGACTACTTCAGCGGTCAAGTGATCGGCCGGGTCGATGTGGCCGCGACCGGCCCGGATTCGCCCATCCCGCCCGGCATTCCCCATCTGCCTGGGCCGGGGCAGTTCTACGCCTCGCCCGCGCTGAGCACCCTGCTCGCCTCGACCCCGCCCGCCCGACTCAAGGACCGCTTTCCCGGGCACCTGATCGGCACGATTGGCCGGGAGGCGCTGCCGTCCCCGAAGTCGCTCATCATCGTCATCGGCGGGACGCCCGAACAGCTCGCGCAGCTGCCCAACGCCGAACAAATCACCAGCATCGGGACCATCGCGCCGGGGGACTGCACGGACTGTGTGGTCGGCATTCGGGCTGCCGGGCTGGACCTCATCTTGTCCGTCGTGGCGGCCGCGCTGCTGTTCCCGTTGCTCATTTTGATCGGCGCGGCGACCCGGCTGACCGCCACTCGTCGAGAACAGCGTTTCGCCGCGATGCGCCTAATCGGCGCCACCCCCCGGCAGGTTTCGGTGATCTCCGCCGTCGAGTCGACCACCGCCGTCATCATCGGCACCGCTGTGGGCTTTGGCCTATTCTTCCTCTTCCGCCGCCCACTTGCGGCGATCCCTTTCACGGGAGCGCCG
>DASYTV010000306.1:0-8884 GCA_036001885.1 Actinomycetes bacterium
AGTACCCCCAAAGGGGCCTTTCCGCTCGACTTGCATGTGTTAAGCACGCCGCCAGCGTTCGTCCTGAGCCAGGATCAAACTCTCCAACAAAAACCAGAGAAATCCTGACAACAAAAAGCTGCCAAAGGAATCCCCAACCCCCACAAAAGGGGCCACGGGGTAAAACAAAACTTGGCACTGGCTTATCAAGCACCCTGTTGAGTTCTCAAAGAACAACCACACACCGAAGCCGTGCCTCCATCTGGAGACGGTCCTCGGGGCAACCTCGTTACTTTACCCGGTCAACTTCGTCAGCACAAGACCTGAGTCCCGCGGAGATCCGCGAGAGCCTCGTCGACATCGCCCGAATGTTTCCCCGCGCAGACTCACACCGTGAAGTGTGAGAGTCGTCGGGATGGCCCTGCAGACCGGCCGATGATCGTTAGGATCCGAAGATCCAATCGCGATCCATCCGCCCGGCTCCTGCCGGCTGTCATACTCTACCCGGTCGATTTCGCGGGTGCAAACCCCGCATCGCCCGTGCCGTCGGTGGCGTGGCGCGCGCCTCCGGCAGCTGTCGGTCCACTCGGTCGGCGACGTTCGTACCGTTCCGCCCGGGTTTCCCTGAGGCGACAGAAACCTACTCGACGCCCCGCTGGCGACGCCAACCGGCGTGCGTCTCCGGTTCGAGCGGCATCGCCCTCCGCCGTGTCAGAGTGGCAACCATGGGATCTCCCCCGGTGGCCACGTCAGACGCGTTGCTCGATCTCCTCATGCCGCTCTGGCAGTTGGTGATCGGGCTCCTTGTGCTGGTCACGCTGGTCGTGTCCACACACCGGCTCTTCATGCGGGGACCTTCCCGGATGGGCGGTGCGATGCTGTTGGTCGGCGGCGCGGTGGTCTGCGTGGCCGTACTCAGCTACTTGTTCCAGACGTTCTGAAACTAGAGACTCGGGAGCTCGGGATCCTGACGGTCAACGACACGGGTCCCGACCGCAGATGATTGACGCGGGATCCGCCGATCGCGGCGGCCCGAGCATCGGCCGACCGCAGAGGAAGGCAGCCCACAACGGAAGGCAGCGAAGTCCAGTGGCCACCCGGACAAGGCTGACCCGCGTCCCCGGCCTAAAGCCGGCGATTCGCCAGACTGGGCAGCTCCCGCCGGATCTCCTCGAGCCGCCCCAAATCAAGATCGGCTGTGACGACCCCCACGGTGTCGGGCGCCTGGGCTAGCACGAGCCCCCAGGGGTCGATGATCATGCTCCGGCCGAAGCACGTCCGCGCCGGCTCGTGGTCGCCGATCTGGCCGGCCGCCACCACGTAGCACTGGTTCTCGATCGCGCGCGCTCGCAGCAGCACCTCCCAGTGGTCCCGCCCGGTGTGCATCATGAACGCCGCCGGCACCACCAGCACCTTTGCGCCCCCAGCCACGGCCAGCTGCCGGTACAGCTCGGGAAACCGCAGGTCGTAGCAGATCGACAGGCCCGTCCGGATGCCGTCGACGTCGGCGACCACGGTCTCCGCACCTGGTGCCACGGTGCGTGACTCCTGGTAGGAGACGCGTCCGGCGATCTCCACGTCGTACAGATGGATCTTGCGATAGACCGCCGCGAGGTCGCCGCTCGGATCGAAGACCAGGGATGTGTTGTAAGTCCGACCGGCGTCCGGCCCGACCTCATGAAAGGACCCCGCGTGCACCCAGATGCCCAGCTCGCGGGCCGCCGCCGCGAAGAACGCCGCGAATTCCCCGTCGATCGGCTCCGGCTTCGGCGCGCTCGACGCGGGGCCGAGGTAGTCGACGTATTCCGGCAGAACCGCCAGGTCCGCGCCGGCAGAGGCCGCGCGATCCAACAGATCGCGCGCCACCGCCAGATTCGCGGCGCGGTCATCGCGGGCGTTCAGCTGGCAAACGGCAACGCGCATGCCCTTGAGAGTACGGGCGACAGCAGAGTCCCGCCTCCACCCGCCGAGCCAGTCGGTGCTCACCCTGATCACGCCGCCATCCGGGCCGATCGCGACCGGGCGTCGGCGTACGGCTGTGGGTCTGGCTTACTGGTCGGCTGTGTGTTGGGCTGGTTCCTCGGTGGGGAACTGGATCACACTCATCAGTCGGGGGCTGCGGCCGGGTGCGGGCTCGTTGCCTGCCCGGGCCGCGAAGATCGCGCGTACTTCGCCGGCCATCTCGGTCATCTCGTCCTCGCTGAGCCAGAGGATGCCCTGGCGGTAGCCGACCAGGTCGGCGAACGGGTCGGCGCCGGGCCGGTCGAGGTACGCGTTGAACTCGGCGTGCAGGGCGGCCATGGCTGCGGCGAACCCGTGCCGGTGGTCGTCCAGCGACATCGACGCGCCCGCGTCGGCGTCGATCGCCGCCCGGTCCCGGCGGAGCCGGTAGTGGCGCTCCACCGCGCCGCGCACCCGCTGCTCGCCGGCGACCTCCAGCACTCCCGCCTCGGCCAGCAGCCCGACGTGCCGGTACACGGTTGTCTTGGGCACGTCGGGCAGGCTCGCGCACAGGTCAGCGGTGGTGCGTACGCGTCCGCCGGACAGGGCGTACACGATGCGTAGCCGCACCGGGTGCAGAAGCAGGTCCAAGGTCTCCATTCCCCACACGATCCCACATCTGGTACCTTTCCCAAAACTGAGAAGGTATTAGGGGGACATAATGACTGCGAATAGGTCGACCACACCGGCACGACTGAGCAGCCCGGCGGTGAAGCCGTTGCGCACGCTGGATCCGGCCGCGCCGCTGGACGATCTGCCATGGCTCGATGAGGTGATCGGCGACGCCCGCGTGGTGGCAATCGGCGAGAGTGCGCACTACAACCGCGAGTCGTACCAGCTCCGCCACCGCCTGCTGCGCTACCTGGTCGAGCGGCATGGGTTCGGCGCCTACGCGATGGAGTCGGGATTCGTCGAAGGATGGCGGGTCGACAACTGGGTCCGCGGTGGCGAGGACCCGCTCGGCCAGGTGATGGCCAACGGTATGACGTCGCTGATGGGACTGTGGGCCCAGATGCGCGACCATCTGGAGTGGATGCGGCAGCACAATCGCAGTGCCACGCAGCCGGTGGCCTTCTACGGCATCGACCTGCCCGGCTCGAACGCCTCCCTGCTGCCCGGCCTGGACGCCGTCATCGCCTATCTAGCGCAGGCGGAGCCCGAGTTCCACGTGGACCCTGGCGTCCGGGAGACGGCCTCGGCCTTCGCGGTGCCGTCCGCGTTCTCCGCTCCCGCGGCCATCGCCGCCTATGGGCAGCTCGCACCCGAAGCCAAGGACGCGCTGACCGCAGGCCTCGCCGAACTCACGGCGCGCATGACCGGACGCCGCCTCGACTACCTGCGCCGGACCACGGTCGACGCGTACGAGCGCGCGTTGCGTTCGCTGCGCCTCACCGTCACCCTCGACACACTCGCCCGCGCGATGGCTCGCGGCGACCAGCAGGCGATGATGTTCAACCGGGACGCCGCGATCGCGGACACCGTCGACTGGATCCTGCGCCGCGAGGACCGGATCGTGTTGGCCGCCCATAATGGCCACATCCAGCGCTGGCCCGGCACCCTGCCCGGCATCCCACCAGTGACGCCGATGGGCATGCACCTTGCCGACCGGCTCGGCCGGGACTATCTGGTCATCGGCACCACCTCAGGGACCGGCCAGACCCTCAACACCGGTGCCGACTTCTACACCGGCACTCTCTTCACCAACCTGGAACGACCCCAGCCCGGCAGCCTCGACGCGTTCATGGCCGCCAGCGGTGACGGGCCCTTCGCGGTCGACCTCCGGCGGTTGTCTTCGGCCGACGCCGACGCCGTCCGGGCCGCCTCCCAGCAGCGCTTCGGCGCTTTCTACTCTGATCTGAGCCCGCTGGACGCCTACGACGCCATCGTCCACCTGCCCCACGTCACCGCAGCCGAACCCGACCCTGCCGCCCTCGCGTGTTCTCCCCAGGACGTTCGGGAAGTGTTCTCCCACTGGACGGTTACCGACAGCTTCGAGAAGCGCAGCAAGGCCTGACGCGATCGATCAGGCGGACTTCTCCTCACGATGTTCGCGGCGCCGGCGGCCGACGAACTCGCGCGGGACGATCGTGGGGTTGACGTTCTCGAGGACGACCTCGCGGGTGATCAGAACCCTCGCGGCATCGGGGTTGCTCGGCACCTCGTACATCACGGAGAGCAGGACCTCTTCCATGATCGCACGGAGGCCGCGGGCGCCGGTGCCGCGGAGCATGGCCTGGTCGGCGATGGCCTCGAGGGCGCCGGTGTCGAACTCGAGCTCGACGCCGTCCAGCTCGAAGAGGCGCTGATACTGCTTCACGTACGCGTTGCGCGGCTCAGTCAAGATCTTGATGAGCGCGTCGCGATCGAGGGCACGCACCGTCGTGATCACCGGGAGCCGGCCGATGAACTCGGGGATCAGGCCGAACTTCAGCATGTCCTCCGGCATGACCTTGCTGAAGATGTCGTCGGTGTTCCGCTCGGAGATCGAGCGCAGGTGTGCGCCGAAGCCGACGCCGCCCTGGCCCACGCGGGACTCGATGATCCGGTCCAGCCCCGCGAACGCGCCGCCCACGATGAACAGGACGTTGGTGGTGTCGATCTGGATGAATTCCTGGTGCGGGTGCTTGCGGCCGCCCTGCGGCGGGACGTTCGCGACCGTACCCTCGAGGATTTTGAGCAAAGCCTGTTGGACGCCCTCGCCGGAGACGTCGCGGGTGATCGACGGGTTTTCGCTCTTGCGCGCGATCTTGTCGACCTCGTCTATGTAGATGATGCCCTGCTCGGCGCGCTTGACGTCGTAGTCGGCGGCCTGGATGAGCTTGAGCAGGATGTTCTCGACGTCCTCGCCGACGTAGCCGGCCTCGGTAAGCGCTGTCGCGTCGGCGATCGCGAACGGCACGTTGAGCATCCGCGCCAGTGTCTGCGCTAGGTGGGTCTTACCGCAGCCGGTGGGGCCGATGAGCATGATGTTGGACTTGGCCACCTCGACGTCGCTGCCCGTGCCGGGCGCGCCGGTCGAGTCGGCCTGGATCCGCTTGTAATGGTTGTAGACGGCGACCGACAGCGCCTTCTTCGCCTGCTCCTGCCCAACCACGTAGTTGTCGAGGAACTGGCAGATCTCCATCGGCTTGGGAAGTTCTTCCCACTTCACCTCGCCGGTCTCGGCGAGCTCTTCCTCGATGATCTCGTTGCAGAGGTCGATGCACTCGTCGCAGATGTAGACCCCAGGTCCCGCGATGAGCTTCTTGACCTGCTTCTGCGACTTACCACAGAAGGAACATTTGAGTAGGTCGCCACCGTCACCGATCCGTGCCACCTACGTTCTCCCTGCGCTCGTCGGCCGGTCCGTGCCGGCGCCTGGCCCGAGGACGATATGCCTCGTCGGTATCTGATCGTCTGCCGACCCGCGTATCTGAGGTTGCAGGCTCGACGTTACCCGCTGAAGGGCACTTCTCCGACCCCCAAAACGGGCGTGTCAGGGGCCAGTCAGTGTAGCGTTTGCCCGACTGGCCCCCGACCGCGCGTACTCAGTTGCCGACGCCAGCGGTCTGCAGGCTCTTCTTCCGGCTGACCAGAACGGTGTCGACCAGGCCGTACTCCTTGGTCTCCTCGGCCGTCATGATCTTATCGCGGTCGATGTCCTTGCGGACCTTCTCGATCGGCTGGTTCGAATGCCGGGCGATCATCTCCTCCAGCTGGGTGCGCATGCGGAGAATCTCACGGGCCTGGATCTCGATGTCCGAGCCCTGGCCGTACCCGCCCTCGGTGGCCGGCTGGTGGATGATGATCCGCGAGTGCGGAAGCGCCATCCGCTTGCCGGGCGTGCCCGCGGCGAGCAGCACGGCGGCCGCGCTGGCCGCCTGGCCGAGGCAGACGGTGATGATGTCCGGACGGACGTACTGCATCGTGTCGTAGATCGCCGTCATGGCCGTGAACGAGCCGCCGGGCGAGTTGATGTACATGGTGATGTCGCGGTCCGGGTCGGTGCTCTCCAGCGTCAGCAACTGGGCCATCACGTCGTTGGCCGACGCGTCGTCCACCTGAACGCCGAGGAAGATGATCCGGTCCTCGAACATCTTGTTGTACGGGTTCGACTCCTTCACGCCGTACGAGGTGCGCTCGACGAACGAGGGCAGCACGTAACGGTTGTGCACCGGAGCGAACCCGGGAGGCAGGGTCAGGTCAGTCATGGTTCAGCTCCTCAGTTCAGCGTTCCGGCGCCCTCCGGGACCTGCTTAGCCCCGGTGATCACCTCGTCGATGAAGCCGTAGTCCTTGGCCTCCTGCGCCGTGAACCAGCGGTCCCGGTCGGAGTCGGCCTCGATCTGCGCCTGGTTCTGGCCGGTGTGGAAGGCCACCCGCTCCTGGAACATGCGCTTGGTGTACAGCATCTGCTCGGCCTGGATGGCGATGTCGGCGGCCGTACCGCCCATGCCACCCGACGGCTGGTGCATCATGATGCGCGCGTGCGGCAGCGCGAAGCGCTTGCCCTTGGTGCCGGCGCAGAGCAGCAGCTGGCCCATCGACGCGGCCATGCCCATGGCCACGGTCTGGACGTCGTTGTCGATGAACTGCATCGTGTCGTAGATCGCCATGCCGGAGTAGACGGAGCCACCGGGCGAGTTGATCCAGAGGTTGATGTCGCGCTCAGGGTCCTCCGCCGAGAGAAGGAGCAGCTGCGCGCAGATACGGTTGGCAACCTGGTCGGTCACCTCGCTGCCGAGGAAGATGATCCGCTCGCGCAGCAGGCGGTTGAAGACCGAGTCGTCGAGGTTGCCACTGATGGAGTCGCCTCGCAGGAGAGGACTCGCAGGAATATGCAAATCGGTCATGGCAGCCCTTCGCAGCTGACTGTGTCGGCCGAAGATACGGCCGGCAGGTTGTGCGTCGTACGTTCAACCTAACCGTTCGAATGCGCCTCAGCTTCCCGCTCGGGGAGCTGTTCGCTGACAGCGCACGGCGTCCCGCCGTACCGAAGAAGCGGGCCGGCCGCGCGGTCCGGCCCGCCGTTCCTGGGCTCAGTGGTTGTGACCGGCGTGCTCGTCCTCGCCGGCCTCGCGGAGGTCGTCCAGCGTGAGGACGTTGCCGTCCGTGTCCTTCATCGTGACCTGCTCCATCACCCAGGCCAGCGCCTTGCCGCGGCGAACGTCGCCGAAGACCGCAGCCGCGGCGCCCGACTGGACGAGCTGGTCGTAAAACTGCTGGGGCTGCATCTGCGCACGCTGTGCCCGGTGCACGATCTCGTGACCGAACTCGTCGTCGCTGACCTGCACGTCCTCGGCGTCGGCGATGGTGTCGAGCAGCAGCTGGATGCGTACGCCCTCGGTGGCGGCCTCGGCGAGCTCCTGGTCGATCTGCTCCTCGGTCTTCTCCTCCGAGGACAGGTAGTCCTCGAGCGAGGCGCCGATGCGCTCGAGCTGGTCGGTCATCGCCTGCTTGCGGCCCTCGACCTCCTCCTTGACGATGCCCTCGGGCGCCGGGATGTTGGCGGCCTCGACGAGCTGCTTGAGGGCCTCGTCGCGGGCCGCGTAGATCTGCTCGACCTTCTTGACCTTGGTGAGCCGGTCGCGCAGGTCGTTGCGCAGCTCCTCCAGCGTGTCGAACTCGCTCGCCAACTGGGCGAACTCGTCGTTCACCTCGGGGAGCTGCTTGTCCTTGACCGTACGCACGGTGACGTGCACCTCGGCATCCCGCCCGGCGAAGTCGCCGCCGACGAGCTGCGTGGTGAACGTGGCGTCGGCGCCTGCGACCAGCCCGACCAGCACTTCGTCCAGGCCCGGCAGGAGCTGCTTGCTGCCGACCTCGTGGGAGATGTTCGTCGCCGACCCGCCCGGTACCTCCTGGCCGTCCACGGTCGCGCGCAGGTCGAGCTGGACGTAGTCGCCCTCCGCGGCCGGCCGGTCCACCGTCTTCAGCGTGGCGAAGCGCTCGCGCAGGCCGTTGATCTGCTCGTCGATCTCGTTGTCGCCGATCTCGACCGCCGGGACCGTCACCGTGACCGCGGACAGGTCCGGGATGGTGATCTCGGGCCGGACGTCGACCTCGGCGGTGAACTTCAGCGGCTCGCCGTCGGTGAACTCGGTGATCTCCACCTCGGGGCGGCCCAGCGTCTTCACCTCGTGCTCGCGGACCGCGGCGAGGATCTGCTGCGGGATCGCCTCCTGTACGGCCTCGTTGAGCACGGCGCCGCGACCGATCCGCTGGTCGATCACCGCGGCCGGGATCTTGCCGCGACGGAAGCCGGGGACCTGCACCTGAGCCCCGATCTCCCGGTACGCCTTCTGCAGACTCGGCTTCAGCTCGTCGAACGGCACCTCGATGGCGAGCCGCACCCGAGTCGGGCTCAGGGTCTCGACGGTGCTCTTCACAGGCGTACTCCTTGTACCTTCTGAGTTTGGTGACAGTCGGGGTGGCGGGATTTGAACCCACGGCCCCTCGCTCCCAAAGCGAGTGCGCTACCAAGCTGCGCCACACCCCGTGGCGCCGCAAGTGTATGCGGTCGGCTGCGACGCGTGTGCCTTGGAGTCACCCGTACGGCGATCCGGTTCGCGCGGGAGGCGGAGGGTTCAGTAAGCTGGGCCGCGCGACCCGGGAGATCGGGAAGCATGCGGGCGTAGCTCAATGGTAGAGCCTCAGTCTTCCAAACTGATTACGCGAGTTCGATTCTCGTCGCCCGCTCCACCGAAGAAGGCCCAGGTCACGGGATAGATCCCCGGCCTGGGCCGTCCTCGCTTCGGCGCCCCTTGGATCTTGCGCGCCATCCGCGGGCCATTACCGGCGGTTCGGCTCCGATTCCGGGCCATCGGCGGTGGGCTTCCGCCTCGGCTTCCTGCCGGTTTCCCTGGCGATGCGGCGGTCCATGCTCCGGGCGATCTCGCGGTCCCGCTCACCGGTGGCGTGCTGGT
>DASYTV010000307.1:0-14675 GCA_036001885.1 Actinomycetes bacterium
ATCTCGACGCGCACCGTCGAGAGCCACGTCTCCGCGATGCTTCGGAAGCTGCAACTCGCCGATCGCCGCAGCTTGGCCCGGTACGCAGAGGCCATGCCCGGTCTTCTGGTGAAGTCCGGCAGTCGCGCCCTACCCGTACCCGCCACCCCGTTCATCGGCCGAACTAGCGAGCGGGCGGCGCTGATCGATGCGCTCGCCGAGCACCGCCTTGTGACGGCGACCGGCCCAGGTGGTATCGGCAAGACCCGGCTCGCGCTGAGCATCGCGGCCGAGGTCGCCCCCGCCCGCCGCGACGGGGTCTGGTTCGTGGATCTGATTCACGTGACAGAGTCGGGGATGGTCCTCTCGGCAGTGGCCGAGACCGTCGGCGTCCCTGAGCAGCGCACCACGTCGATCGACCTGGCGCTGGTCGCCGTGCTCGCCGACCGCGACGCATTGCTCATCCTGGACAATTGCGAGCACGTTCTCGACGGCGTGCGGACCTGCGTCGAGCGAATCATCGCCGGCTGCCCTGGGGTCACCGTATTGGCGACGAGCCGTTCTCGGCTCCTGCTCCCCTACGAGCGGGTGTACGTCGTACCCGGACTATCGGTCATCGGCGGCGGCGGCGATGCCGTCGACCTGTTCGCCACCCGGGTCGCCGCGGCAACGGGCGACACCACGCCGCCGGACCTCGTACGGGTGGCCGCGCTGTGCCGAGCGTTGGACGGCATGGCGCTGGCCATCGAGCTCGCCGCAGCCCGGTTCGCGGCGCTCGGCCTCGACGGGTTGGAATCCGGCCTCGACCAACGGTTGAGGCTCCTGACGGCAGGAACGCGGGTCGCCGATCGCCACGGCTCGCTGCGCACGGCGATCGATTGGAGCTACGACCTGCTCTCGTCCGCCGATCGGGGGCTGCTGCGCGGGGTCGCCGTCTTCGCCTCGTGGTTCGACGTCGACGCGGCCTGGGCCGTCGCGGGAGCCGGCCACAAGCGTGCCGAGATCGCCGACGGGCTGGCCCACCTGGCGGAGGACAGCCTGCTCGTCGTCGAGCTTGGCGAGCCAACCAGGTACCGGGCGTTGGAGATGATCCGCCAGTATGGCGTCGAGCGGCTCGACGAGGTGGGTGAGCTGGACCAGATCCGGGCCGGCCACGAGCGGTGGTGCCGCGAGGCTCTCGCCGCGCTCCAGTGGACGGACATCGCCGACCTCGACGAAGCTTGGTGCGGCCGGTTCGACCGGGTCGTCGACGACGCTGGTGCCGCGCTCGCCTGGTCCGCCAACGAGGAGAGCCGACGGGGGCAGGCGGCCGAGTTGGCTGTCGAGCTTGCCGGACTGCTGTTCGTCCGAGGCCACCAAGCGCAGGCGCAGCGACGCTACGAGCAGGCCGCCGACCTGGCCGCCACGCCAACGGACCGGACGACCTACCTAAGGCTGGCCGCCGGCGCGGCCGCCAGCCGCTTCGCCGGCGACGATGCCCTCCGGTTGTTCCGCATGGCAGCCGACGCCGCCATATCGGTAGGCGACCGACCCGCCGCCGCACGGGATCTAGCGACGATGGCGATGTACATCAACCGCGCACCAGGGATCCTGGCCACGCCGCACTCGCTAGCGGAAGCCGACGCGTTGACCGCCGAAGCCCGAACTCTGTCGGACGGCGCGCCGCTTGCCCAGGCGGCAATCGCGGTGGCCACGGGGTGGGCTGTCGCCGCACCACATCTGCCGCCAGGTGCCGACCCGCCCACCGTCGAAGATTCGCGACGAGTCGTCGACATCGCCGAGCGGGCCGGCGACGGAATCATGCACAGCGTGGCCTTGGACCTGCTTACCTTCGTCAACTTCGATAGCGGCGACATCGCAGAAGCAGTGCGGACCGCTCGCACGCGTCTCAAGGTGCTCGAAATGCTCGCGCTCGATCCCCTCAGCGGATTCGAATTCGGTGACGGCCATCTCATGGCGGCCGAGGCCGACCTGGCCGCCGGAAACCTGGCCGGTGCCGCGGCACACGCGGATGCACTCGCCCGCCTCCCGTTCTACCGCGAAGAGGATCACTTGGCGACGTGCCGGCGCCTGCTCGTCGACGCGCTGGCGGGTCACTTCGACGACGTCGTCCAAACGGGAGAACGCTTCCGCGCCGGTTGGGAGCGCGCGGGACGGCCGGTCGCCCCGAACCTGGCCCGGGGAACCTACGCCGTTGCGATGGTGCATGGCATGCGGGGCGATGACCAACGCCGGGCGGCCTGGGTGCGCCTGACGAGGGACATCGGCGCGGACGACGAGCAGCTCACCGGATTCCGACTGGGTTGGCCCGCGGTGTTCGACGGCCTGCTCGCGCTCCATCGCAACGACGCGGCCGCGGCCATGCGGCGACTTTCGGCCGACATCGAGGTCCCCGAGCTGTTCCATCACGTGGGCGCCGGGGGGTGGCGGCCGTGGTATGCCGCGCTGTGGGCTGAGGCCGCCGTGCTCGTGGGCCGCACCGATGCGGCAATCCGTATCGAGCGAAGCCGTCATCATGCCCGGGACAACCCGATCGCAACCGCCATGGTCGAACGCGCCGCCGCAATCAACACCAGCGACCGTGAGGCGCTCGTTCGCCTCGCGATCACCTTCGCCGGCCTCGGCTGCCCCTACCAGCAGGCAAGAACCGCTCGGCTGGCGGCCGGGCCGCCGGCTCAGGGGTCTCAAAGGTCTGGCTGAGGACATCGCGTGCGGCGATGGTGAGCGGCACGACGAAGGGTCGCAGCTCACCAGACAGCCGGGACAATCGCCCAGGGATGGACCAATCCGGCAACGCCCCGGCTGCGAATTCCTCCGTAGAAGGGGCGGGACAACCGGGCGCAGGACTGGTGAGATGGAGGACGAGCAACGTCGCGACTCCCACGAGCCTCCGCTGGCGGGGGCATGGGACCAGTGGGGCGCTAATCGTGAGGTGCCGATGGGCCGGACTGGCAGGCTGCGACCAGTCATGTCGGGGGACTCCGAGGGAAGGATCACCGCCGACGAACTGCTCGGTCGTGTCGCTCGCGGGGACACCGAAGCATTTGCGCAGCTCTACGACCAGTTGAGCGGCGCTATTTATGGATTGGTCCGTCGTATCCTTCGCGATCCGGCCCAGTCCGAGGAGGTAACACAGGAGGTGCTGGTGGACGTGTGGCGCCGCGCCGCGAAGTACGACGCGGACCGCGGCAGCGCCACCGCTTGGATCATGACGATCGCTCACCGCCGGGCCGTCGACCGAGTGCGCTGGGAGGAATCCTCGGCTGCCCGCGAGGAACGTACTGCCCGCCAGACCTTCGCCGCCGCGGCGGATCCGGTGGCCGAGGAGGTGGAGACTCGGCTGGAGCACGAGCAGGTGCGCCGTTGCCTCGGTTCGCTCACCGATCTCCAGCGGGAGTCGGTCCGGCTCGCTTACTACGGCGGCTATACCTATCCGCAGGTCGCGGAGCTGCTGTCGATCCCACTCGGCACCGTCAAGACCCGGTTGCGTGACGGCTTGATCCGGCTGCGCGACTGCTTGGAGGTGGCCCGGTGAGACCAGACATCCACCATCTGACCGGCGCCTACGTGGCCGACGCGCTCCCGCCGCAAGAGGAACTGCTCTTCGAACGCCATCTCGAGGAATGCAGCCTGTGTGCCGCGGAGGTTCGGGAGCTGCGGGAGACAACGGCTCGGCTGGCCATGGCGGCCGCTCAGCCGCCGCCGCCGGGACTCCGCCAACAAGTGTTGGCGGAGATCGGCTCGGTTCGACAGCAGCCACCTCCGGTGCTGTCGCTGCCTGGACAGCGAAGGGCGCGGGCGACCTGGTTGGTCAGGGTCGCCGCGGTCGTGGTCGCCCTCGCGATCATCGCTGCGCTCGGCACAGTGATCCTCAGGCAGCAGGACCGCATCGATCGACTCCAGGCATCCAACACCGAAGTCACTGAGGTCATCAGTGCCCCGGACGCCCAGACGGCGGTGGCGAAAACGGGAGGCGCATCCGGGTTGGTCGTCTACTCACGGGAGCGAAACGCCGCCGTCTTCTCATCGTCCGGTCTCGCTGATCTGCCCTCGGACCGGATCTACCAGCTGTGGGCAATCGGCCCGTCTGGGGCGACGTCGGAGGGCTTGCTCGATTACTCCAATGGCCGGACCGAGCCGGCGGTCGCCCAGTCGCTCGCGGGTGCGCAGTCCCTAGGGGTGACTGCCGAACCCGCGGGCGGGTCAGCCGCTCCGACGTCCGACCCCGTCCTCGTCGTTCCGCTGCCCGCATGACCCGACCCGGTGCCTACCTTGATCCCGCGAGGGTCCTCGTCGTCGGGTCCTCGGTGACCCGACCCGGTGCCTACCTTGATCCCGCGAGGGTCCTCGTCGTCGGGTCCCCGGTGACCCGACCCGGGTCCCTAACTTGATCCCGCGAGGGTCCTCGTCGTCGGCTCCCCGGCGACTCGACGCGGGTCCCTAACCTGATCCCGCGAGGCATCGGGGGCACCTTCAGTCGAACCGAGGCTGGAAGAGCGCCACCCGGACCGCGCCCTGGCTCCCGAGAGCATCACACTCGCGCGCCCTCGTCGTCCTGACTTCGCTCGGGCCGGTTAGTGTCCTGGGTCGCCGTGAGCCTTCGTCTCGGCAGGCGATCGGTCGTCGGAGGTCGTAGCTATCGCCTCGGGCGAATCGCTGCCGGTGGTCTCGGCCTCGACGGGCTCGTTCTCGGCCGCGGCAGTCGGTCGGGGGACGGTCGGCCCTTCGCCGCCAGCCCCCTCATCGTCTGATTCGATGGCGATGCTCTTCCGCTTCGAGAACCACACGGCGGCGACGATGATGACGACCGCAATCGTCGTGACGGCGGCGCGGACCGCGGTGCTCTTGTCGGCTCCGATGCTGTACTTCACCACGGCAGCCGCGATCAGCAGCGAGACCAGGTTCATCACCTTGAGGAGCGGGTTGATCGCCGGCCCTGCCGTGTCCTTGAACGGATCACCAACGGTGTCACCGATGACCGTGGCCTCGTGCGCTTCGGAGCCTTTGCCGCCGTAGTTGCCGTCCTCGACCAGCTTCTTGGCGTTGTCCCACGCGCCGCCGGAGTTGGCCAGGAACACGGCCATCAGGGTGCCTGCGGCGATCGCGCCAACGAGGTAGGCGCCGAGGGCGCCGACCCCGAGTCCGAAGCCGACAGCGATCGGGGCCAGCACCGCCAGCAGGCCGGGGGTGGCAAGCTCGCGAAGCGAATCCCTGGTGCAGATGTCGACGACCCGGCCGTATTCCGGCTTGCCGGTCCCCTCCATGATCCCCGGGATCTCCCTGAACTGCCGCCGCACTTCGAAGACGACGGCGCCGGCCGCACGAGATACCGCGGCGATCGCAAGCCCGGAGAAGAGAAAGACAACCGCGGCCCCGATGAGTACCGCAACGAGGTTCTTTGGATCCGCGACATTGAGGATGCCGTTGTACTGCAGCACATTCCTGATGTCGGACCGGTCTCCGGGACTGATCGTGTTGCCGACCTTAGCGACGGCCTCTGTGATCGACCCCGTAAAGGATCCGAACAGTGCCGTCGCGGCCAGGACAGCGGTGGCGATAGCGATGCCCTTAGTGATCGCCTTCGTGGTGTTGCCAACCGCATCGAGCTGGGTCAGGACGATCGCGCCTTCACCGTGCACGTCGCCCGACATTTCAGCGATGCCCTGCGCGTTGTCGGTGACCGGCCCGAAGGTGTCCATCGACACGATCACACCGACCGTGGTGAGCAGGCCGGTGCCGGCGAGCGCCACGCAGAACAGCGACATGACCGCCACACCACCGCCCAAAAGGGAGGCCCCGAAGACGCCGGCCCCGATCAGCAGCGCCGCGTAGACCGCCGACTCCAGCCCAACGGACACGCCCGAGAGGATCACGGTCGCCGGGCCGGTGAGGGATGACTTGGCGATATCCCTGACCGGGCGCCTGTTCGTCTCGGTGAAGTAGCCGGTGAGTTGCTGGATCGCGGCGGCCAGCACGATGCCGATCACAACCGACAGCAGCGCGATCAGCCGCGGATCGCCGCCGAGAGTCAGGACCTGCTGGCTGGTCACCCCGTCGAGCTGATCGAAGGAATCCGGCAGATACGCGTACGCGACGATCGCGACCAGGATCGCCGAGATCACTGCTGAGATGAAAAACCCGCGGTTGATGGCACTCATGCCAGACCGATCGCTCGGCCGAGGTGAGACCGCATAGATCCCGATCACGGCGGTGATGACACCGATGGCCGGCACCAGCAGCGGGAAGACCAGGCCGTGGGCGCCGAAGGCGGCTTTGCCGAGGATCAGGGCCGCGACCAGCGTCACGGCGTAGGACTCGAAGAGGTCGGCGGCCATCCCCGCGCAGTCTCCGACGTTGTCACCCACGTTGTCCGCGATCGACGCGGCGTTCCTCGGGTCGTCCTCGGGGATATTCTTCTCGATCTTGCCGACCAGGTCGGCTCCCACGTCCGCCGCCTTGGTGAAGATCCCGCCGCCGACACGCATGAACATCGCGAGCATCGCGGCGCCGAAGCCAAAGCCCTCGAGGACGTTTGGCGCGTTCTCCTTATAGATCAGCACCACCGAGGCAGCACCGAAGAGGCCGAGACCGACCGTGAACATGCCGGCGACCCCGCCGGTGCGGAATGCGAGCCGCGTCGCCGGCCGAACACCCTCCTCGTTGGCGGCGGCCGCCACCCGGACATTGGCGCGCACAGCGAGCGACATGCCGACATAGCCGGTGATAGCTGAGAAGAGCGCGCCGACCAGGAAGAAGATCGATCGGCCGATGCGTTCCCCGGTGTTGTCGGCAGGCAGCAGGAACAGGAGGAAGAAAACGCCCGCCGCGAAGACGCTGATCGTCCTGAACTGGCGGGCGAGGTAGGCAGCGGCGCCTTCCCGTATGGCAGCTGAGATGCGCTGCATATTCTCGGTACCCTCGCCGGCGGCGAGCACCTCGCGGGCGAAGAAGCCCGCGACCGCGAGGGCGACCAACCCGACCGCGGCAACCGCGAAAATGTAGGTCAGGTTGCTGCCGGTCAGTGATACCGACTCGCCAACCTGGGCGGCGAGGTGGGGCCCGGCCATTCGTCCTCCTTGACGATGGGCAAGATCTGCCCCCGAGGGAGGCCGTCCGGACACATCGGCGACCACCGGAGCACGGGGGCTGTCGTCTCAGGTCAGGGATCGGCCAACGCGACGCCACGGGTCCTACTGGCGGATCCCCACCGGGAAGACGAGCACCGCCTACCTCGCAGATGGCACGCAGGAGGTCGCAACCCGGTCAGGCTCGGAGTTTACGCAGGTGACCATCCGCAGCCAAACCCACCCCAGCAGTTACCCAAACTCGCGGCTGCTGCCAGCGGCCGCCGGGCACCCAGCCCATCGGTGCTCAGACATTCGTGCGCTTGCCCTAAGAATTCAGCGAATCGGCCTGGCGTGCGCCGGCGCTATCGCGGGATGAGGGGCCGCGCTCCTGTCCGCAGCCGGCCGGACGCCGGCCAGCTCATCCTGATCTCGGTCCCGGTTTCTAGCGGCTCGATCTCGAGATCATCAACCAGGCCGGTGAGCACAGCCAGCCTGATCTCCGTCTCGTCCGGTTCCTCTGCGGACGATCTCGCTAGGTTCGGCTCCCCCGGTTGGTCTGACAGTCGACCGTCTCCGCCTGCGGTCGCTGCCGCCGCGGACGCCGCCACCGCTCGCGTGCTTGCCACGGGCAGCCGGTCTCTAATCGCCACCGTGAACCGGCCCGGAGCATCAGCAAAGATCACCATGACCGGCCGATCCGGCGCCTCGCGAGCATGCAGCTCGACCGCTCGAGAGCACGCCTCGCCGACCGCGAGGCGGACCTCATCGAGCACCGCCTCGTCGACACCGCACTGCCGCGCCACGGCAGACGCCACTAATCGTGCAGTACGGACGTGAGCCGGCAATGCGGTGAATTCGATCTCTACAGACTCCATCACGGACGCTCAGTCGACGGCCTCGACAGCCTCCTCAACGGTGCTGTGGATGGGGAAAACCTTGGTCAATCCGGTAATCCTAAAGATCTTGAGAATACGCTCTTGCGTGCAGACCAGGCGAAGCGAGCCATCATGAGCCCGCACCCGCTTGAGGCCGCCCACGAGCACCCCGAGTCCCGTCGAGTCGAGGAACTCAACCCCCTCCATATCGACGATGAGGTGGTAGTTCCCGGCGGTGACGAGGTCCACAAGCCGCTCTCTGAGCTTGGGAGCTGTATAAACGTCAATTTCGCCACCGACCTCGACGATGGTGCGATCACCCTGAGTCCGAGTGGACAGTGTCAGATCCACGAATCCTCCATACTCGCGTGCGCCGTGTCCGCTGCGGGAGTTGAGCATCCTCGCGGCGAGCTCACCGGCCGGACCGACGCATCTTGGCGGAAGCTCTCGAGCAACCGCCCGCTCGATTCAACCACTGAATCCTGTCGGCGACGACGCCTCTCCACAGGTACGCAGGAACACAGCATGCCGTACGGCCTCCAGCCTTGACGAGGAGGCCCCTGCCGCCGGAACGTGATCCCGGGGGTGCAATGGGTCCTGTCCCATCCAAATGTGGTCAAGTCGGCACTTGGTCGGCGGTGGATGCGAGACTGGTCATCCGTGACGTACGCATCGGCGATGGAGCCTCGTACAGCCGTCGCCATCCTCGACCGCCTGCTCGCCGCACCCGGTCGCCGCGAGCGAGTCACGCATGTCGAGATCGTTCCTGCGCGCCCTGGCGTGACGACCGACTGGCCGACGTGGGCGCATCCGAGGTTGATCCAGCAACTGGCCGCTGTGGGCATCCGGCAGCCGTGGAGCCATCAGGTTGCGGCAGCCGAGCATGCGTGGGCCGGACAATCGGTGGTGCTCTCGGCCGGCACGTCGGCGGGGAAGTCGCTCGCTTACCTGTTGCCTGCCCTGACGAAAATGCTTGCCGCGCCGAGGACCGCACCCGCACCGACGGTCCTTTACATCGCACCCACCAAGGCGCTGGCGGCTGACCAATGGCGGGCCGTCCGCGCCCTCGACCTCGAGCAGGAAGGGGTTCGGGCGGCGACTCTCGACGGCGACACCACGATCGAAGGCCGCGACTGGATCAAGAGCAACGCGACGTACGTCCTGACCAACCCGGACATGCTGCACAGGACCATCCTTCCGGGTCATCCACGCTGGTCACGGCTGTTCCGCTCGCTTGCCTATGTCGTGATCGACGAGTGCCACACCTACCGCGGCGTCTTCGGCTCGCACGTGGCTCAGGTGGTACGCCGGCTGCGCCGGATCGCCGCGCGCCACGGCGCGTCTCCGGTCTTCGTGCTCGCGTCCGCAACCGTCTCGGAGCCTGCGGTGTCGGCAAGCAAGCTCACCGGCGTGCCGGTCGTCGCGGTGACCGAGGACGGGTCACCACACGGCGAGACCGCGTTCGCCCTCTGGGAGCCACCGCTGACCAGGTTCACCGGCGAGCACGGTGCGCCGATCCGCAGATCAGTGGTCGCGGAGACGGCTGACCTCCTCGCCGATCTGGTCACCGACGGCGTCCGTACTGTCGCGTTCCATCGGTCACGCCGCGGCGCCGAGATCGCCGCGATACTCAGCAAGCAGGCACTGATCCCGATCAATCCGGTCCTCGCCGATCGGGTCGCCGCCTACCGCGCGGGTTACCTCGCGGAGGAGCGGCGGGCACTCGAGCGTGCCCTGCATCGCGGGAAGCTGGTCGGAGTGGCCGCCACCAGCGCACTCGAGCTCGGCGTCGACGTATCCGGCCTCGACGCCGTCCTCCTGGCCGGCTATCCCGGCACCCGATCGTCGATGTGGCAGCAGGCCGGGAGGGCAGGCCGCGGTGGCCGCGACGCGCTGGCCGTACTCGTCGCGAGGGACGATCCACTTGACACCTTCCTGGTCCATCATCCGGAGGCTTTGTTCGGTGCACCGGTTGAAGCGACCGTGCTCGACCCGGACAACCCCTATGTCCTCGCGCCGCATCTCTGCGCTGCTGCCTGTGAGCTGCCGCTGACAGAGGCCGACCTCTCGCTGTTCGGCCCGGTTGCGGCTGTCCTGCTGCCCGATTTGGAGGCCCGCGGCCTGCTCCGGCGCCGCGCCGCCGGCTGGTTCTGGACGAAGCCGGAACGGGCGAGCGACCTCGCCGACATCCGCGGCGCCGGCGCCCGCCCGGTCGAGGTGGTGGAAAACGCGACCGGACGCCTCCTCGGCACCGTGGACGCCGCAGCCGCGCACGCGACCGTCCACGACGGCGCCGTCTATCTGCATCAGGGCGACACCTATCTCGTAGATCACCTCGACCTCGGCGATGCGACTGCCTTCGTGGATGCCGCGACGCCCGACTTCACCACCACGGCCCGCGATGTCACCGATATCCGCGTGCGCAGCCAGGATCGTGAGGAGAGCTGGGGGGACGCCCGGCTGTGTTTCGGCACCGTCCAGGTCACCAACCAAGTCGTCTCCTACCTGCGCAAACGGGTCGTCTCCGGCGAGATCCTCGGCGAAGTGCCGCTCGACCTTCCGCCTCGGCATCTCCGTACCAGAGCCGTATGGTGGACCCTCTCCGAAGCGCAGGTTGAGGCGACGGGGATCGCTTGGGCCGACCTTGGGGGTTGCCTGCACGCGGCGGAGCATGCCTCGATCGGCCTCCTGCCGCTGTTCGCCACCTGTGACCGATGGGACATCGGCGGCGTGTCGACGGCGATGCACGAGGACACCGGCCTCCCGACGGTGTTTGTCTACGACGGCCAGCAGGGCGGCGCAGGTTTCGCGGAGCGCGGCTATGCGCGAGCGGCCGAATGGCTCCTGGCCACGAAGGCTGCGATCGCTGCCTGCGAGTGCGCGGCTGGCTGTCCCGCCTGCGTCCAGAGCCCCAAGTGCGGGAACGGTAACGTGCCACTCGACAAGGCGGGTGCCATCCGCGTCCTCGACACGCTGCTCAACGGCGTACCCTCCGACTGATCGCCAGGCGAGGTCCCACAGTCCTGCCGAGGTCCGACGGCCCAGCCGAGGTCGGTGTCGGTCGCATGGAGGCCCCTCTACCCCACAGACAAGGAGAGAGGTCGCCGCTGAATCGTCTGACGTGGACGGCCTCGTGTTGTACGCCCCTCACAGGGTAGGTTTCCTGACGATCACTGCACGCTCGTCCCAGGGGCGGCGCGTACGTAGGAGGTCGGCATGATTATCATCGCGATCCTGCTGCTCGTCGCGATCGCGGCCGTGACAGTCGGCGTCTTCGCCGGCGCGGAGCAGGACGCAGTACTCGACATATTCGGCGAGACCGTTCACGCATCTGGCGGGCAGATCTTCCTGATCGGCGCCGTCTGCGGTTTCGTCCTGCCCATCGCGCTCCTGTTGCTCCGCCTAGGCATTCGCCGTGCGGCCGTGCGCAGACGCAAAGCCAAGGAATTGCGGACCGCGACCGAGCGTGAACGGGCCGACCTGGCTCGCCAGCGCGAGGAGCTTGAGGCCGAACGCAGCAATCTAATCCGGCCATATGTCGGAACGGGGGCGCCGGGTGACCGAGGGACCACGGAAGGGACAGCGGACGGGCCCGGCGAGCAAAGGACGTCCGATCGCACTGGCGGTCCTTCGTCCCCGGCTTCTGACCGCGACCCCCACACCGGCGAAGGCCAGCCGCCGAGTGCACGATTCGAGGTTCAGCGACCCGGCGCACGTCCGGCCGGTTTCGGCTCTCAAAGCAGCGGCCTCGGGCCACCTCCGGGCATGGAGGCCGGCTTCCGTGGCTTCACCCGGCCGCCGCGGCCGTAGGAGATTCGGTACGACGGTTTCCGGTTTGCCGACCCGCTCGACCGGCTGCAGTTCATCGGGCCGGATCCTTCAGCGGGTCAAAAGTGCCGGGTCCGCTGGGCCGGCACGTGCGACGCCCGTTGCGGGGTAATGCGCTGAGAGGAGTCCGGATACGACCTGCACGGTCACCTCAGCGACCTCCCCATCGATTCGGCATGTGATGAGACGCGCACCTTGCGAGCGAGCCACCAGTGCGGCGGCCTTACACGCGCTTATCGGACCGTTAAGCACCCGGGATGCTGCAGAGATCGCACTCAGGTCGGCTGCGGCTGCCGCCCGATGCCTGGCAACCACCGCCTGTCCCAAGGCGAGCCCGGCCAAGGTCAGGAGAACGACCACGGCGGTCATGGCCAGGACATAGATGGTCCCCGAACCCCGGTCTCGATCGGCCACTTCGCGTTCCCTGATGGTCAACATGAGGCAACCCCGCACAGCCCGAGTCGTCGCATCGCCTGGACGTCGCCTTTGTTCGTGGCAGGCATCCGATCCGGCCGTCCGGAGGCCAGCCGCCACCAGTGGGACAAAGGCGGTGGCGGAGCCCTGGTCGCTCGGCCACCTTCGGATTCCCGGATGGTCAACAAAAGGCAACCCCGGCTCAGCCCGGCTCGTCTGCGACCACGGCATCGGCAGACACCGCAAGCGTGGGCAAGAATCCGGCTCCTGAGCCAGCCGGTCCCACCATCGCCTCGACGTTGACTCGGACGAGACCGCCGCTGCGCTCCACCCGTATGTGAGCACCCTCCGGTGCCAGTCGCACCCCGGCTGCCACGCTCTCTGCCAGCCCATCCCCGCGTGCGACCGAGCGAGCCGCCGCTCGTGCCGCGTCAACACAGCGCAGCTGCGCTGTCGCGGCCAGCAGCGCCCAGAGCATGAGACCGACGACGAGCGCGAGCGCGGGCAGGGCGAGTGCGGTCTCCGCCGTCACCATGCCGCGGTTCCGATCCGGGGTGGCGGCGGCCGCCGGTCCACCTCCCATGCCAACGAGCGCATCGGCGCAGCGCTCCTCCGGATGTCGCCGTGGGAGCCAACCAACCCGTCGCGAGCCGAGTCCGTCGGTTGCTCGGGACACTGTCACCTCCTCGTGTCATCGGTGCCTCATGTCGTCCAGTGCCTCATGTCGCCGAGTGCCTCATGTCGCCGAGTGCCTCATGTCGTCCGTGCTCATGTCGCCGAGTGCCTCATGTCGTCCGTGCTCATGTCGTCCAGTGCCTCATGTCGTCCAGTGCCTTCAAGGCGGTGCCCGGCCACCTGTGTGGATGACCAGGCATCGCCCTAACTGCGCACCACCGGACTGCTTGCAGTGCACCCAGGCGCCAACGCCCCCAGAGGCGACCGCCCGAACCGCGGCCAGCGCAAAACCGAACCCCGTCAGCCGCAACACCTCGCCGAAGCTCAATCAGCGGCACCTGGGCCCTGCTGAGATCGATCCACGGCGGGATGCGCGGACCGGAACGCCGATCTATGCCAGCGAGGTGAGCGCTCGTCGCACGATGGCGGTAACCAGACTGCTCACCTGACCACCGGTCACGATCTTGTAGAGCACGACAGCGAATGCCGCGGCGGCAACTGTGCCCACGGCGTACTCCGCGGTGGCCATTCCAGCGTCGCGACGTCGCGTCCGTGAGCCGTTCGGTTCGGCCGACTGGCTGAGCCAATTGGCTGTCCTGCTCTCGAGCGCCCGGGCGAGCTGTACGCATCGCCGTCCCAGCCCGAAGACCCTGCCCATCATCGGCTCCTCCCCTCATCCGGCTGAACCGGCCGGCTCGGGCACCTCGCGATTCTCGGCGCTACCCCAGCCTTCAAGGAATCGAGCCTGATGGACGGCCAAGCGCCCAGGATGGGGACAAAGCCCCAGGAAATTTCGACCCTGTGGACGCAGTCGTCAGATCAGATCCGCAGCGTGCCGACCAAGCCGCCGACGATCGGTACGAGGCCAAGCAGGATGAATGCCGGCAAGAAGCAGAGGCCAAGCGGTGCGGCCGCGCGAATGCCCACGCGCCGCGCTGCCGACTCAACCGCCACCCGTCGCGCGGCCCTCATATCCAGGGCCAGATCCAAGAGGAGACCCGCGAGCGGTGCCCCGCTCTCAGCCGAGCGGCTGAAGGCCGCGCCGAGAGGACCGAGAAGGTCATCCGTACCCAGAGTGAGCCAGCTTCCGACCGGATCCCCACCGAGCTCCAGTGCTGCGACGACCCGCCGTAGCTCGTCGGCGAGGGGGCCGCCTATCGCTTCCGCCACCGCAGCTAGGGCAAGCCGCGGCGGGGCCCCGGACGCGATGCACGCAGCCAGCAGCTCGGTGGCCAGTGGCAAAGTATGTGACATCTGACGGCGCCGCTCGGTTGCGGCCGCATTGGCCGAGCGTCGGAGTGCACGGAGCACCATCCCACCGCCGGCAATCCCACAGAACGCCCCGACCAAGCCGCCGATGGCCACGGCGACGAGCGTCCCAATGGCCACCGCAGCCACCGCCGGCAGCCTTGGCCGAGGCCGCGTCGCCGTGCCTGGCCTGGTAAGGGTTCCACGCACGACAACCGATGGACGCAATGCCGCCACCGGCGCCAGCGCTGACGTGACCAATCGCAACCGCCGGGCTGCACCCGCCCGCGGGGCCATCCAGGCCAGCACGGCAAGGCCCGCGCAGATCGCCGTCAACTCCGCCAAACGCGATCCTCCTCCCCATGGAGCTTGACCTGCTGCCCTGACGAGGCCCGATACACAACCCACAGCGGGCCGCGACCGGCCACCTTCCTCCGGCCCGGATATGCGGCCGAGGTGCTCAAAGCGAGCGCTCGACTGCACTGGCGATGCGGCTCACCCACCAGGCTCCACACACCTCGAGGGAGATCCCGGCGGCGAGTGCGAGCCGACCCCACGACGTGCTGACCAGCAATCGCAGGGGATCGGC
>DASYTV010000308.1:0-19683 GCA_036001885.1 Actinomycetes bacterium
CCACACGGCCGCTCGAAAGCAGATGTTGCGTGCGCCTGTCCTGTGGGGAGTCGTCTTCGGCGGCATTCAGGCCGCGTCGCCGCTTGGCTTTTGGTGGCTGGATCCGGCTACTGTCTACGCGCTCTCGCTGCCCCTGATCGCGGCGGTCTACATCGGCTTCGCGGTGGCCGACGGCCGGCCGGCCGTCGTCGCCGTCGAGACCGGCATCGTGGGGGTCTTTGTGGTGCTCGCGGCGATCGGCGTCACCGGACCGGCGTGGCTGCTGGTACTCGGCTTCACCGCCCACGGACTCAAAGACCTCTGGCAAGAGCACCGCCACTATGTTGCCAACACCCGCTGGTGGCCGCCGTTCTGCCTCGTCGTCGACTGGGTAGCCGCTGCGATCCTTGTCGTCCTGATTGCCACCGGCGTCGACTTTCACCACTAGAGGGTCCTCGGTGTTCGGTTGAGGTGCCGCTGTGCGCGGTTGATGAACCGTCGACACGCATCCCAGCCGGGATTTCACCTACCGTTGGTGACGGGCGGGCGCTGGGCAGGCAGCATGAGTCCCCAGGACCGTGCGTCGTTCCATCCGCGTCCAATCGGGGTGTCGTGGAGACTCCCGACCAGAGGCTGGGAGGAGTGGAAAGCGATGTCCGATGCAGCGCTGGGCTCGGCGTCCGAGGAAGTGACGATCGCGGGATCGTTACCTGATCTTGCGGACGACTATCGGCGGATCCGCGGTGAGGTGGAACGCGGCATCCTGCCGCTGGCCACTTCGGTGGATGGGCGCCAGTTCACGTTTCAAGCATCCTTGCACCAGTTGCAGCTGCAGACGGGCGGGTACGTCGTCCTCGAAGGTGAGGGTGATCGGAGGCTTGGTCAGGTCCTTACGATGCGCCCGGACTCCGCTTCAGCAGCCGACCTGGGGTTGGATGCCGCGAAGTCCAGCATCCTAATCCGCTTTGCGCGCGGTGAAGGCGTGATCCTAGACGGGGATTCACGACCGTTCCACGACGCGTATGCTCGACCGGCGGAAACCAGCGAAGTCGATGCATGGCTTATGCGGCTACGTCCAGACCGCTCGGTCTTGACAATCGGAGACCTACTGCTTGCGCCCGGGGTGGCTGCAACTCTTGACTCCGGTGGTTTCAATCGGCACAGCTTCATGTGCGGTCAGTCGGGATCCGGGAAGACATACTCGCTCGGGCTGGTCCTGGAGCGGCTCCTTCTTGGCACCAGTCTGCGGATGGTCATTCTTGATCCCAACTCGGACTACGTCCACTTATCAGAGGTCCGCGAGTCTGCCGACCCAGCAGTCGCCGCGGAATATACGGCGGCGGCTAGTGCGGTGGCGGTGTGGCAGAACGATCCTGGGGCCACACACCGGCTCCACCTACAGTTCACCGACATCGATTCAGCGGCACAGGCGGCCGTGTTCGGCCTGGATCCGATCCGCGACCGAGAGGAGTATGCCGCGCTCGCGGGGATCCTTGCGGCCAGCGAAAAGGGCCGGCAGGTCATCAGCGGCCTCGACGCTCTCTTGTCATCTGACAATCCCGACATACGCCGACTCGGCTTGCGCGCAGCCAACCTCGGCGTTTTCGATTGGTCCATCTGGAGCGGCGGCCGTGGACGGTCATTGGTCGACGAGCTGGAGGAACCGACCACGCGCTGCCTGGTCATTGATTTGGGTTCACTCGACACCCTCCAGGAGCAGCGCCTCATCTCCGAAACCGTGCTGTCAACGTTCTGGCGCAATCGGTCGCGCCGCCAGCCATGCCTCATCGTCATTGATGAGGCTCACAACGTCTGCCCTAGCCGACCGGCCGACGCCGTGGCGTCGCTCGCCACCAATTACGCATCACTCATTGCGGCCGAAGGCAGGAAGTTCGGGCTGTACTTGCTGACCTCGACACAGCGCCCTCAGAAGGTTCATGACGAGGTGCTGTCCCAATGCGACAACCTGCTGCTTATGCGGATGAACTCGGAGGCGGACATCGGCCACCTCCGCGAGGCTTTCTCATTCGTTCCAGCCGGACTCATCGAACGAGCCACCATATTCCGGCAGGGCGAAAGCTTGGTCGCCGGCAAATTCGTCCCACACCCTATGTACGTGCGGTTTGGTCAACGACTTTCGCGCGAAGGCGGTGCCGACATACCAACCTCTTGGGCAGTCACGCACGGTCAGTGACGCGACCGGTACGCCTGCCGCAGTGACCATCGTGCCGGTCCTTCTGCGCGACCGCCGGGCTGGCTACTGATCGTCGCCGAGGACGCGCTCGGGGAGAGTACCGGCGTTGTGTTCGTACAGACGCCATCCCCTGGTGTTCTGGCCGAGCACCGACCACGAACAGTTGGCCAGAGCGCCCAGCGCCGACCAGTGCTCCTTGGGCAGGCCCAGCAGGCCGGCGATGGCGAGACGCCCTGCACCACCGTGGCTGACAACGATGAGTGTCCCGGTCGGCGGGATCTTCTCCAGCGCCCGCTCGATGGCCGCCGTCACACGATCCACGACCTCGTCGTCGAGTTCACCACCACCGCGCCGTATCACTTCGCCCCGCCGCCAGGCGGCCCACTCGTCAGCGAACTGCGCACGGATCTCGACGTCGGTCAGGCCTTCCCAACCGCCCGCGTAGGTCTCTCTGAGGCTCGGGTCGATCAGCACTTCGCAGTCGGTGAGCCCGGCGAGGATCTCAGCGGTCTCCCGAGCCCGGGACAGGTCGGAGGAGATGATCAGGTCTGGCTCCAGGGTGGCGAGCATGCGGGCCGCACGTGCCGCCTGCGCCCGACCGACGTCGTCAAGTGGTACGTCGGTGCTGCCCTGGAACCGCCTGCTGAGATTCCACCCCGTTCGCCCGTGTCGCCAGATCACCGCCCGGCGGTGCGGCTGGCCTGGCGGATCGCCCCAATCGGAGCGGCTGCTCAACGGGATCCTTCACCGGCGCCCGAGCCCGCGCCGACCCGGCTGCGGCTGGCGCGCACCGACTCCGGCAGCGGAATGGCCGGGCAATCCCGCCACAACCGCTCGAGTGCGTAGTACACACGCTCCTCGGCGTGCTGGACGTGCACGACGATGTCGATGAAGTCGAGCAGGACCCAGCGTCCTTCGCGCTCGCCCTCTCGACGGATCGGCTTGATCCCGAAGGCGCGCAGCCTTTCCTCGACTGCGTCGACGATCGCGCGCACTTGGCGGTCATTGGGAGCGGAGCAGAGGACGAATGCGTCGGTGATAACCAGTTGGTCGCTGACGTCGAAGGCGACGATGTCGTCGGCGAGCTTCTCTGCGGCCGCCTCGGCGGCGGCGGTAGCGAGCTCGATTGCCCTGTCAGTTGCTGTCACGGTTCACTTTCTGTGCTACCGAAGACTGTCCGATTTGTCCTGACTGTGTCCAAGTCCTTCCAGCATGGCACGGACCAGCGGATCACGGCCGGTAATCGCTGCCCAGCACCACGACCGCGTCGGCCACGCCATCGCCCTTCCCTGCATGCGCCACGGAGGCATCCAAGCCAAGGGCGAGCGCAAGACCATCGCCGATTCCCTTGCCACCGTACACGGTGATCACCGACCTCGACTGCGGCGGAAGAAACCCACCCTCCACGAAGCGGAAGCCGGCATTGAGCACGTCAGCCCTGGCCCGCTCACGCAACGAGTCACGTGTACTTCCCTCCGCGGAGACAGCCATCTGGACCAGCACCCGGGGCGTAACATCCGTCCGGCCGGTGAGCTTGCCGCCGAGCATGCTGCGGACCAGCGGTGCTGCCCTGGTGACATCGAGCAGCCCATCGGCCTGGACCGGTAGGACGGCGCTCTTGAGGGCTCCGTCGGCGCGGTCCCTCGCCGCGCCGGACAAGATTGCCGCCAGCCCCTCCGGAGTCAGCGTCCCATTCCCGATCAGGCCTACCGCGTCGACGAAATCAGCCGCAAGGTCGTAATCCTGGGGGACCTTCGCGATGATCCCCTCGACGACCTGGACAAACCGTCCCGCCCGCGTTGTGCTGGCGCCTTGAGGAAGCGCCGCGTACGCGACCGCGGCATCGCCGCTGAGCTCCACTGGCCGGCTGCCGGGCTGGGCGACCACCGTCCCGTTGACCGTCACCGGTGAGTCGATCTTCACATCAATGCCGCCGAGCCGGGTCACGACGTTGGCGAACGTAGGGACATCGAGGACGAACGAGCCGGCCACATCCACGCCGAGGACGTCCGCGACGGCGTCTCTGGTCAGCGACTCACCCGCCGCCTTGAGTGCGCCGCCCAGCGTGATCGGGCCGCCGGCGAGAGCGGAGTCGACGTTGAGATCGGGTACGTCGACGGCGAGATCGTCTGGTAGTCCCACGACCGCACCGCGATCCTGGGTCCGGTCGTGCTGGATCACCGCGCTGCCGATCGCCCGGCCAGCGACATCGCGCAGTTGGACGAGGACTTCGGCGCGAGGCCCGCCGAGCGCTTTGTCGCCCGCCGACAGACCAGAACCGCCAGACCACGGCCGCCAGATCGCGAGGACGAGCAGTAACAGCGCCACCCCGGCGGCACCGGCGATCTTCAGCCGCGGGTCCAGGCGCGGGCCGTGCCGGCGACCGCCGCCGCCCTGCTGCTTCGCGAACTGCCGCCAATGGGCCAGCTCACCCTGCGCCTCGTCCTCGACGCAGGTCGGCTGTACGTCCTGGCCACCTGTCACGCTTGCCGCTCCCGGTAAAGCCCCCGCTTATTGATGTATTGAACGATTCCGTCCGGTACGAGATACCAGATCGGCTCGCCTCGGCGCACCCGTTCCCGGCAATCCGTCGACGAGATCGCCAGCGCCGGGATTTCTACCAGGCTGACCTGCCCGTCTGGCAGACCTGGGTCGGTCAGCCGATGCCCGGGCCGGGTGCAGCCGATGAAGTGTGCCAGCTTGAACAGTTCGTCCGCATCTCGCCAGGTAAGAATGTTGCCAAGCGCGTCAGCGCCGGTGATGAAGAAGAGATCCGTCTCCGGCCCCCGCTCGCGGTGCAGCTCGCGCAGCGTGTCGATGGTGTACGTCGGGCCGCCGCGGTCGATGTCGATCCGGCTGACATGGAAGCGTGGGTTCGAGGCGGTCGCGATCACCGTCATCAGGTAGCGATCCTCCGCGACGGTCACTTCCTCGGCAGGCTTCTGCCACGGCTGACCAGTGGGTACGAAGACGACCTCGTCCAGGTGGAAGAGGCTCGTGACCTCACTTGCCGCCACGAGGTGCCCGTGGTGGATCGGATCAAAGGTGCCGCCCATCACACCCAGGCGGTTGTGCAGATCAGTCACTGCCCCTGCGTACCCCCGCTACCGGTCCTTGTTGCACTGCCGGCGAGGCGGCTGTGCCCTACGGCGATCCGCGTGGCGGCTCTGTGACCAGCGATTTTGCATCTCAGCAATTCTCACGGGCTCACACCTTATCGCGGTGCCATGTGCGCCAGATGTGCGCCAGCGGTCGCCGCCGGCGCTGGCGGGACCGCCCGAGCAGTAGCACCGCCGGACGGTCCCTAGGCCGCTCCCTCAAACCCGTAGACCGCAGGACCAACCGTGTCCAACATCCTGATGCCGGAGGAGCCGGCATTCCAACGCGGGCGCCGGCTCATCGCTATCGGCCTCGAGCCTACGATGACCGCTCACGAGAACGCCGCCGCTGCGGTGTAGATCTACGGAGCGGACCGCCTCCGGCCCGTGACCGGTCGGGGACCGCGTGATCCGCGTGGGCTCCGACTGGCGCGGCGTTACCGGCCCGCCGGTCGGTTGCGGCGGGCGACGGCGTCAATCGTCACGGCGACGATCAGCACGACCGCGGTGACCATGTACTTGCTGGAGGCGCTGAAGCCCAGCAGGCCCATGCCGTTGTCGATCGCCGCGATGACGATGCCGCCGAGGACGCCGTGCACCGCCTTGCCTCTACCGCCGAAGAGGCTGGTGCCGCCGATCACCGCGGCGGCGACGGCATAGAGCACCAGGGTGCCGCCGTCGATGGCCGTGGAGATCGACCGCAGCCGAGACGCGTAGACGACCCCGGCGATGCCCGCGGTGAACGACACGAGGACGAACGCGAGGGTCCGGATCCGGGCCAGGCTGATGCCGGCACGTCGGGCCGCCTCCGCGTTGCCGCCGATCGCGTAGATGTACCGGCCGAACCGCGTGCGGCCGAGCACGAACGTCCAGACCGCGAGGACCACGAAGACCAGCAGGACCACCCAGGGCACGCCGTAGACCGGGCGGATGATGCCTCTGTCGGTGTTGCAGAGCAGGACGAGCGCCACGCCTCCCGCCAGCGAGAGCAGGATCTTGCCGAGGGTCAGCACCGCTGGGGGTGCCGTAAGCCCGGCCTCGCGCCGGCGCGCGTCGCCGCGCCAGGTGTAGACGGCGAACACGGCGACGATCACCAGCATCACGACCCACCCTGCGATCCGGGACAGGTTGCCGCTCGAGATGTCATTGATGGTCTGGTCCTGAATCAGGATCGAGCCGCCGCTGCCCAAGATCATCAGCATGACGCCCTGCCAGAACAGCAGGCCGGCCAGCGTGACCACGAACGACGGCAGACCGAGCCGCGTGATCAGACTGCCCTGCAGGGCTCCGATTGCCGCGGTCGCGGCCAGCGCGGCGAGGATCGCCACCCACCAGGGCCAGCCGACAGTCGGCTGGACCCGTTCCGCCATGATCACCGCGCTGAGCCCGGCGACGAAGCCGATCGACAGGTCGATCTCGCCGAGCAGCAGGGCGAACACTTGCCCCATGGCCAGGATGCTGAACACCGCCGCCTGCACGAGCAGGTTGACCAGGTTGCCCGCGGTTAGGAAGTTGCTGTTCTGTGACTGGAACAGGATCGAGACGAGCAGCAGGCCGGCGATGACCGGCAGCACCCCGGTGTCGCCACCCTTGATCCTGGCGATCGAGACACGCACGTAACCGGCCGCGGTGGGCGTGGAGACGGCCGGCTGGACCTCCTCAGCAACGCCTGGGGCCTCGTCGAGCTGCGCCATCGTCTACTCCCGATCCGGGAGCGGCTGCGCAACCCGCGTGGACGCACCCGTCGTCATCAGGTCCACCACGATCTGGCGGTCCAGTTCCGCGGTCGGACGTACTGCGGTCATCTTGCCCAGGTAGAGCACCGCGATCCTGTCCGCGACCTGGAACACGTCGTTCATGTTGTGCGAGATGATCAGGACGGCCACCCCGCGGTCGGCCAGCCTCCGCACGAGGTCCAGCACCATCCCGGTCTGGGCCACCCCGAGGGCGGCGGTCGGCTCATCCATGATCACAAGCTTGGAGTTCCACAGCACGGACTTGGCGATCGCGACCGACTGCCGCTGCCCGCCGGACAGTGAGGCGACCGGCTGCCGGATCGACCGTACGCTGGTCACCGCCAGGCTCTTGAGGGTGTCCAGCGCAGAGTGCTCCATGGACTCTTCGTCGAGGGCAGTCAGATGGGTTCGCTCCCGGCCCAGGAACATGTTCTCGACGATGTCGAGGTTGTCGCACAGGGCGAGGTCCTGGTAGACGGTCTCAATGCCGAGCGCGGCGGCGTCGCGCGGCGTGTGGATGTGGACCAGCTCGCCGTCCCACCACATCTCGCCCGACGTCGGCGCATAGATGCCAGCGATGCACTTGATCAGGCTGGACTTCCCCGCACCGTTGTCACCCACCAGTGCCGTGACCTCCCCCGCCGGGACGTCGAGATCGACATCGGTGAGGGCCCGCACCGGGCCGAAGCTCTTGCTGATGCCCCGCAACCGGAGCAGCGGCGCATTCGCCTCTTTCACAGAGGTAGACGACGCCGACCTGCCACCGGCGCTCGGACTCACCTGATCCGTGGTGTCCTCCTGCTCCCAGGGTGGCGCATCAATCTGCGTCCTGTGGCCGTGGCAGGACCGCGGTCATGCGGCCCCGCCACGGCCGGAGTTTCGGGCTAGCTGATCCCCGCTGCCGTGCAAGCGCTGGCGACAGCGCCGGCGCACAGCTTGTCCTTGGTAACCGCGCCGTCCTTCACGACGGTGTCGTTCATGTTCTCAGATGTCACCCAGATCGGCGTGGTGTAAACCGACGCGATGTCCTTGCCGATCTTGGTGTCGGTCGTCTTCGCGTTGACCAAGGTCGTGGGCGGGGTGACCCCTGCCCGCAGGTACAGGGCCAGGGCAGCTGCGGCCTGGGCCTCGAGGTAGATCGGCTTGTAGACCGTGCCGCACTGATAGCCAGTGAGGATGTTCTGCAGGCCGGGCAGCGATGCGTCCTGACCCGTGGTCGGGAACGTCTTCGCTGGGGTCTTGTTGGACTTGAGTACCGAGATGACCGCGTTGGCGTTGTCGTCGTTCGGCGTCACCACCGCGTTGATGTTCTTGTGCGCAGTCTGCTGCTGCTGGAACGTGGTGGCCGCGACCGACGGCGTCCAGGTGCCGGCCGGCTCGCCGACCTTGACGTAGCTTCCATCAGTGAACTTCGGGTCGAGCACCGAGTGGTAGCCCTGGGCGAACAGTTTCGCGTTGTTGTCGCTCGGGTCGCCGTTCATGATCAGGATGTTCGGCTTCGACACATTCCAAGCGGTGATGCAGTCCACTTCGCCCTGCCCGATCAGGCTGCCGACCTTCACGTTGTCGAAGCTGACGTAGTAGCGGTCGGCCGGCCCTCCGGTCACCAGCCGGTCGTAGTCTATGACCTTCGCACCGGCCGCCTCGGCCTTGGACTCGATGGCTGCACCGGAACCCGGGTCAAGCGGGTCGACCAGGAGAACGGAGGCGCCACTGCTGATCATCGCGTCGGCCTGCGTCTGCATGGTCGAGGCGCTGCCCTGGGCGTTCTGGATCGTGAACTGATCGGCCGACAGCCCGGCCGTCTCGAAGGCCTGCTTGAGGTACGGGGCGTCGTATTGGACGTACCGAGTCGAGGTCGTCGTGTCGGGCAGCAGGACACCGATCTTGCCCTTGCCCTGAGACGCCAGACCGGTCAGCTGCTTCATCAGTGCGAAGTCAGAGGTGAAGGCCGCCGCGTCGATCTGTGGCACCGAAGCCGACGACGACGGCGACGCGCTCGCTCCCGCGTTGTCGTCGTCGCCACCACACGCCGAGAGAATCAGGCCCCCAGCCAGCAGTACGCCGATCGGCGCAAGAGACTTTCGTGCTACCACCATGAGAAATCCTTCCTGCGGGGCTAATCCAGGCCCGGGCGGGGCGACCCACTCCCGCTGCTTCGGATCGTTTCACGCTCCGAGCGGGCCCGACTCCTCCCACCCCGGACCGTGATCATTCCGTGATGCCCACGTGCAGCCGATCCCGCTGTGAGTCGTCCAGGCCAGGATCGTTGGATCATTCGCCCGGGCAGGCGCTGGGTCGACCGGTGCTGGCCCACCATCCGGTACGCCCGACGCTGGGAGACCCAGAACCGGAACCGCAGCACCTCCACAGCGCGGTGGCGATGGTCCGGGTCAGAAGTTCCATCGCCAGCTCCTTGAGCATCGCCTTGACCAACGTCGATGCTGCTTGTCAAGTGCCCAGATGTGCGCCACGAGGCGAATGACCATGGAACGACCTGGTCAGCCAGCCATGAACACCCGGTCTCAGCGGTCCTTGTTGAACTGAAGTGTGATGATCAACAGAATCGTCAGCCCGACGAACGCGCCGACACCGGCGAGGAGCGGGTGAGCGAACTCTTTATGCTCGCCCTCGGTCTGGGCAAGCGCGGTCAACAAGGGCACGGCTGCGGTCATAGCGTGATCGGCTCCTGTCACCCGGCGGATGCGTTGACCCCAGATCGTACGGCCTCGGTTGCCCACCGCCATCGGCCAGGTCAGCACCCGCGGGTGTCTCCATCAGGTTCGCGGACCGCCGTCGCCGTAGCCGCGAAGGGCCAGCCAAGCGACGAGCACGATTCCGATGATCGCCAGCAGCACGATGAGCTTCAGCACATTAGGCAGCCTGCCATCCGGCCGCCCGGCCTAGACGGCGGGGTTCGAGAAACGCGTCGGCATCGATCAGACAGGCGCACGCTCGCCTTGCGCAGTCGGCGATTCTGTAGTGCGACCGCGCCTCGGCTGATCACGAAGGAGGGGGGATCAGTGCAGTCTGCTGATCCCGTCCCTCCGATTCTCACGGCGACGGCACAATGCCCGATCGCGGGAGAGCCGGATGGAGTACGACGAGGTCGTCGCGGTGGACGATCTCCCGGGAGAAGGACGGGCCATATTGGTCGGCCAGCTCGCGGGTCTGCCTCCCGAGCAGCAGCGGGAGCTCACCCGCGTCGAAGTTGACCAAGCCGCGCGCGACCGGTTGACCATGCTCATCGACAAGGTCGACCGGATCCCCGGCGGCGAACGCTCCGTCTGCGCCGGTGACGCCGGCCGGCAGCAGGGACAGACGCCGTCGGACCACCGCCTCGACGGCACCCGCATCGAGGTGCAGGCGACCCCGTGGAGTGCTGGCATGCGCGAGCCAGAGAAGGCGAGTCGGAGCACGGCGCCCGGTCGGCTGAAAGTAGGTGCCGACATCTGCGCCATCCAACGCCGCTCGGGCATCGGTGGCCGCGGCGAGCACTGTCGGGATCCCCGTGGCGGTTGCGATCCGCGCCGCGTCGACCTTGGTCGCCATGCCGCCTGTGCCCACCCCGGCCAACCCGGGCTTGCCAAGATCGATACCGGCGAGCTCGGCCGCATCCACGACTTCGCTAATAAGCGCCGCGCCGGGCCGACGCGGATCAGTGTCGTACAAACCGTCAACATCCGACAGCAGGACCAGCAGGTCGGCGTGGACGAGATGAGCCACGAGCGCGGCCAGCCGGTCGTTGTCACCAAATCTGATCTCGTCGGTCGCCACCGTGTCGTTCTCGTTCACGACAGGGAGCACGCCGAGGCTCAGCAAGCGATAGAGCGTCCGTTGCGCGTTCCGGTAGTGCGATCGGCGGGTCACGTCGTCAGCGGTGAGCAGAACCTGCGCCACCGTGACGTCGTGGCGGGCAAATACGTCGGTGTAACGCGCCATCAGCAGGCTCTGCCCGACGCTCGCGGCTGCCTGCGCAGTTGCGAGGTCATGAGGGCGCCGGGTGAGGCTCAGCGGAGCAAGGCCGGCGGCGATCGCGCCCGACGAGACGAGGACCAGCTCCGCACCCTCCGCCTTGCGGGCCGCCAGCACATCGGCGAGCTGCTCGAGTCGCCACGGGTCCAGTCCGCCTTCCGCGCTGGTCAGCGACGACGAGCCGACCTTGACGACGAGGCGAGCCGCCTGCCCGACCTTCGCTCGGCCTTCACTCATTTGATCTTGCCTCACTGATGCCCCTCGCCGTCAGCACACACCCTGTCGCGCGGATGTCGCGCCGCCGCACCTGCGTCCGCCCCCGGCCCCGGCCGACGGTCAGTCGGCGCGCGGGTCGGTGCCGCGACGCCCGTGCAGGTGCTCGGCGCCCGCGACGATTGTGGGTTCCCAATCGAAGACGACGCCGTTGTCGCCACCGATCACAACCTCGGCCCCGGGCTCGGCACCGAGCTCGAGCAAGCGCTCTTCGACGCCCAGCCGGGCGAGCCGATCCGCGAGGTAGCCGACCGCTTCACCGTTGGTGAAGTCTGTCTGGCGGACCCACCGCTCCGGCTTTTCCCCCCGCACCCGGAACCTGTCCTCCTCCTTGACGACGGTGAAGCCACTGTCGTCGACAGCCTTCGGCCGCAGCACGATCCGGGTCGGCTCGCCCGCGGGCGCGCTCGCTCGCGCCGCGCTCACGAGTTGTGCCATTGCGAAGGCGAGCTCCCGCAGGCCCTCGTGGGTGGCCGCGCTGACCCTGAAGACAGGCAACCCACGGGAGCGCAGCTCGGATTCGATCAGGTCGGCGAGCTCGCGCGCCTCGGTCACGTCCATCTTGTTGAGGACGACCAGCCGTGGCCGGCTGGCGAGATCCTCGATGCCGGGCGGGCGGCTGTCTCGCGATGCCGCGTCGTACGCGGCGATCTCTGCTTCGATCACATCCAGGTCGGAGAGCGGATCGCGACCGGGCTCCAAAGTCGCGCAGTCGATGACATGCACGAGCACACTGCACCGCTCGACATGCCTGAGGAACTCGAGCCCGAGCCCTCGTCCCTCGCTGGCACCCGCAATGAGGCCAGGCACGTCGGCGACGGTGAACCGGGTGCCTCCCGCATCGACCACACCGAGATTCGGTACGAGCGTCGTGAAGGGGTAGTCGGCGATCTTCGGACGTGCCGCGGAGAGTGCCGCGACCAGACTTGACTTGCCCGCGCTTGGGAAGCCGACAAGTGCGACGTCTGCGACGGTTTTGAGTTCGAGGACGAAGTCGCCGCCCTCTCCGGGCTCACCCAACAGCGCGAAACCCGGCGCCTTCCGTCGGGGTGAGGCGAGCGCGGCGTTGCCCAGTCCGCCGCGACCGCCGCGGCACAGAACGATCCGCGTGCCCGCGCCGACCAGGTCGGCGACCACCTCGCCAGCGGTGGTCAGCACGACGGTACCCGTAGGAACCGGCAGCAACAGGTCCTCGCCGTCAGCACCGTGGCGGTTGTCGCCCTGGCCAGGCCGCCCGTTCGTGGCTCGCCGGTGCGGCGAGTGGTGGTAGTCGAGCAGCGTGGTCGTGCTTGGGTCGACGACGAGGATCACGTCTCCGCCACGCCCACCGTTGCCACCGTCTGGTCCGCCCAGTGGCTTGAACTTTTCCCGATGGATGGAAGCGCAGCCGTGCCCGCCGGACCCAGCGTGGGCGTGGATCACCACCCGGTCAACGAAGGTCACCACGTCGGCTGCCACCTCCCTCCCCTGCTACGAGTGTGCTGCTTGGTAGCGCGCACCCTGCCAATGGCCGTGCTATCCAGACCACTCCATGATCGCGAGTTTTGGTGGGGTAGTTGAGTCGACTGCACATTCCCACCAAAACTAGAGATCATGATCTGGTCTCGATCGAGGAGATGCGGACCTCTCCAGGTAAGGCGAGAGGCGGACCGGGTCTCCGGTCCGCCTCTCGCGAGAGCTTGTGCTGTGCGCCGTGCGGACTAGTCCGCCGACGGGATCACCTTGACGACCCGGCGCCCGCGCCGGATGCCGTACTCGACCGAGCCCTCGACCAGCGCGAACAGCGTGTCGTCGCCGCCGCGCCCGACGCCCTGGCCAGGGTGGATATGGGTGCCGCGCTGACGGATGATGATCTCGCCGGCGTTGACGAGCTGGCCGCCGAAGCGCTTCACACCAAGCCGCTGCGCGGTGGAGTCGCGTCCGTTACGGGAGGACGAGGCGCCCTTTTTGTGAGCCATCTCGTGGTACCTACTTCCCGGTCTTGATACCGGTGACCTTGACCTGGGTCAGCTTCTGCCGGTGACCCTGGCGCTTGTGGTAGCGGGTCTTGTTCTTGAACTTCGCTATCTCGATCTTCGGGCCCTTCACCGGGCCGAGGACCTCGGCGGTGACGGAGACCTTGGCGAGCTTGGCCGCGTCAGTCGTCACCTTCTTTCCGTCGACGACGAGGACCGCAGACAAGGTCAGCTCCGCGCCCGGCTCGCCGACGACCCGATCGATCGTGACGACGTCGCCAACGGCGACCTTCTCCTGGTGGCCACCAGCGCGGACGATCGCGTACACCGCGGAACCTCTCTCGATCAGCATTGACTGTCCACCGCGGAAGCGCGGGGCACCGAAGATGACGAGCGTGCCCAACCTGTGCGATCACCGGAGGGCGCGCCAGCGGACAAGACTACAGGACGAGCGGTCACCCGGGCCAACCGACAGAGACCGGCCGGGCGCCCGGGTGCGACGCGTGGGCCTCCTGGTCAGGTACGCTCCCGAGGCCCGACTCCCCCACAGCCGCCGGCGCGAGCGATGCCGCGGAGGTCTCGGCCTCATCGGGCTCCGAGCCCTCGAAGAATGTCCCGCGCGACTCCCCCGCAGCCGCCGCCTCGTCGGCGGTAGCTAGCGCTTCTGTCGCTAAGGCACTAGCCGCCTCGTCGCGATCGCCCGATCCGTCGACCTGCTCGGCTGCGGGCCCCACTGCATCCGAGCGAGCGCGACGACGACGTCCACTTTCCTGCTTCGGCTCGAGGAGTTCCAGATGGATCTTGACGCCTCGGCCGTTGCAGTGCTCGCATGGCTCGGAGAACGCTTCGAGCAGCCCCTGGCCGACCCGCTTGCGGGTCATCTGGACGAGTCCCAGCGACGTGATCTCGGCGACCTGGTGCTTCGTACGGTCGCGGCCGAGACACTCGAGCAGCCGGCGCAGTACCAGCTCCCGGTTGCTTTCCAGCACCATGTCGATGAAGTCGATGACGATGATCCCGCCGATGTCGCGCAGCCGCAGCTGACGGACGATCTCCTCGGCGGCTTCGAGGTTGTTCCTGGTGACCGTCTCCTCGAGGTTGCCGCCCTGACCGGTGAACTTCCCCGTGTTCACGTCGATGACAGTCATCGCCTCGGTTCTGTCGATCACCAGCGAGCCACCGGAAGGCAACCAGACCTTCCGATCGAGCGCCTTCACGATCTGCTCGTCGATCCGATAGGCCGCGAAGGCGTCCTCGGCGTCGGTCCACTTCTGCAGCCGAGGCACGAGGTCGGGCGCAACGTGGCGGACGTAGGTATCGACGGTGTCCCAGGCGTCTTCACCGGAGACAACGAGCTTGTTGAAGTCCTCGTTGAAGATGTCCCGGATGACCCGGACGGTCAGGTCCGGCTCGCCATAGAGCACCGCAGGCGCGCTCGCCGTAGCAGCCTTCCGCTCGATGTCCTCCCACTGGGCGGAGAGCCGGTTGACGTCTCGTTTGAGCTCGTCCTCGGTCGCCCCCTCGGCGGCAGTACGCACGATCACCCCGGCGTCCTCGGGCAGGAACGAGCGCAGCAAGTTCTTGAGCCGATTCCGCTCGGTGTCGGGCAGCTTCCGGCTGATCCCGGTCATGGAGCCCTCGGGAACATAGACGAGGTAACGGCCGGGCAGGCTGATCTGGCTCGTCAGACGCGCACCCTTGTGCGCGATCGGGTCCTTGGTGACCTGAACGAGGACGGACTGGCCGGACTTGAGTACGTTCTCGATCCGCTTCGGCTGCCCCTCGAGACCGGCGACATCGAAGTTGACCTCACCGGCATAGAGCACGGCATTGCGCCCGCGGCCGATGTCGACGAAGGCCGCCTCCATCGACGGCAACACGTTCTGGACCTTGCCGAGGTAGACATTGCCGACCAGGGAAGTGTGGGTCTCCCGATTGACGTAGTGCTCGACCAGCACGCCGTCCTCGAGGACCGCTATCTGCGTCCGATCGCCGATCTCACGGACCACCATCACTCGGTCGACGGCTTCGCGCCGGGCGAGAAACTCGGCTTCAGTGATCACCGGAGCCCGGCGCCGTCCGGCCTCCCGACCCTCCCTCCGCCGCTGCTTCTTCGCCTCGAGCCTGGTCGAGCCCTTGACCAGGGCAACGTCAGTCTCGCCGTCCTTCTCGCGTGGTTCGCGGATCTTGACGACGGTCCGCTCTGGGTCATCAGGGGCGGGGCTCGCCCCGTCGGACGAGTCGGCCCGCCTGCGGCGACGACGTCGCCGGCGGCTGGTCCCGGCCTGGGACTCGTCCTCGGCCTCGTCCTCCCGCGGTTCGCCCGCCTCCTCTTTCTCAGCGACTGCGACCTCGTCTGCGTCACCGGCCCCATCACGTCGGCGGCCGCGGCCGCCGCGGCGGCGTCGCCGCCGTCGCGCGTCGCCGCTCTCGTCTGCTTGGTCGGCGCTGTCACGAGTTCGGGCCGGGGACGCAACATCCGCGGCGGAGTCCTCGGCACTCACCGCCTCGGCGGGGGGCGGCTCCGCCTTCGCGGCCGTCCTGCGCCGCCGTTTTGGCTGTTCAGCCTCGGCTGTGTCGGCTGCCTCGGCGCCGTCCGCCGTCGGTACTTGCCGCCGCGCCTGGGTCGCCGACCCGGCCTTGGCCGTTCGACTGGTGCGCTTTGCAGCGGGCCGCCGGTGGCCGACAGCCTCGTCATCGTCCTGGCGACTGGGCCGGCGTCGACCGTCAGGTTCGCCGGTCACCTCCGTCGCCGCGGTCGGCTCGCGGAAGAGCGCAGACGGCTCCTGGAAGGAAATGGTCGCCGCCGACTGCCGTGCTGCTGTCGGTGGGGCGCCTGGAGCGGCAGCGGGAGCCGCATCTCCTGCCGAGTCTGCCGAGGCTACGGTGCCGGCACCGCGGGTGCGCGCTCCGCCGCCACCCTCGCTGCCGGTTGCCGCCTTCCTGGTCCGGCGCTGCCGAGGCGCGGGCCCCTCCGCCTCCGCTGTGTCGGCCGATGCCTGCGCGGGCGCCGGCCCGGCATCCGCCGCGTCTCTTCCTGTTGCGGTATCAGCCGACGTGCCGCCGGAGGGGGCTGCCGTTTTGCGCGACCGCCTCGTCCGCTTCGGCGCAGTGTCGGCAGGCGGCTCCTGGCTGGTAGAGCTTATCGGCTGGTCACTGCCTGTGGTGTTCACCGAAGGTGAGCCAGCCGACCTGGTGGCCCGGCGGGTCCGTCGCTTGGGGGCGGCCTCCGTGCCGGTTTGCGTGCTTTCAGTTGTCTTGTCTTGTGTGGGCTCGTTGTCGAGCATCCGGGCTTGTCTCCCGTCGCGCTCCCGGGTGCCCGGTGGGCACCGCACGGGAGCTTTGTCCGTACGGCCGGCGCGGTGGCCGGCAGAAGTCTCCGTCTGGTGCACCCAGCTTCCCGGCGGCGACTACGGCCGCCCGGGGGCGTCGACTATGCGATGTCAGGGATCGTCTCCCCCTGCAGCAACCGCTGCGACGCCAAGGTGCCGACTGCGTCACGCGGGTCCCTAACCGTTGAGCGTCTCGTCGGCAGTCGAGACAGTCCGATGATCTCGGTGTAGCGGATCGGTCACCGTGCCGGTCTCGGCGTCAAGCTGCCCCTGCGCCAGCCGCGTCACCAATGGCGGTGCGGGCGGCGCCAGGCCGGCCACTTGGCCGAGTCCGGCGAGGACGTCGTCGGGTCGCACGGCGGGTGTGGTGTGCCGCACGACCATTTGTATTATCGCACACGGACCCGATTCAGCCTTGCCGTGCGTACTCCTCGGGGTCTCCACGATCTTCATGTCGAGCACTGGGACGCGGGCCTCCAGCGTCCGAAGCCCCTGTTTGGTGAGCCGCTCGACCTGGATCGAGTCGGCGGCAAGGAAGGTACGGACCGCGGCGGCCGCCTCGGCAGCAGTCACCTGGTGGATCAGGATCTCCCAGTGCGACACCTCGAGCCGATCGGCCAGGGGTGGGCCTGTAGCTTCATGAACCTCCATGACGTCAAGCCCGGCAGGCAGGGCTGAGTCGAGCTGGTTGCGGAGATCGTCTGGATCTACTGCCGTCGCCAGGCCGATCTCGAGATATTCCGCCTCGCTTGCCACGCCGGTCGGGGCGGCCCCCGCGTAGGAGACCTTCGGGTGCGGGGAGAAGCCCGCCGAGTACGCCATGGGGACGGCGGCGCGACGCAGCGCGCGCTCGAATGCCCGTTGGAAGTCGCGGTGGCTGGTGAACCGCAGCCTGCCCCGCTTGGCGTACCGGATCCGCAGGCGCTGCACGACCGGCGCCGGCGGTGGCCCGTCAGGCTGGCGACTCAGGGCACGATCCTTCCGGTCGGTGATGATGCGGTCTGGATCGCTGACGCGGTCGCCCGATGATCAGGACGGCGACGCCGTCGCCTTGAGGGCAGCGGCGGCAGTCGCCGGGGTCTCCGCTGTGACGGCCGGACGGTTGATCGGCGTCAGCGGGAGGAGCTGCTTGCCTGTCGGCCCCGTCTGGATCTCGGTTCCGAGCTGCGGGCAGACGCCACAGTCGAAGCACGGCGTCCAGCGGCAGTCGTCGACCTCCACCTCGGACAGCGCGTCCTGCCAGTCCTCCCACAGCCAGTCGCGATCCAGGCCGGAGTCGAGGTGGTCCCACGGCAGCACCTCGGCATAGTCGCGCTCGCGAACCGTGAACCACTCCACGGAGATCGGCTGCTCGGCCCATACCTCGGTCGCCGCGTTCATCCACCGGTCGTACGAGAAATGCTCCCGCCAGCCGTCGAAACGGCCGCCGTACTCCCAGACTCGGCGGATGACGGCCCCGACCCGCCGGTCGCCCCGCGACAGCAGCCCTTCCACGACCCCCGGCTCGCCGTCGTGGTAACGGAAGCCGATCGCGCGCGAATACCGCCTGTCCGACCGGATCGCATCGCGCAGCTTGGCCAGGCGCGCGTTGGTCGTCTCAGGATCGAGCTGGCCGGCCCACTGGAACGGCGTGTGGGGCTTGGGTATGAATCCGCCGATCGATACGGTGCAGCGGATGTCTCTGCTGCCGGTCACTTCCCGGCCGGTGTCGATGACCTTCCTCGCAAGGTCGGCGATGGCGAGCACATCCTCGTCGGTCTCGGTCGGCAGCCCGCACATGAAGTAGAGCTTCACCTGACGCCAGCCGTGCGAATAGGCGGTGGTGACGGTACGGACCAGGTCCTCTTCGGTGACCATCTTGTTGATCACCTTGCGGATCCGCTCTGAACCCCCTTCTGGCGCGAAGGTCAGCCCGGAGCGACGGCCGTTCCTCGACAGCTCGTTGGCGAGGGTGACGTTGAATGCGTCGACCCGGGTGGAGGGCAGCGACAGTGAGGTGTTCGTGCCCTCGTACCGATCGGCAAGGCCCTTGGCGATGCCGGCGATCTCGGAGTGATCGGCCGAGGAGAGGGAGAGCAGCCCAATTTCCTCGAATCCGCTCGACTCGAGGCCGCGCTGAACCATATCGCCGATGGCCGAGATCGACCGTTCCCGAACCGGTCTGGTGATCATGCCGGCCTGGCAGAACCGGCAGCCACGGGTGCAGCCGCGGAAGATCTCCACGGAGAACCGTTCGTGGACCGTCTCGGCGAGCGGGACCAGTGCCTTCGTCGGGTACGGCCACTTGTCCAGGTCCATGACGGTGTGCTTACTGACCCGCCACGGTACGCCTGGCCGGTTCGGCGTCACTCGCTTGATCCGGCCATCTGGCAGGTAGTCGACGTCGTAGAACTTCGGTACGTAGACGCCGCCGGATGCGGCCAGCCGGAACAGGAGCTCGTCCCTTGGGGTACGCCCGGCCGTCGCCGGCCGCCCGTCGGCCTTCCACTCGCGGATCACCTCGCTGATCGCGAGGGCAATCTCTTCCCCGTCGCCGAGGACCGCGGCATCGATGAAATCGGCGACCGGTTCCGGATTGAACGCGGCGTGCCCACCGGCGATCACGATCGGATGGTCGTCGCCTCGGTGCGCCGCCTCCAGCGGAATGCCCGCCAGGTCAAGCGCCGCGAGCATGTTGGTGTAACCGAGCTCGGTGGCGAAGCTGACGCCGAGGACGTCGAAGGCGTTGACCGGCCGATGGGCATCGACGGTGAACTGCGGGATGCCGTGCTCGCGGAGCAGCTCCTCCATGTCCGGCCACACCGCATAGGTCCGCTCGGCCAGTACGCCGTCGCGTTCGTTGAGGACCTCGTACAAGATCTGTACGCCCTGGTTGGGGAGCCCGACCTCGTACGCGTCCGGGTCCATGAGGCACCAGCGAACGTCGGCGCTGTCCCAGTCTTTGACGACAGAGTTGAGCTCGCCGCCGACGTACTGGATCGGCTTCTGTACCCGTGGAAGGAGTGGTTCCAGGCGAGGAAACAGCGACTCGATGGGCATGAGGAAAGATCTCCGGCACTCTGCGGTCCAGGCAACGGACCCGGCCACCGTGGACCCGTGCGTCGTTTCGGCGAAAGCACCAGCCTAACCGCCTCGCGAGAC
>DASYTV010000309.1:0-18472 GCA_036001885.1 Actinomycetes bacterium
GGTGGTGCCTTAGAGACGAGTCTCGAAGACGTCAGAAAACGTCAGAGGAGACCGTCATGTACGCCTACCACGACCACGTCGCCAAGGTCATCAACGAAGAGCGGCTGTCACAGCTGCGCGGCGAGGCTGTTGCCTACCGGCTGTCTCGTTCGCTCATCCGGCGGCAGCGCAAGAACCAAGACCGCCGAGGCCGCGGCCAGCCGCCGCGCCTGGCTTGGATACCACGGCAACAGTCGCGACAGCCACAGCTGGAGGAGGCCGGGCACGGTAAGCAAGACACAGGCGCGGCGGACCTCCCGCAGTGGTGCGCAGCGTGATCGCCCTGGCAGAAAAGCAGCGGTTGCTGTCGGCGGCGGATGGCACGATTGATGTCGTGACCGCCACCGTCATCAGTCCAGACATGGTTGGGCGGGTCGCAGAGCTCGATGAACTGCGATCCGCCCAACATGTCGTGGCCGATGGACAGCCGCTCACGGTCTTGCTCAGCGGCGAGGCCGGGGTGGGCAAGTCCCGGCTCGTCACCGAGTTCGCGGCTGAGGCCAGGGACGGGGGAGCGCGCGTCGTCTTCGCCCAGTGTGTCGAGCTCGGCTCCGGCGGGCTTCCCTACGCTCCGGTGGCCGGCGCGGTGCGTGAGCTGACTGAGCAACTCGGCGAGGAGAGGCTGCTCGAGCTGGCTGGACCCGGCCGCGAGGCGCTGGCCGGGCTGCTGCCCCACCTGGGGAATGGCTCGGTCGATTCGTCAGATGGTCGCGGCGGGTTGTTTGAGGTCGTCACCGTCTTGCTCGAGCGGGTTTCCGCCGAACAGCCGTTGGTGCTCGTCATCGAGGACGTCCACTGGGCGGACAGCTCGACCCGAGACCTGTTGAGGTTCATGGTTCGTGCCGTCAGCTCCGCGAACCTGCTCTTGATCTTTACCTATCGCAGCGACGACATTCACCGGCAGCATCCGCTCCGGCCGTTCCTGGCTGAGCTCGATCGGCTCCGCAACGTACGCCGGATCGACGTGCCCCGGTTGTCCCAGCGCGAGGTCGGCCAGCAGTTGGCCGGCATCATCGGCCGCGTTCCGGCGCCAGATGTGATCGCGAGAGTCTACAAGCGCAGCGAGGGCATCCCGTTCTTCGTCGAGGAGCTCGCCTGTGCCGAGGTAGAGCGCGACTGCGCCCCGTTGCCCGAATCCCTGCGCGATCTCCTGCTGGTCAGGGGGGAGCGGCTCTCCGAGAGCGCGCAGGCGACACTTCGCCTGATAGCAGTCGGCGGCAACCGTGTCGACGACGCGGTGCTCACCGAAGTGTCCGACCTGGACACGGCGGCGCTCGACAGCGCACTTAGGGAAGCTGTGTCGACCAATCTCCTTCGCGTGGACGGCGAGGGCTACGCGTTCCGGCACGCCCTGCTGCGTGAGGTCCTTCACGACGACCTGCTGCCTGGCGCGCACATGCGCCTCCATGTGAGATATGCGGAGGTGCTCGAAGGCCGTCCGGAGTTGCTGTCAGCAGGCACACCCATGGCCGAGATCGCGCACCATTGGTATGCCGCACATGAGCTCGAGCGCGCCTTCCGCGCCTCGCTCGCCGCCGCCGATCAGGCTGTCCGGTCTTACGCGCACGGTGACGCACTGCAGCTGCTCGAGCGTGCACTCGAGTTGTGGGAGCGGGTCGCCGATCCGGTTTCAGCGTCCGGCGCCGACCACGTCGAGCTCCTTGATCGTGCTGCCGCGGTGGCATACGACGCCGGCGAGCTCGATCGCGCGCTTGCGCTGGTCGAAGCCGCGAGTGCCGAGATCGACATCACGACCGACCCGTTGCGCGCCGCCGGCATCTTCCATCGGCGCAGCAAGATCATGGGCGACCTCGCCAAGCCCGAAGCGGTCGCCGTGGCAAAACGTGGCCTCGAGATGCTGCCTGCCGACGCCCCGGCGGAGGCACGCGCTCGCCTGCTGCAGCTGTTGGCCTCCCAACTGATGCTCGAGGCTCGGTTCGAGGAGGCGACCGAGGTCGCTCGCGAGGCCGCCACGACGGCACATGCCGCAGGCGCCAGCGAGGCAGAGTCCAGGGCCTACAACATCCTCGGCCCGTCGCTGATACAGATCGGCCAGATTGACGAGGGCTTGGCTGCGTTCGACATCGCTCGCCAGGTCGCCGGCGACGCGCCCAGGCTTCTGGTCAGCCACTACATCAACGCATCAGATTCGCTGCATCTGCTCGGCCGCTACGCAGAGGCCGCTCGGCTGGCGCGGGAGGGCATCGATCGCGCTCGCGAGATCGGGCTGGCCCGCACGCTGGGGGCAATGCTTGCGGGCAATGCGGCGTCGCCGCTCCTTGCGCTTGGGGACTGGCAGGCGGCTGACCGGCTGATCCGCCGCGCACTCGAGCTTGATCCACCTGTCAGGAACGTCTGGCAGCTGCTCGCGCTTCAGTCCTGGCTCCAGATGTGGCGCGATGATCTCGATGGGGCGGCACAGTCGCTGCAAGAGCTCCGCAGCCGGATGGCGCGCCGCAATCCCGGATCGCAATACTCCATCCCGACCGCCACCATCGCAGCGGAGATCGCGCTCGCCAGAAATGACCCTGACACCGCTTGGACAGAGATCCTGGCGGCATTCGAGGAACGCCCCATCCCCGGCTACAACGTCGCGTTGTTTGCGGTGGCGGCCCGTACTGTGGCCGCAAGGGCACGCCTGTCGGGGTCCTCGCGGACAGCCGACGCTCGGCGGGTACGGCTGCTCATGGCCGAGCTCGGAGACTGGGGCCCGGCACCGGTCTGGCGAGAGGTCGTCGATGCAGAGCTCGCCGGTGATGTCGGAGACGACCCGGCAGCGTGGCAAGCTGTCATTGACGCGGTCGAGGCGGCCGATGGCCCGGTGCATGTGCAGGCATATGCGACCTACCGGCTCGGTGAGGTGCTTGCCGCCCGCGGAGACCGCGAGGCAGCCGCAGGAGCATTGCGGGAAGCCGCCGAGCGGGCAGACAGCCTGGGCGCGGTCCTCCTCCGGCGATGGATCGACGAGCTGAGCAGGCGGGCGAGGATTCCGCTGCTCAACAAGGTCGCCGGTGAGGCAGAGGAAGGTGGCGGATGGCTCGGGCTCACCAGCCGCGAGCGCGAGGTGCTGCGCCTCGTCGCCGCCGGACGGAGCAACCGGCAGATCGGTGAGGAGCTGTTCATCACGCCCAAGACCGCGAGTGTCCACGTCTCGAACATCCTGGCCAAACTCGGTGTTTCCGGCCGCGGCGAGGCGGCAGCCATCGCTCACAAGGCCGGGCTTTTCGACGTGGATCCCGCCCGTCGCCCAGCCTGATCCGAGCTTGCTTACCGCTGCGCAGCGGACCGGCGGGCGGCGGAGTCTGGCGGGCTAAACCAGGGCTTGGCTGAGGTCGGACCAGATGTCGGCGGGGTGTTCGAGACCGACCGCGACGCGGATCGTGCCTTCGCCGATACCCGCCTCCTTGAGAGCAGCCGCATCGAGTTGCCGATGGGAGGTGCTCGCCGGGTGGAGGACGAGTGTCTGGACCCCACCGAGGGAGGCGGCGAGCCTGGCCAGCCGTAGCCGGCTCACGACGGCGCGTCCAGCATCTCGGCCGCCGGCGAGGTCAAAGGCGAACACTCCGCCGCCATCGGCCAGGATCTGCTCAGCCAACGTGAAGCTCGGGTGATCGGGGAGGCCTGGCCAGTACACGGCTGACACAGCCGGATGGTCGATGAGTCGGCTGGTCAGGAAGCGCGCGCTCTCGCTTTGCTGACGCACCCGAAGTGCCATGGTGGCGAGACCCCGAATGGTCAACCACGCCGCGAAGGGATCGGCGGTGACACCGAACTCGATGAACCGCTTCCACAGTGCGTGATAGCGCTCGATGTCCGCAAACACCGCGATGCCCCCCGTGACATCGGAGTGGCCGCCGAGGTACTTCGTCGTCGAGTGGATCACGATGTCTGCGCCGTACTCGATGGGACGGCACAGGACCGGCGACGCGAAGGTATTGTCGACCACGATCACCAGGCCTGCTGAGCGGGCGACCTCCGCCAGCGCTGGCAGGTCGGCCACCTGTGTCATCGGATTCGCGATCGTCTCCAGGTAGAGCACCCGCGACGTCGGTCGCAGCGCGGCGCGTACCTCGTCCGCGTCGGTGCCACCGACAAAGGTCACCTCGACGCGGAAGCGCTCCTGCAGGCGGGTGAGCGTCGCGAAGCTACCTCCGTAAAGGCAGCGTTGCGCGATCACATGGTCGCCAGATTGGACCAATCCGAGCAGGATTGCGTTGATCGCTCCCATTCCTGAGCTCGTAGCGAGCGCGGCCGCGCCGCCTTCGAGGTCGGCAACTGCCGTCTCGAGCGCACGAACCGTTGGATTGCCATAGCGGGTGTACGTGTACTCGCCGTCGGGCCGGGTCATCGCGTCCGCGATGACGTCGGGATCTGTGAAGGCGTAGGTGGATGTCTCGAAGATGGGAACGCTCAACGGCTCGCCGACAACAGGGGATGGCGCTGATACGTGGACGGCCCTGGTTTCCGGGTGCAGGACGGAAGACTTAGGCGCGGCTGATGCAGCGGATGGATGCGTCATCCCTACAGTCTGGCGTCAGTTCTCGGTGACCGACTTGCTGCGGCAACACTTGCCGCCTCCCGTACGGCGCAGAGGTGATCAGCCGTGACCGCTGCCCTGACACCAGGGGCAAATGCCCTTTGGGTTGAGGTTGTCAGGCTTGATGCGGCCGCTGCCGCCACAGTTGGGGCACTTGATCGGCGGCGTCTCATCGTCGCTTTCGCCCATGGTCGCTGATCGTAGAATCGGGGGCTCCGTGGTGTCTGTGTTTCACCCAAAAGGGTAAGGCAGGAACCGTAAAGACGGGTCGGAACAGCACCTTCCCCAGCCGGCGTCGTTGTTAACGCCGCCCGCTCCTGATGCCGGCCGGCCCGACACTAGGCGCTTGCCGCCGCAGATCCCTGCCGCTCGCCGTGCCATGCGTCCCACAGCTCGGCGTAGGCGCCGCCCGCGGCCACGAGCTCTGAATGACTGCCGAGCTCAGACACACGACCGTCCTCGATGACGGCGACGCGGTCGGCATCGTGCGCCGTATGCAGCCGGTGGGCGATGGCAATGACGGTACGGCCGGCGACCACGGCACCGAGCGACCGCTCGAGGTGGCGGGCCGCCCGCGGGTCGATAAGTGACGTCGCCTCGTCCAGGACCAGCGTGTGCGGGTCTGCGAGGACCAGCCGGGCGAGCGCGAGCTGCTGGGCATGTGCTGCCGAGAGGGTGAGCCCACCGGCGCCGACCCGACTGGACAGGCCGTCCGGCAGCTCGTCGACCCAGTCGAGCGCGTCGACAGCCGCAAGCGCCGATCGGACGTCATCCTCGGTCGCTTCCGGCCTGGCCATCGCGATGTTGTCCCTGATCGTGCCCACGAACACGTGGTGCTCCTGGGTGACCAATGCGACGTGCCCACGGAGATCGCCGAGCGGCAGCTCGACCAGGCCGACGCCGCCGACGCTCACCTCGCCGGTGCGCGGCCCGTGGATTCCGGCCAGCAGTCGCCCAAGCGTCGACTTGCCGGCGCCGCTCGGTCCCACCATCGCGAGTCGCTCTCCCGGCGTGATCGCGAGGTCGACGCCGTGCAGCACATCGTGGCCGTCGCGATAGGCGAACCGCACCCCGGCCGCGTTGAGACGCTCGTCCCGAGGCTGCCGCCCGGTTGGTGTCCGGTCGTCCGGCACCTCAGCGACACCGAGCAGCCGAGCGAGCGACGCACCCCCTACCTGGAGCTCGTCGAGCCAGGACAGCAGCCGGTCGAGTGGCTCGATGAGCTGCTGGACATAAAGCGTTGCCGCAGTCACCTGGCCGAGTGACACGACACCGTGGGCGTACATCAGACCGCCGGCGAGCAGGGTGGCCACGACGGGCACGATGTAGCCGACCTCGACGGTCGGGAACCAGACGGTACGCAGCCAGAGGGTGTAGCGCTCAGCAGCCCAGGATCGGCGGATGTCTGCGTCCGTACGGTCGATCCGCCGCTGTGCCAGCCGCAGCGCCTCGACCGTGCGCGCTCCGTCCGCGGTCTCTGCAATGCCCTCGTTGATGTCGGCGTAGGCCGCGTTCTCGCGCAGGTAGCCCGCCGGTGCCCGGCGCAGATACCACCGCGTGCTCGCCCAGAGCATCGGCACCGCCACCAGGCACGGCAGCAGCAGGACCGGCGCGACCAACGCCAGCGCACCCAGGGTCAGGACGCAGGTGACCAGCGCGATGAGGGTCTCGGGTACGGCGAAGCGTACCGAGTGGGACAGGGCGTCGACGTCGCGAGACGTCCGCGTGAGCAGGTCGCCGGTCCCAGCTCGCTCGACGGTCGAGAGCGGGAGTTCGAGCACCCGGTCGACGAAACCCTCGCGCAGGTCGGCCATCACCCGCTCGCCGAAACGCATCGATGCCCAGCGCGCGAGCGCGGTAAATACTGCCGCCGTGATCACCGAAATCGCGATGAGGATCGCGGTGCGGTCGACCGTGTCCTGCGTCGTGCCGTTCTGCACGCCGTTGACGAGATCACCGAGCAGCCAGGGCACGGCGAGTGCGGCGATCGCGGCGAGCGCATGCAGGCCGAGGGTCAGGCCGAGGGCACCCGGGTGGGTGCGCAGCAGCGCCCTGGCGTAGCGGCGGACGGTCGGTCCGTCGGCCACCGGCAGGATCTGCCTCATTCGTCCTCCCCCCGGGTGACAAGCGCCCGGTAGCCGGGCGAGGTGTGGAGCAACTGCCGGTGGGTGCCGGTAGCAACCACCGTTCCCTCATCGAGGAACGCGACCGTGTCCACCCGGTCGAGCACCAGCGGGCTCGTCGTCATGACGACAGTGGTACGTCCCGTCCGTGCGCTGCCCAGCCGAGCCGCGATCCGTGCCTCGGTGTGCGCGTCAACGGCGGACGTCGGCTCGACGAGGACGAGCACCGCTGGGTCGACCAGCAGCGCGCGGGCCAGCAGCAGTCGCTGCCGCTGTCCGCCGGAGAGCGAGCGCCCGCGCTCTTCGATCGCCTCCTCGAGCCCGTCCGCGAGCGCATCGATGACGTCCTCAGCCGATGCCGTATGCAAGGCGGCGCCGACAGTGGCGTCGGACGCAATGCCCCTCACATCCAGCTCGTCCCTGAGCCGACCGGAGAACAACCGAGCCTCGCTGTCTGCGACCAGCACTCGTTCACGGACCGTCGCGATCGGCAGCCGCTCGAGCGGGATGCCGCGCCAGAGGACCTCGGCATCGACGTAGCGGCCGAGCCGGTCGGCGAGCGCGGTCGCGTCCGCGGTATCCGTCGCGGCGACGGCCATCAAGGCGCCGGCGGGCACGACGAGCCCGGACCGGGTGTCGACGAGTTCGGCTCCGTCCCTATGCGTCTCGCCGGTCTCGATCAATACAGGCTCGGTCGGATCGCTGACCGCGGGTTCGATGGCGAGCAGGCGGATCACGCGCCGAGCCGCCACCAATCCACGGATGATCTTGTCGGCGGCCTCGGTCGCGTTCCGCAGCGGTCCCACGAGGACCGCCGCGTAACCGTAGAACGCGACCAGCTCACCGACGGTGATCTCCCCGGACAATGCGAAGCTGGCGCCGAGCCAGGTGACGATCGTCACGAAGATCCCGGGCAGCAGGACCTGGGAACCGTCCAGCGCGGCGTCAACCTTTGCCACCTGCAGGCCGGCCCGCCGCAACCGCTGCGACTCTTCCTTGAAGCGGCCGGAGAACGACTGCTCGCCGCCGATCCCGCGCAGCACCCGCAACCCGGCCACGATGTCGGTGGCTCGGGTCGTGAGCTTGCCGCCGATCTCCCGATAAGCATGCTGGCGGCGGTGCAGCGGGGGGAACAGCGGCGTGATGGCGAGCATGAGCACCGGCACCCCGACGAGGACGATGATCCCGAGGGTCACCGACGAGTTCAGCAGGATGGCCGCCACGATGCCAAAGGACACGACCGAGCCGGCGGCTCGCGCGGTGATCTCGATCGAGCCGCCGATGTGCGAGATGTCCGTTGCGCCAATGGCGACGACCTCGCCGGTGGCGATCTCGCGGGGGAGCGAGGCGCCGACCTTGGTCGTGTGCTTGACCGCCACCTGGACGGTTCGATAGGCCGCGCTGAGCCAGTTGAACACGGCGAACCGGTGGCGGAAGATCCCGGAAACCGCGGTGACGGTGCCGAGGAAGAGGACCGCGCCGGTCCACAGCAGCAGCCGTCCGGTGTCACGGCCGGCGACGCCCTGGTCGATGGCCGCACCGATGGCCGCAGGGACGAATGCCTGGCTCGCCATCCAGAGAATGCCGAAGAACACGCCGCCGGCAACCGACACCCACTGACCGCGGACGATCCACAGCAGATAACGGGCCGGAGTGCGTGCGTGCGGCGTGCCGGGATCTTCGAGCGGCAGGCTACGCATGACGACCACTCACGGTAGGCGAGCCCGGTACCGCTGCTCCACCGAATTACCGGCCCCGCACGTGGACCCCGCTACTGGGCAGGTCCCGCTCCTCGAGGTTTCCCCGGCACCGCACGTCGACCCCGCTACTGGGCAGGTCCCGCTCCTCGAGGTTTCCGTGTCCGTTCGTTGCGACCTCGCACCCTGGTCCCTGGGCCGCCGACGCCGGTCAGAGCTGCGGGTTGGGCAGTCGGGTCAGCGCCGCGTCAATACGATCTTGCGGGAGCTCGAAGTCCTCCATCTCGCCAGACAGGTAGCGATCGTAAGCGCCCATGTCGAAGTGGCCATGCCCGCACAGTGCGGTGAGAATCACCTTCTCCTCACCCGTTTCTGCGCAACGCCGTGCCTCTTCGACCGTGGCGGCGAGCGCGTGGGTCGGCTCGGGGGCCGGGACTATGCCCTCGGTGCGGGCGAAGGTCACCCCGGCCTCGAAGCATTCGCGCTGCGGCTTCGCGACCGCCTCGAAGAGCCCGAGCTCGTACATGTGCGACAGCAGCGGCGACATGCCGTGATAGCGGAGCCCACCGGCATGGATCGGGTCGGGCACGAAGTCGTGGCCGAGAGTGTGCATCTTGACCACCGGCGCGAAGCCGGCGGTGTCGCCGTAGTCGTAGGTGTAAACGCCGCGGGTGAATGACGGGCAGGCCGCAGGTTCGACAGCGCGGATCACCGGTGCCATCCGGCCGGCGAGCTTCTCCCGCAGGAAGGGGAAGAACAGACCGGCGAAGTTGGAACCACCGCCGGTGCAGCCGACGATCAGGTCGGGTGTCTCGCCGACCGACGCGAGCTGCTGGAGTGCCTCCTCGCCGATCACGGTCTGATGCATGAGCACGTGGTTGAGCACGCTGCCGAGGGAGTACCTCGTGTCTTGCGCGCCGCCGGCCGTCTCGACGGCTTCGCTGATCGCGATGCCGAGGCTTCCCGGGGATGTGGGGTCGTCTGCCAGGATCTTGCGACCGGCCTCGGTGAGATCGGACGGGCTCGGATGCACGGTCGCGCCGTACAGCTGCATGAGCGAGCGGCGGTACGGCTTCTGGTCGTAGGACGCGCGCACCATCCAGATCTCACAGTCGAGCCCAAAATGCGCGCACGCGAAGGCGAGGGCGCTGCCCCACTGCCCAGCGCCGGTCTCGGTGGTGATCCGGCGGATGCCCTGCTTGGCGTTGTAGTAAGCCTGCGCCACAGCAGTGTTGGGCTTGTGGGAGCCGCTCGGCGAGACGCCTTCGTACTTGTAATAGATGCGCGCTGGCGTGCCGAGCGCCCGTTCCAGCTGGTGTGCACGAATGAGCGGCGTCGGCCGCCACAGCCGATAGACGTCGAGCACCTCGGCCGGAATGTCCACGAAGCTATCGCTACTGACCTCTTGCAGGATCAGGTCCATTGGGAACAGCGGGGCCAGATCATCGGGACCGACCGGCTGGAGTGTGGCCGGATGTAGCGGTGGCGGCGGCGGCGACGGGAGGTCTGGGATGATGTTGTACCACCGGGTGGGCAGTTCGGACTCGTCGAGCATGATCTTTGTACGATCCGGCATCGCGCACCTTCCCTGATCGCTTCGGGCACCGTCACGGGTCGGCCGTTCCGCTCGGGTAGTCGGCGGTGATCGGTGTCTCTCGCACCGTAGACCCGCGTCGTTCCTCCGCACTAGGCTCGCCCGCCGCCCGCCTCGGGCTGAAACTCGCCTTCACCTCAGGGCCGCCAGGAATTGCCTCGCAGGGGGCTGAGGTGTCACCGTAGATCAGCGCCGCTGATCGAGGAGGACGCGTGAGCCGTGGAGAGGTGGCCACGATGATCGCGCCGACACATGCCATCACCTCGGCTGTTCTGCGTGCCGGGGCGGCAAACCGTCCTTGCGTGATTCGCCGGGGCGTGGCCGGGAACATTCTCATGGCCTGGGTTTTGACATTCCCGGGAGCAGCGGCGATTGCGGCGGTCTCACAGTGGATTGTCCACGAGATCGTCCCTGCGTGACAGTCGAGGAGGCGCACCATGGGCCAGATCCCGGACCAGTTGCCAGTCATTTCGCGAGGTCGTCACCTCGAGCCGGAGGACGGTGGCTGCCTCATGGAGATCGCCTCACTCCTCGCGGGGGAGCGGTGGAGCGACGCACCCCGATGCACCCATCCGCTCCTCGCCGCGGTGGCGCGCCTGGTCAATGACGAGGTTGGTGACGAGGCCAGGCAGGAGTTGCTGCAGCTCGTGCCCGAGCTCGTCGGTGCGGTGGGTGACGGACCGGCGACAGCGCCGGCGATTGTGCGTACATGCGCCCGAGTCGGTCTGACCATCGATCCGGGGTCGCGCCGGCTGCGTCATTCGCTGGCGGTAGCCGAGGACCGGATGACGCACCTCCCGGACACACATTGGCGGGATGTCCTCTACACCTACGGCCCGGCGACCCACGCCATTGTCCGCACGATTGACACGATCGTCCGCCGTGATCGTGACTGTGACGAGACCCTGTCGGCGCTGCTGCGCGAATGCGTCCAGGTCGTTCGCGACCGGACGCCGCAGCGGCGGCTGGCGTCGGCGGGGGCCGCGGCAGGCAAGCGGACCGGCTCACTCGCCGGCCTTGGCACCGGGTGATCCTTAGCAATCGCGTGAGAGGCGCCTTTCCTCCCTGCCTGGTCGAGGAGAGGCGCCTCTTCATGTCTGGCGTGGGTGCGTTACGCCCGTGGCGGAACCACTGCACGTCGGCCGCTGCTCCGTCGCACGATGGACAGCGCGGGAATCGGTCGCGCTGATAAGGAGTGACGGCATGGGACAGCCTAAGGGTGCTGGTGGCGTGCTCCCTGGACGCCTCGAGATCAGGAAACAAGTCCGGATCGAGGCGTCCAGGGAGCACGTCTTCGAAACCTTGCTGCGGGTGTCCGACTGGTGGCCGCACCGCCTGCGCTCCGGATCCGCTGTCTCCCTGGAGCCCTGGGTCGGCGGCCGGTTCATGGAGGACTGGGGTGGCGAGTCCGGTGCGCTCTACGGCTTCGTGACCTTCATCGAGCGGCCGGCAGCCCTCGTCGTGTCCCGGCCGATGGGCATGCAGGGCGCCGCCGCCTCTGCCTGGACGATAGAGCTCGACGCGGAGGCGGCGGGGGCTACCGTCGTGCGAATCCACCACAGCTGGTGCGGCGAGGTCGACGCCGAGACCCGCCGCGCTTATGCGACCGGCTGGGACGAGGGTCTAGCCGCACTGCAGGAGGCCTGCGCGAAGCCGGCGGGGCCCGAGTCGCCGACGCACCGCATGGGCGGGCTCTCCCTCGGCTACACGATTTCGCCGCCACGGCTGCCCGATCCATCTCACCAGCCACGCGCCGGCGCCCACACGCCCGCATAACGCCTTCCCGGCGGGCCCACGCGGGCACACCGTACTGTGTCCTGCGATGACGACCAACGCTGATCTTGTGGTCCTCGGCGCCGGACCAGCCGGGCTGGCAGCCGCGTGGCAGGCGGCACGCCGCGGGATGTCGGTCGTCGTCCTCGAACGAGCTCAGGCCGTTGGCGGCATGGCGGCCAGCCTGGAAGTAGCCGGGGTCCGGGTCGACCGTGGCAGCCACCGGCTGCACCCCACGACCCCCGCGAACGTCCTCGCTGACCTGCGCGTGCTCCTGGGCGACGACCTGCAGCTGCGCCGCCGCAACGGCCGATTGCACATCGCCGATCGCTGGCTCGGATTCCCGCCGCGCCCCACCGAGCTCGCGCGCGCCTTGCCGCCTGGGCTGATCGCGCGTGCCGGGGCGGAGGCCATCCTCGCCCCGCTGCGCCGCGGGAGGACGGTCAGCTACGCCGACGCGCTGCGCCGCGGCCTCGGCCCCACGCTCTACGAGGCGCTCTATGCGCCGTACGCCGTGAAGCTCTGGGGCCGGCGTGGCGAGCAAATCGATGCCGAGCAGGCCAGGCGGCGGGTATCAGCCGATACTCCGTGGAAGATCGCCTCACGGATGCTCCGACGGCGGCCAGGCGGTGCCGGCCGGATGTTTTATTACCCGCGGCGAGGCTTCGGCCAGATCGTCGAGGCGCTTGCCGAGGCGGCGGTCAAGGCCGGCGCGGATATCAGGCTCGGCGCGCAGGTCGATGACCTCGCAGCTGACTCGCACGGCGTGGACATCGGTATTGCGACCATGGCGGCAGCGGACGGGGGGCAGCCGACCGGCTCCGCGCAGATACGCGGTGGCCACGTCTTCTCGACCATTCCGCTACCGGTCCTCGCGAGGATCTGCCGGCCAGGGCCACCGGCTGCCGCGATCGAGTCGGCTGGCCGGCTGCGGTTCCGCGCCATGGTGCTGGTGTACGTGGTCCAGCGATCGCGACCGTGGACTCCTTACGACGCTCACTACCTGCCGGACCTCAACACCCCGATCACGCGGATCTCCGAGCCGGCCAACTATCGCGAGTCGTCCGCCGATCCCCGTGACCGGACGGTGCTGTGCTGCGAGATCCCGTGCACCCTCGGGGATGCCATCTGGGAAGGATCCGACGAGGACTTGCGTGCGATTGTGACCGACACTCTGGTGCGCACCGGTCTACCGGCGCTGACCTCCGCAGAGATGCACGTCGAACGGCTGCCGCACGTCTATCCGGTCTACGAGGTCGGCTACCGCCGTCACCTGCGGGGAATCGATACCTGGGCGGCCACCGTCCCCAACGTGACCACCTTCGGACGACTTGGGCTCTTCGTGCACGACAACACCCATCACACGATCGCGATGGCCTACGACGCGGTCGACGCCATCGCCGCCGGTCGTTTCGACGAAGCTGCCTGGGCGGCCGCGAGGGCTCGCTTCGAGACCCACGTGGTCGAGGACTAGCCGCCAGCGGCCAGCGACCGGTCCGGTGCTGTGGCGTTCAGCTCCCGGTAGACCGCGGGGATGACCTTGCGAAGGTAGCGGCCGAGTCTCACAAATGAGGTACCGCTCTCCCTGAAGGAGTACCGGATCGGTACCTCGCCGTACACGAACCCCTTCGCAAGCAGGTCGAGGGTAAGCACCTGGGCGTAGTTGTAGTCGTGGATGACCTCGGCCGCGTCGGCCGCGGCAGGGGAGAAGGCGCGGTAGCCGCTTTGGCCGTCCGTGATCGGCTGCCGGGCGAGCCAGCGCATCCAGACCGTGAGAAGGCGGTTGCCGATGCGCCGGTGCGGCAGCATCCGCTCGATCCGTCCGGCGAAGCGCGAGCCGACCACGTAGTCGGCGGTGCCGGCCAGCACGGGACCGGCGACTGCCTCGATGTCCTCGGGAAAGTACTCGCCGTCGGCGTCGAGGTAGACGACGGCCGCCGGTCCATAGGCGGTCGCCGCGGCGAGGCCTCGCCTGACCGCCGCGCCCAGCCCAAGATTGGCGGGCTGGGCGATGACGTGCGCGCCTGCGTCGGCGGCGATCGCCGCCGACCTGTCCGTCGAGCCGTCGTCGACGACGACGGCGACCACCGGCCGGCCCGCAACGCTCCCCGGCAGGCGCGCGACGACCGAGCCGACCGTCGCTTCCTCGTTGTGTACCGGAATGAAGGCGACGACCGGTCTGTCAGCAACGACCGCCTTCGCCGCCGGTCGGGGCGGGCGTGCGCGGGGCAGCCGCAGCCGGCCGAGGTAGGACGGCGCCGGTGCGACGACGGCCACGCCGCCGGCGGCCAGCGCGTACACGGTCTTTATCGCATGCGTGGTCAGGGCGATCGCGAAGGCGGGGCCGGCCGGGACCCCCACAATGACGAGCGCGGCAGTCGCCGCTGCCTCGTAGGACCCGAAGCCACCCGGGGTGACGGCGAGGCTCTGAGCGGCGATCGTCACCGCGGTGACCGCCACTGCCTCGGTCAGTGTCAGCGCATGACCGGCCTGGCGGGCGATTTGCCAGATCACCGCGGCCTCGAGCACCCATGCCAGCGCGGTCGCGCCGAGGGCCGTGATCGGCGGCGGTTTGATCGTCTCGCCTGCCCGGCGCAGTCTGGCCGACCAGATGCTGCCGCCGATCGTGAGCCCGACGAGCGCCGCTCCCAGCGGCCAGACCCACTGGCCGACCAGGTCGACGGCGACAGCCGGCGCGACGATCATGGCGAGCGAGACGACGGCGGCCAGGTCGGCGGCGCGCAGGGTGACCGCCGATGCCACGACCGGCCGGATGGTCAACGGTGTCCGCCGCAGGACGCTGGTGACCCGGAGCGGCTCGCCCAGCCGGAGCGGCAGCACGTGGTTACCGAGCAGGCTCACGTGCAGGGCGGCCCAGGACTGACCGAGCGGCAACCCGGGCAGGGCGCGGCGCCACGCTCACGCCCGCAGCAGGAAGGCCGTCGCATAGCAGGCGAGCGCCAGAGACAGCCCGACTGGATCCGCCAGGACCGCGCCGACCGTACTGGCCAGCGCTGATCCGTCGGCGACCTGGATGAGGTAGACCCCCGTCGCACCCACAAGAGCCAGTCCGACGAGCAGCCGCGCAGGCCATCGTGGGAGTCGATGAAGACGCGCGCCGCGACGGGTTACCGACGTCACTGGCATCCGCTGATCTCCTGACTAGACCGGCCGCTAAGGTGAGGCTAACCTGACACGACTTAGGGCAACCTAACCTACGGCGAGGAGGACTTGTGACCGCGGTCGTGACCGGAGCCGCCGGCTTCGTCGGCCGCACCCTCGTCAGTGCTTTGAGCACTGCGGGCGAACGTGTGATCGGCATCGACCGCGAGCCGCAACCGGCACTGCCTGGTGTTCATGTGATCACTGCTGACCTTCTCGGTGGTGATCCCGCCGTACTGGCCGCGTTGGCTGACGCCGATGCCGTCTTCCATCTGGCCGGCTGCCCGGGCGTGCGGGGCGAGACGCCAGGAATTGCCATGCGGCGCTACCGCGACAACCTGCTCGCGACCGCGTTCGTCACGGCAGCGGTGCCGCGGCGAACACCGCTCGTCGTGACGTCCTCGTCGTCCGTGTACGGAGGCGCCCGCCACGGCAGGCCGAGCCGCGAGAGCGACCAGCTCCGTCCCCGGGGCGGGTATGCGGAGAGCAAACTGCTCGTGGAGCGCATCTGCGACAGCCGCATCGAGGCCGGCGGCATCGCGACGGTCGTCAGGCCGTTTACGGTCGCCGGCGAAGGCCAGCGGCCCGACATGGCGCTCGCTCGCTGGATCGCCGCCGCCCGCGCGGGCCGGGTGCTGGTCGTCTTCGGCTCCCGTACCCGCAGCCGAGATGTCACCGATGTACGTCAGGTCGCCGATGCCCTGATCGCGCTCGCCGCGCACGGACACCCCGGGCCGGTCAACGTCGGCACCGGAACCGGCCACAGCCTCGCCGCCATGGTGGCCGCGATCGCTGAAGCCCTCGATCTCGATGTGGAGACGGCTGTCGGGCAGGCGCAGCCGGCCGAGGTGGCGGACACCCGCGCCGACACCCTATTGCTGCGTCGGCTCATCGGATGGGCGCCGGAGACCGATCTGCCCGCCCTGGTGCGCCGCCAGATCGCCGCGACGGCCGCTGCGACCCCTGTGGTGTCCATAGAGGCAGTGTCGTGACGGTGCACCCAGCTGCACGGACCGCGACCCTGCCCACGGCGATGGTCGCCGTCGCCGCCGTCGCGTTCATCGCTGCCGCACTCGGAATCGGCGTACGTGCCACGTTTGGGGCGCATGTCGCCGTCGACGAGACGCAGTACGTCCTAAGCGCGCTGTCGCTCGCCGAGGACCGCAACCTCGACATCAGCGACGAGCTCGCGCAGAAGCGCTGGCGGGACTTCGCGGACGTTGAGCCGCCAGTACAGACCCAGGTCCTAACTGACGGCCGGCAGATCAGCCCGCACGACCCGCTGCTTCCCCTACTGCTCGCGGTCCCGGTGGCGCTTGGCGGCTGGGTGGCGGCGAAGCTCACGCTCGCAGCCCTCGCCGGCCTACTCGCGGCGCTGACGCTATGGGTTGCGGTCCGGCGGCTGCGGCTGTCCCTTCCGCTGGCGGCCACCGGAGTCGGGATCGCGGCCGCGTCCGCCCCGCTGGCCGTGTATGGCCAGCAGATCTATCCCGAGCTGCCTGCCGCCCTCGTCACGATGGCCGGCTTCGCCGCCTTGACCGGACCGCTCCCAACGGCCGAGGCCGCCGATGAGCTGGGCGGCAAGCGCCGGGGCAGCATTCACAGCATTGCCGTCCTGGGTCTCGCCGTGGCTGCACTGCCATGGCTGTCCATCAAGTACATCGTCGTCGCCGCGGCACTGGCCCTCCTCGGGGTCGTCAGATGGTGGCGCTCAGGTCATCACCGCGAGGCAGCGGGGCTGGCCGCAGGCCTCGCCGTGGCAGGAGGCGGCTACCTCGTCGCTCACCGGCTGGTTTGGGGTGGCTGGACGGTGTACGCGAGTGGGGACCATTTCCAGCAGTCGGGGGAGTTCGGGGTGGTGGGGTTCCACCCCCACTATGTCGGCCGCGCCCTGCGATTGGTTGGGCTGTTCGTCGACCGCGAATATGGCATCGCGACGTGGCAGCCTGCCTGGCTGCTGGTCCTCCCTGCGGTCGCTGCGCTGATCGGCGCAACTATGGCCGCACATCGCCCGCTTGCCCTGCTGCCGCTGCTGCTTGCCGGATGGCTGCTGGCCACCTTCGTCGCGGTGACGATGCACGGCTATTGGTGGCCGGGGCGCCAGCTCGTCGTCGTGCTCCCACTGGCGTTGCTCCTGGTGCTCTGGTGGCTCCAGCGATCTCCTCCGGTCATGCGCCGGGTCGCGCTCGGGCTCGGTCTGGCCGGCGTCCTCTCGTACACGATGCTGCTCATCGACGGCTACCAGGGCGAGATCACCTGGGTGACCGGGTTCCAGCGGGTCGACGATCCGGTGTATTCGCTGATCAGGCACGCCCTGCCTGACTATCGCGGCGACTTCTGGCCGCTGCACATCGCCTGGATCGTGGCCTTCGCCGCGCTCCTCGTCGCCGGCTACCGCTCCGCCCGCTCCGGCGCCGCCACGGCCATAGCCGGGGGCGCCACGCCCTCCGCACCGGTCACCGGACACCGAACACTTGTTTCTCCGAAGGGATCACCACGATGACCCGTACACGCTCGAAGGGGCTCGCGCTCGCGGCCACGGCGCTTCTCGCCGCCGTCTCGCTCGCGCTGGGCGGCTGCAGCGACGATGGCGCGGGGGGCGGCGGCGGTTCGGGCTCCGGTTCCGGACCCGGGTCGGGCTCGAGTCCCAGCACCGGGTCAAGCTGAGGCGGCGACGTCATGCTGACTGCTCTGCTCATCATGCTGCGCGAGGGCTTCGAGGCGGCCCTTGTCGTCGCGATCATCTATGCCTACATCCGGAAGATCGACCGGCCCGACCTGCTCCGGCCGATGTGGTACGGCGTCGGCGCGGCGGCGGGGTTGTCGGTGCTGGTCGGGATCGTGATCCATCTGAGCGTCGACTCGCTCGATGGAACCCCCCGACTCCGTGCCTTCGCGGCCATCTCGCTCTTCGCCGTGGTCGTCCTCACCTGGATGATCTTCTGGATGCGACGGCACGCCAGGGCGATCCGCGGGGAGCTGCACCACAGTATCGACGTCGCGATGTCCAAGGGACGCGCAATCTGGTGGGCGGTCGCGCTCGCTGCGTTTTTCGCGGCCGCTCGGGAAGGCCTCGAGGCCTCCCTCTTCCTCATCGCCGCGGCGACCACGGACTCGGGTGCGAAGGTGTTCGTCGGCGGACTGATCGGACTGGCGATCGCCAGCGTCGCGGGATACCTCGTCGTGCTGGGTGGGAAGCGGCTGCCGATGGCTCAGTTCTTCAAGGTGACCGGCATCCTGCTCATCATCTTCGCCGCCGGTCTGCTATCACGGACCGTCCTCTTCCTCCAGTCGGCAGGCGATCTGGGGATTTCCTGGAACAACGTGTACGACTTGACGCGGTACTCCTGGCTCACGACCGGCACGGAGGTCGGGAAGTTCCTGGGTGCCATGTTCGGCTGGGATCCGCGCCCGTCGATCGAGCAGATCGTCGCCTATCTCGGCTATGCGCTGACTGTCGGATATCTGTTCCTCCGCCGCCCTAAGCAGGCGCAGCCCGCGCCTTCGCCGGCGCCGAAACCTGAGTCGGCCGCTCACCGCTGATTCG
>DASYTV010000310.1:0-2248 GCA_036001885.1 Actinomycetes bacterium
GGCAGGCGGGTCGTCGTCCTCTACTTCTATCCGAAGGACAACACGCGTGGCTGCACGGCCGAGGCGTGCGCATTCCGCGACAGTCACGAGGTCTTCGCCGAGGCCGGCGCCGAGGTCATCGGGATCAGCTCCGACTCGGTCAACTCCCACGGGAGGTTCACAAACCGCCACCAGCTCCCCTTCGTCCTCCTCAGCGACAAGGGTGGAGCGGTTCGCAAGCGCTACGGCGTACCCACGACCCTCGCTATCCTGCCCGGCCGGGTGACGTATGTGATCGACCGCAAAGGCACCGTCCGGCATATCTTCTCGTCGATGACCAACATCGACCAGCACGTCGGCGATGCCCTGGCCGTGGTGAAACAGCTGCAGACCGAACAGACCAGCCCCTGAGGAGGGAGTCTCAGTCGAGATCCTGGCTGGACGCGCCAACACGCCTAGAGGTCCTCGAACAACCTGCTCCCTGGCATGCCCCGCTATCGACTGAGGCAACAAGGCATCCGCGGCTCAGGGGGTGACGAACGGCTGGTTGAGGTGGGCTACGGCCAGCAACGCGCCGTTGGCCCGAGCATGCCTGAGTACGGTACGGCGCGTGCGCGCGGCCCGCGCCTGATCGGCTTCGAACCTGTACACGACGTCGGGGTTGACCAGCTGCACTGCGTGCACGAGGACATCGCCGGTGATGAAGATCTGCCGACCGCCCGAGTTCACAAGCACCGACTGATGCCCGATCGTGTGCCCGGGTGTGGGGATCGCCGTCACCGTGTCTCCTGAACCCCGTGCGCCACCGCGGAGGCGCGTATGTCCGCTGATCGCGTCGAGCTGTCCGGAGCCGAGGAGGGGCGCTATTGCGTAGTTCCAAATGGTGCGATCAGGGCCTTGCTCCAACTGATGGAGCTCTGCCTGCTGCACCAGGTAGGTCGCCTCCGCGAACAGCGGCCTCCCATCGCGCACGACCCATCCGATGTGGTCCTCGTGGAGGTGACTGAGGACGACGAAGTCCACCTCGTGGACACCGATGCCGGCTGTGGTCAGCGCATCAGGCAGCACTCCGGGCACGGGAGCCCAAGCCGAGGCGGGACTGTCGGCGGGGCCGACTCCAGTGTCGACGAGCGTGATGTGCCCGTCGGGTCGGCGGATGGCGAAGCAGTGGAAGTCCAGGTGCCACAGACCGTCATCGTTGAATGCCTCCGGGTCGACCATGCGGGCCCGGGCGAAGTCCTCGTCGGTTCCGTTGGGGAACGCGTGCGTCCAGGATTCGAAGAACGGCCCTGAGGCGTCGAGCAGCGCGGTCACCTCCAGGGTCCCTGCGCGCGCCGTGATCGCCGACATTGTACTTGCTGTCGCCGGTGTGCTGGGCATCGCACGCCCGCCCAACCAGGTACCGGCCCCGAATGCGGCGGCGCCGCGCAGGAACGTACGTCGATCAAGAGCCCGCAACCCCAGGTTCCGTTGTGTCACTTCCAGCTCACCGTTTCCGTCGCTGGTGAATCCGCTCGACCACGCTTCGTGCGTGCCATCCGGCCAGCAACGATCTGAACAGCGGAAACGCAGGACAATCAACGTTTCGGGTTCAACCGAATCGGCGCCGGAGTCGCCAGCCCCGTCACCGCGTGCGCTATCGACGTTTCGGCAGAAGCCGAATCGTTCAAGCAGCGGGCTGGGGTCGCTACCGTTCCTGATAGTGCTGGACATCGCGGCGTCGCCGAGGATGACTGGTGGCGCCGGTTGGAGCACGGTGATCGGGCTCCAGCCACGTGGGTGCGCACATTTATCGGGCGAGGCGCGAGGTCGGCGGTCGATGATCGAGGTGACGCTGGGGGTCGATGATGTCGCCGCGGTACGGTTCACCAGCTGCGCGGTTAACGAGACCGTGGCCAGCTTGCGGGTGCTGCGGCATCCCCGGCAGCACCCCTTGCATGCGGCCCGCCTGAGGGCGAGGGTGCCGTCGGAGCCGGGCTTTGATCTCAAGCTGCTGCTGGCGCTGGTTGATCCGGTGAGATGGATCGCCGGCATTCTCGAACCTCCTCCGTCGGCGACGCCGGCGGATCCGCTGACACAGCTGCGCGCCGTCGCCCACGGTGACATCGGCACCGCCAAGAATGACCTTCAGATGCTGCGGCAGCACTCCCCCCGCTGGGCCGCCATGACCGCCCAGCGGCTGATGGAGGAGGTCAGCGCCGCCCTCGTCGGGTACTGGCAGCAGGTCTTGGAGGCGATCTGGGAACGAGTTCGGAGCATCACCGAGGCC
>DASYTV010000311.1:0-1658 GCA_036001885.1 Actinomycetes bacterium
CCCGAGCTCGCCCTAGCGGACAAGGTGACGCTCAGGCAGTGCCTCACGCACACCGGCGGCCTGCGTGAGTACTACTCACTGTGTGGGCTGTCCGGCGTCCCGCTCGCCGGCATGAGCGAGAGCCGGCTGTTGCGGTTGATCAGCGGTCAGCGCGATCTCGACTTTCCGCCCGGCTCGGCGTACTCGTACTCCAACACCGGCTACGTCCTCGCGGCGGCGACGATCCGGCGGATCACCGGGAAGTCGCTCGCCGGTTTCGCCGCCGATCGGATCTTCGGACCCCTGGGCATGGCGTCGACGAGGTTCCGCGATGATCTCGCCATTCCGGTGTCGCGGATGGCCACCGGCTACCGGGTGCCGATCGGCGAGACCGGGCCGCACCGGTTCCGGCGTACGGACATCCTCGAGGAGGTCGTCGGCGACGGGGGAGTGGTGACGACCGTACGAGACCTGGCACCTTGGCACGCCTTCATGGCAGCCGAGCGCGGTCTGAAGGCAACCGAACCCGCCGCTCGCGACCTCCAAAACGCTCGCCACGATCGCGAGATCCGCGACCGGCTGCTCCAGCCTCAGGTGCTAACCGATGGAACTCGGCTCCCTTATGGGTTGGGTCTTGGCATCATGACGGTCGCCGGGCGGCGGGCCTATTGGCATTCCGGCTCGATTCCCGGCTTCCGCTCCGCATTGATGTACCTCATCGACGAGGGCATAGGTGTCAGCGTCCTGGCCAACCGCAGCGACGTGTACCCATCCCAGATCGCGGTCGCGGCGATCGAGCTACTGACAGGAGCCCCGCTGACGACCGCGACGCGACCAGTGCCGGCCGATCAGGCCGAGCAGGCCAGGGACAAGATCCTCGGCCGCTGGCACGACCAGGATCGCGATGTCTTCGTCGATGTCCAACCCGGTCCCGACGGGTCCATCGAATGCCTCGACGAGGGGGAGACCTCTCGGTTCATGCTCGCTACGGATGGCCGCTGGCAAGGGACCGCTGGCGCCGCGAGCCTCGTATACCGCCTGCAGGGCGATCACCTGCGATGCACTCCGAAGGTGGGGGAGGAGATCTACGGTGAGTACGTTCGGGCTGCTGATGACGCGGGCACTGAACGGCCGCCGGTTGGGACGTACTTCAGCGACGAACTTGCGGCGTACGCAGTGATCACCGTGGACAACGCCGATCCGACGGTGCAGATCGGCCTCAATCCCGCCGAGCGGATGGAACAGGCAGGACCAGGGGTTTGGATAGCCCGCGGCATGACACTTCGCCGCGCCGGCGCCGGGGCGGACCTGCTGATCAGCGCCGACGGTGCGCGACGGGTGCTGTTCTCCCAGGTGGCCGACCCTCAGCCGCTCCCCACGTATATACGAGGGCTTGTCTGAGCCACCACGCACAGCGCCGGAAGATGGCGCGGGTCATCCTTTGGCGTTGTCACTGACCCACGCCTGCAGCAGGCCACGGAAGTGCACGATGAACTGGTCGTGCTCATGCGCCGGGTAGGTGCTTCGCACGGTGTCGGCAAGAAGCGCATCGAAGTCATCCGAGCCCACCCAGTCCCACACCATCTCGTCGACGTGCGGCAGCCGCGACGCGCAGAAGTCGAGATAGCGGTCAGTCTCGAAATATTTGTCGGCGAGCCTGCGGTATTCGGCCAGCTTCT
>DASYTV010000312.1:0-18170 GCA_036001885.1 Actinomycetes bacterium
GTGAAGTCATGGCCGGTGAAGCCGTTGACGAACCTCGTGAACGACGCGCGGTCTTGGGTCGTGTTCCTGTGCTCCTGGACCCAGGCCGCCGCCATGGCGAAGAAACGCTGGTCGCCGATCTGCTGCCGGATCGCATGCAGCATGAGGGCGGGCCCGTAGTAGACGTTGGGGGAGCCGAAGTGCCCGCTGTTGTAGTGCCCGGGCGGCCCGTGCTCCGCGCGGAGCTGGGCGTCCTGGGCGCGGAAGCCCGCCAGCCGCTCAGTCAGGTCAACGCCGAGCCGGTCGGCTTCGTACAGCACCTGCGCGTACATGGCCCAGCCCTCGTTCAGCCACATGTCCCGCCAGTCGCGCGGCGTGACGGCGTCCCCGAACCATTGATGAGCCAGCTCGTGCAGAAGCACCTCCTCCGGTGCATCCATCGGCAGGGTGATCATCGTCTGAGTCTCCATGCCGGTGTTCGCGTCGATGTGCATCACACCGGCCGAGGAGAACGGATACGGTCCGAAGCGCTCCTCGAGCCACGCGATCTCGCTCGGTGTCTCCGCGAAAACGCCGAGGCCCTCCCGGCCCTTCGGGATCCAGTAGGACACCGGCAGCCCGTGCGGCCCGGTGTCGGTCACCTCGCGATAGGGCCCGATGCCAAGCGCCAGCAAGTAGGTGGCGATCGGCTCGGTGGCCCGCCACCGGTACGTGATCGTTCCGTCGCCCGTCGTCGTGCCGGTCAGCGTTCCGCTCGACACGCCTGCCCAGCCGGTGGGGACGGTGACTGCAACATCGAACAAAGCCTCGTCAGACGGCTGGTCGTTGCTCGGGAACCAGGTGAACGCGCCGTACGGCTCTTGCAGCGCGAACACCTGCCCACGCGGATCGGCATGCCATCCGACGGTGACGAGATCCTCCCGGACGACTGGACCGGGTGCCCCCTGCGGGGTGCCGTGGTATCTGACGGTGAGGGTCACCGGCTCGTCTCCGGCCAGCCGCCGCCCGGCGGGCACGACGAGGTCATCGCCCGCTCGCATCGCGGACCGGACTTGGCCGTCGAGGCGAACATCATCGACGTGGAGTACGTCGTCGAAGTCCAGGCGCAGCTGCTCGGCGGGTTTCGTGAGTCGGATGGTGAGGGTCGCGACGCCGGACAGCAGCTTGTCCGATGGACTCCAGCCGAGAGCGAGCCCGTAATGCAGCACGTCGACGCCGGGATCGCCGTAGTCGGGATACACCGGGTCGGCGACTGGCTGCGACCTGCCCTGTGCCAGATCACGTGCAGGGGCACTGGGTGCCGCGGACACGCCGATCGTGGCGCTGGGCTCGCGGCGACTGTCGCTGCCGCCGGTACATGCCGTTGTGACGGCTGCGGCGACTATCGCGGCGACTGGTCGCCACAGCCATGTCATCCAGCTGATCCGGAGGCAGCGGTGGCCAGCTCCTGGAGCGAGACGTCGGGGTCAGCGAGACGCTCTGTCGCGATCTGCGCTTGCGCCGTCACGATCACTCGCAGCGGCTTCATCGCATCCCATTCGTTCACGTGCATCGCCGCCTGAATGCGACCACCAAGCAGCCAGAAGGCCACGAACCGCTGGGCGCTGACATCGCCGCGAGTGACCACACGGTCGTAACCGCCGGGCTCGACGTATCCCGTGTACTCCATGCCGATGTCGTACTGGTCGGTGTAGAAGTAGGGCATCCGGTCGTAGCTCACCTGCTGCCCCAGCATCGCCCGGGCAGCGAACGGGGCGGCGTTCTTCGCATTCGCCCAGTGCTCGACCCTGATCCGTTTTCCAAGCAGCGGGTTATAGGCCGTCGCGACGTCGCCGACAGCGAAGACATCCGGATCCTCCGTCCGCATCGCATCGTCGACAAGCACCCCACCGGTCGGGCCAGGCTCGACGGCGAGCCCGGCTGCCTCGGCGAGCGCCTTGTTGGGGAGCGCTCCGATGCCGACGACCACGAATTCAGCCGGGATCTCGCTACCTGACGATGTCATCACCGCCTGGACCCGGCCGGCAGAGCCGCGAAATCCGGCGACCGATGTCGCCATCCGAAGGTCGACGCCGTGCCTGAGATGAGCGGCCGCGAACACCTCTCCCATCTCCGGGCCGAGCACGCGCTCGAGCGGGGTAGCAAGCGGCTCCACGACGGTGACCTCCGTATGCCCGGCAGCGGCCGCGGCCACTTCCAACCCGATCCAGCCGGCACCGACGATGACCATCCGCAGACCCGACTCGATCGCCTGCTTGATCGCATCGGAGTCGGCGATTCTGCGCAGGTACTGCACACCGTCCAGGTCCGCACCTGGAAGCTGCAGGCGGCGGGGTGCCGCACCGGTCGCGATCAATAGCTTGTCGAAGTCGAGGGAGTCGCCGCGGTCCAAAGCGACCGTGCGGCCGGCGCGATCGAGCGCTGTGGCAGTCCGGCCCAGCATGAGCTCGACGGCATTCTCGGCGTACCACGCCTCCGGCTTGGCGAACACCTTCGCCAGTTCCTCCTTGCCAAGGAGGTACTCCTTGGACAGCGGCGGCCGTTCGTACGGCAGCGCGTCCTCGTCCCCCACGATCACGACCCGCCCGTCGTAGCCCTCTTTTCTAAGGGTCTCCGCTGCCCGGGCTGCCGCAAGCCCGCCCCCGACGATGACGGCTACCTGACTCGTCATGGTTCCCTTTCCCTTACTGAGGTCGCAGCGCATCTGGCCTGCGCTGGTGCATCACATGATGTACGACCCGTCGCGTGTCCAGGGTTCAGCTCAGGCACAGTCGGGAATGAGCACAGCATCCCAATTGGTTGAAGCGTAAACTAAACTTGCCATTCCCGCGTCGAGGAGAGAACTATGCCGGCCGTGACCGCAGATACGCTGACGCTCCCCCGACTACCGCAGGTCGCGGAGGTGGGGACAGCCTGGCGGCCGACAGTCAAGGTCATCACGGCACAGCGCCAGCTCGAGGGCGAGGGCTTCGTGGTGCGCCGCCCGTTCCCCGGCATGGATATGAGCCTCGCGGACCCCTTCCTCCTGCTGGATCACATGGGGGCCGTTGAGTACGCGCCGGGTGAGGCTAAGGGGACGCCGTGGCACCCGCATCGTGGCTTCGAAACCGTGACCTACATCATCGACGGGGCCTTCAGGCATCAGGACACAACCGGCGGCGGAGGTCTGATCACGGACGGCGCGACCCAGTGGATGACCGCGGGCGCCGGGATCCAGCACATCGAGACCCCACCGGACTGGCTGGTCGCCAAGGGCGGTCTGTTCCACGGCATCCAGCTCTGGGTCAACCTGCCACGCGAGCAGAAGTGGGTCCCGCCGCGCTACCAGGACATCGAAAGCCGCGACGTCGCACTGCTGGCTAGCGCCGACGGTGCCTCGCTGGTGCGAGTCATCGCGGGCGAGCTGGCGGGGCACCGCGGACCAGGCATGACTTACACCCCGATCACTTACTTGCACGCCACCGTCGCACCGGGCGCCCGGCTGAGCCTGCCTTGGCCGAATGACTTCAACGCGCTGGTATACGTCCTGGCCGGCCGCGGCCACGTCGGGCTCGAGGGACGTCCGGTGGACGAAGGCCAGCTGGCGGTGCTCGGCGCCGGTGAGGCGCTGACGGTCACGGCCGCGGACTCGCAGCCACAGGCCGCGCGTACCGGATGGGAGATCCTGGTCCTCGGCGGCCTGCCGATCAAGGAACCGGTGGCGCGCTACGGCCCGTTCGTTATGAACACCCGTGAGGAGATCATCCAGGCCTTCGAGGACTATCAGGCTGGTCGCATGGGCGTCATCCCCGCGGACAGGGTCCCGCACCGCACCTCTGCGGACACCACCCCGTCCAGCTGACCACCACCCCGTCCGCATAAGGGCACCTTCACCCCGACCTATCGGGTGAAGATGCCCTTCATGCGTCGGCGGATCGAGCCGGTGTGCCCTTCATCCGCTTCTGCATCCCCCGCTGCTCAGGCGAACGGAACCCACTCCTGATCGGCCAGAGCGTGGATATCGGTTGCCATGGCGCCGGAGCTGGAGATCGTCCATAGCGTGTCGCCGATGACGAGGGAACGGCGGATCGACGGGTCACGCTGATACGCCGTGATGCCCGCCGCTCCAGGATGGGAGATGAAGCCGAGCTTGGTGAACCGGTCCCCGTCGAGCCGCAACGCCAGCGCGCCGCCGAACATCGGCTTGTCGGTCGGCTGGAGCGAGCCGTCGACAGCGGACTGCGCCCACATCGGGACGACCAGGAGATGCTCGGCCGGCCAGTAGAGGAAGGCATGCGGGTCGTACTCCGCCTCCGAATATCCACCGGGCAGCGCGAACGCGTCGAGCCTGCGGGCGCCCGCGGGATTGCTGACGTCGAAGAGGGAGACCTGGGTGCCTTGGACTCCCCCATTGAGGTCCGCATCCTGCCCGACGCCGATGAGCCTGCCGTCGCCGGCGGGATGCAGGTAGGACGAGAAGCCGGTGATCTTCAGCTTGCCCACCACCCGGGGTCGACTGGGATCGGAGAGGTCGAGGGTGTACAGCGGATCGGTCTGCCGGAAGGTCACCACGTACCCGACGGGACCGATGAACCACACCGAATAGATCCGCTCCCCCCGGCCCAGGCCATCGACTCGCCCGACAGGCACGAGCCGGTCGCCGCGCTGGACCAGCACACTCACGGCACTCGATGTGCTCGCAGCGTCTGGCATCGGTTCGCTCGTCTGCGGCCCGTCGGCTGGTCCAGGCTCCACCCCCAACGCCTGCTCCTTGGTGGTCGCAACCCGAAGCTGGCCGGCGTACTCGGACAGGGAGTATTGGTTGAGCAGCGACCCGTCGACGGCACCAGAGGCCACGTAGCGTGGCTTGCCAGCGTTGGACACGTCGAACTTGTGGATCTCGGTCTGCGGCTGTGCCAATCGCTGGGCCGGTCCTGGGACTCTCGCGCCTGGCCGCATCGGCACCGGCCAGAACCCGAACCGATGGTCGTCGGCGATGTAGAGGCTCGAACTAGTGCCGTAGACGGTCTGCCCATCAGCGAGCACGGCGACCGAGTCTTGTGCTTGCAACGGTCCGGCAAGGTCGAGGGCGAGGACCGTCAGCATCGACAGACCGGAGTAGCGCCTCGGATGGCTGATATCGCCGCAGCCGACCAGCGGGCGCGGCGCGGAGCCGTCGAGGCTGTAGCGCGGGAGCCAATCGTCGATCGTCGACTGGGCGAGGATCCGCCTGTTCGCCCGCAGTGCCGCGGACTCGGGGCGATCCTGGCTGGGATAGACCCAACGCAGGTGCGGGCCGGACCGGATCACGAGCCGGGCGAGTGAGCCGACAGCGCGGGCATCGACGAAGGTCCCCTCGAGCTCGAGGCTGCCCAGGACCCGCGGGGAGCCAGAAAGGTCCACGAGGGTGAGCTTGGTGCTCTGTGTCATCGGCCCGGCGATCACATCGCTTGCAATACCACCGGCCGTGCTGCCCTCGGCCGTTGCAGCAGGATGCGCGATCGGGAAGGACGTAGCGCCGATGGCGAGCGCCCGATCACCGTCGAGCAGGAGTTGGTCGGCGTACCACCGGCCTTGGTTCGCGTCAGTGAGTACGAGCTCTCCGGTCACCCGCTTCGTCGCGGCGTCGACGACGCGCAGCGTCCCGTCCATCAAGGTCACGATCCGGCGCCCGTCGGTCTTGACCACATCAGGCTCGTCCACGCCGGCCTCGTGCGTGTTGGTTCCCGAGTACGCCTGCGACTGCTGCGGCGCCGCCGCTGCACTTCGCCCGTCGGTGGCGGCCCCAGGAGCCATTTCCGCCGCCCCGGCGGCAAGCGGGATCGGACCGCCACCGATGCCATATGCGGTGACGTAGTCGGCCGCCGCTCTCTTCAACTGGCCGAGTGCATCAGCGCAGGAGTCGTACGACACGAGCCTGAAGGCGGTGGGAGCGTGACCGATCGGCGGCCCGATCGCTGGCGTCCCGCCGCCCGTACATGCCGTCATCGCCAGCGTGGCGGCGGTCAGTCCGGCGAAGACGCCGGCCGACGATCGGTGGAGCGGATCGAACCGGAAATGCTTCCGGTTCCCTGGCGCAGCTGGGCTCGACGCAGCATCCATGCCGCTGAGACGGCACCGTGCGACCGCTGGTTCCCGCAGCGCCGAAACTCGTGGGTTAGCTAGGCAACCGCGTCGAGGACGGGAAGCAACCAGGCGCGGTAGGCGTCCGGATCGGCCCGCAAAACGGTGGAGACGACCAGATGACCGTCGTCGACCCACCAACCCTCTCCGGATTCGACCGGTAGCTCGGTGAGCCGGAGATTGAACGAATCGACCGTCCGGCCCCGCCTGACCTGGAGCTCGTGGACGGCCGCCGACTCGATTGCTCCGTCGAGCCCCCTGGCCTGGTGCTCGGCGGTCCGCTCCCAGGCCCACGCGACCGCGTCCTCGAACGTCGCGCCAAGGATTCGCCGCAGCTGCGGTGAGTCGAACAAGCCGGGAAAGTCGGGTGGCAGATATTCACCGAAGTCGGTGGAGCCGTAGAGCAGGTTCTCCCACCAGATCGCCCACTGCTCGGCCGCCGCCACCCGGTTCAGGTCGGGAAAGTCCCGCTCGACCACCAGCGGATCCGCGGGCGGCAGTGCCGGGTCGACCGCCGGATGCAGACCGGCGGCGTCGCGTAGGTACAGCGCCACGAGCAGCGGCTGGGGCTGATCGACCTGGATTGACCAGCGCCGCTCCCCCACAAGGTGCACGAGCCCATAGATTCCCGAAATCTCCGCCCTTCAAGCCCAAGCCTCACACTCCGCCCAGCTCGACCGCGCCAGATTGCCACTCGCGGGCCGGTGGGGCTTTGTGCATGATCTGGCCATGGACTTCCGCATTCCCGACGAGCTGACGGCGCTCAGGGAGTCGTTCGCGGCCTTCATCGAGCGCGAGGTGCGGCCGCTGGAGGAGGAGCTCCGACCCGAGCTCGTCTCACCGACTCCGGACCGGAACCGCATCCGTGATGCAGTGAGCGCGACGCGACGCGCGTCGGCGGCGGCCGGCTTCTACGCGGCGTACATGCCAGAGGACGTCGGCGGCGCCGACCTCTCCACGCTCGGACTCACCTTGCTCGTGGAGGATGCGGCGCAGTCCGGCCTGCGCTTCGCGATGTCCGCTGTCGCTCCACCCAACCCGGCCGGTCCGACACCGCTCCTGCTTGACCTGCCCAAACATCTCTGGGACGAGTACGTACGCCCAGTGGTCGCGGCAGAGCGATCGATGTGCTTCGCGCTGACCGAGCCCGAGGCAGGCTCCGATGCCCAGAACATCAAGACGCGCGCCCGGCGGGACGGCGACGGCTGGGTCATCGACGGGCACAAGCACTTCATCACGAACGCGGATGCGGCGGATTTCGCGCTGGTCTTCGCCGTCACCGATCCGGCCAAACGGGCGAACGGGGGAATCACGGCCTTTGTGGTGCCGCGCGACCAATACACAATCGGTGAAGTCCAGTGGACGATGGCCGACTCGCATCCAGCGCAACTTTTCTTCGACGGCGCCCGGGTACCCGGCGATCACGTGGTGGGTGAGGTGGGCCGGGGCTTCATCACCGCGATGTGCTTCCTCGATACCGGTCGGGCCGCCATCGGCGCACAGTGCCTGGGGCTGGCCGAGTACTGCCTTGACCAGGCGATCGATCATGCGCGGAACCGGACCGCCTTCGGCGCCCCGATCGGCCGCAACCAGGCCGTGGCGTTCCCGTTGGCCCGCTGCAAGGTCGACATCGAGGCGATGCGCTGGCTCACCTATCACCTCGCCGCCGCAATCGACGATGGGGAACACCCGGCTGCCGACGCTTCCATCGTTAAGTACCACAACACGGAGCGTGCCTACGAGGTCGCAGACCGCTGCCTACAGGTTTTCGGCGGCACCGGCCTGCTCAAGGACGGGCCGATAGAGCGGGTGCTGCGCTGGCTGCGGATGTACCGCGTCGTCGAAGGCGCCTCCGAGATCCAGCAGCTCGTGATCAGCCGCTCCCTCGGTCTCTGAGCGGTCGAGGGGCGGTGTCTGGATAGGTAGGCTGGCAAGAAGACCACCGATCACATCGCGGAAGAGGGCGAGACCCCGCCGTGTCTTCACAGGCATCCCAGCAGACCAACCCGATGGACGCCTTCGGGCCGAACGAATGGCTCGTTGACGAGATCTATCAGCAATATCTGAAAGATCCGCACTCGGTGGATAAGGCCTGGTGGGAGTTCTTCGCCGACTATCGCCCGGCCGAGCCGGGCGCGGGCGAGTCCTCTTCGAGTGCCGCCCCTGACCAGGACGGCGCCGCGGCGTCCGCAGCCGATGCGGCTCGGGCAGCTCCGCCAAAGCCGGCGGCGAGGCAGCCTGCCGCCGACGGCCCATCACGTGCACCCACCCCACCTGCGGAGCCCCGGCAAACGCCGGCACAAGTCCAGCAACCGGCAGCCCAGGCGCCGGCGCGGCCGCGGGAAGAGAAGCCGACTCCGGCTCAGGCCCCGCCGCCGCAGCCCACCAAGCCGGCAGCCGACCGGCGGCCGGCCAAGGGGGCGGACGCCAGCGGTGACGTGATCGAGCCGCTGCGAGGTGCCCAGGCCCGGGTGGTCACCAACATGGAGACCAGCCTCGAGGTCCCCACTGCGACCTCGGTCCGAGCGGTCCCGGCCAAGCTCCTGATCGACAACCGGATAGTCATCAACAACCACCTGAAGCGCAGCCGCGGCGGCAAGGTTTCCTTCACCCATCTGATCGGCTACGCCATGGTCCGGGCGATCAAGGCGATGCCCTCGATGAACTGGTCCTACACCGAGGTCGAGGGCAAGCCGGCGATCAAGAAGCCGCAGCATGTCAACCTCGGCCTCGCGATCGACATCCAGAAACCCGACGGCACCCGGCAGCTCCTCGTACCGTCCATCAAGGCCGCAGAGGAGATGGACTTCTCCCAGTTCTGGACGGCCTACGAGGACGTGGTCAGGCGGGCGAGGTCGGGCAAGCTGACGGTCGACGACTTCGCCGGCACCACGATCAGCCTCACCAACCCCGGCGGCATCGGGACCGTCCACAGCGTGCCCCGCCTCATGGCCGGCCAGTCGGCGATCATCGCCGTCGGCGCGATGGAGTATCCGGCGGAGTTCCAAGGCGCCGCGCCGGAGACGCTCGCCAGGCTCGCGGTCAGCAAGATCATGACGCTGACCTCGACCTACGACCACCGGATTATCCAGGGCGCGCAGTCCGGCGAGTTCCTCCGCATCGTCCACCAGCTGCTGCTCGGCGAGGAGGGCTTCTACGACCAGGTCTTCGCCTCACTCCGTATTCCTTACGAGCCGGTCCGCTGGATCCAGGACATCTCCGCCTCCCACGAGGACGATGTCAACAAGACCGCCCGCGTGCAGCAGCTGATCCACTCCTACCGGGTCCGCGGCCACCTCATGGCCGACACCGACCCGCTCGAATACCGCCAGCGCCGCCACCCGGATCTTGACGTCGTCGATCATGGCCTGACGCTGTGGGACCTGGAGCGAGAGTTCGCGACTGGGGGTTTCGGCGGCAAGTCGATCATGACTCTTCGGGAGATCCTCGGCATTCTCCGCAACTCTTACTGCCGCACCATCGGCATCGAGTACATGCATATCCAGGATCCAAGGCAGCGCCGGTGGATCCAGGAACGCGTCGAGGTCCCCTACGCGAAACCAACTCGCGAGGAGCAGTTGCGCATCTTGCGGCGGCTCAACGCCGCGGAGGCCTTCGAGACGTTCCTGCAGATCAAGTACGTCGGACAGAAACGCTTCTCGCTCGAGGGCGGCGAGTCAGTGATCCCGCTGCTCGACGCGGTGCTGTCCGCGGCAGCGGCGCAAGGGCTCGATGAGGTGTGCATCGGCATGGCTCACCGCGGCCGGCTTAACGTGCTCTCGAACATCGCGGGCAAGCCGTACTCCCAGATCTTCCGGGAGTTCGAAGGCAACCAGGACCCGCGGACCGTCCAAGGCTCAGGGGACGTCAAGTACCACCTCGGCACGTCCGGCATGTTCAGGGCCGAGTCGGGGGCGACGACGAAGGTGACACTCACCGCGAACCCGTCGCACCTTGAGGCGGTCGACCCTGTGCTCGAGGGCGTCGTCCGAGCCAAGCAGGACCTGATCGACAAGGGCGGCGGCGACGAGGGCTTCACCGTGCTGCCGCTGCTCCTCCACGGGGATGCATCCTTCGCCGGCCAGGGGGTCGTCGCGGAGACGCTCAACCTGTCGCAGCTGCGCGGATACCGGACCGGTGGCACGGTTCACGTGGTGATCAACAACCAGGTCGGCTTCACGACCTCGCCGGCCGAGTCACGTTCGTCGCTCTACTCCACCGACGTCGCGCGAATGATCGAGGCGCCCATCTTTCACGTGAACGGCGACGACCCAGAGGCGGTCGTTCGGGTCGCCCAGCTCGCCTACGAGTTCCGGCAGGCGTTCAAAAAGGACGTCGTCATCGACATGCTCTGTTACCGGCGCCGCGGGCACAACGAGGGCGATGACCCGTCCATGACCCAGCCGCTGATGTACGACTTGATCGACAAGAAGCGTTCGGTTCGCAAGCTGTACACCGAGGGGTTGATCGGGCGCGGCGACATCTCCATGGAAGAGGCCGAGGAGGCCCTTCGGGACTATCAGGAGCAGCTCGAGCGGGTCTTCGTGGAGACCAGGGAGACCGGCGCGGCGTCGGCCGATGAGCAACCAGCCGACCGGCGCGAGCGTGGAGACGGCGGGCCGGTGCAGACCGCCGTCAAGCCCGAGACGGTCAAGCGGATCGGCGACGCTCACGTCACAATTCCGGAGGGCTTCACGGTCCACCCGAAGCTCCAGCCGCTGCTGTCCCGGCGAGCGGCGATGGCGTCACAGGGCGGCATCGACTGGGCCTTCGCCGAGCTGATCGGAATCGGGTCGCTGCTGCTCGATGGGGTCCCGGTGCGGCTGGCCGGCCAGGACAGCCGGCGTGGCACGTTCGTTCAGCGCCACTCGGTGCTCGTGGACCGGGTGACCGGGCGGGAGTGGACGCCGCTCGCGCATCTCGATGCCGGTCAGGCGCGCTTCTGGGTGTACGACTCGCTGCTCAGCGAGTTCGCGGCGATGGGCTTCGAGTACGGCTATTCGGTGGAGCGACCGGATGTACTCGTCATGTGGGAAGCGCAGTTCGGCGACTTCGCCAACGGCGGGCAATCAGTGATCGACGAGTTCGTCGCCTCGGGCGAGCAGAAGTGGGGCCAGCGGTCCAGTGTCGTCCTGCTTCTTCCACACGGTTACGAGGGTCAGGGGCCCGACCACTCCTCGGGACGGATCGAGCGCTTCCTGTCGCTGTGCGCGCAGAACAACATGACCGTCTCGATGCCTTCTGTGCCGTCGAACTACTTCCACCTGCTGCGCTGGCAGGCTCTGAACGGCCAGCACAAGCCGTTGATCGTCTTCACCCCCAAGTCGATGCTGCGGCTCAAGGCCGCCACCTCAGGCGTCGAGGAGTTCACCGCCGGCACTTTCCGGCCGGTGATCGGCGACTCGTCCGTCGACCCGGCCGGCATTCGTAAGGTCCTGCTGTGCAGCGGGAAGATCTCGTACGACCTTGAGGCAACGCGGTCGCGGCTCGGCCGCACCGATACTGCGATCGTCCGGGTCGAGCGCCTCTACCCCCTGCCGGTCGAGGAGCTCACCGCGGCGCTCGCGGCCTATCCAGCCGAGGCGAGCCTGCACTGGGTGCAGGAAGAGCCGCTGAACCAGGGCGCCTGGCCGTTCATGGCACTGCACCTGCCCAGGCACCTGGGCGGGCGGATGCTTTACCCGATCGCCAGGCCGGAGTCCTCGGCTCCGGCTGGCGGCTCACACGCCCGCCACGAACGCGAGCAAGCCGCCCTCATCGAGCAGGCGCTCGGAAACTAGCGAAGTAGCAGCATGTACTTCACCGACCGAGGGGTCGAGGAGCTCGAGGCTCGGCGAGGCATTGAAGAGGTGAGCTTGTCCTGGCTCGCCGAGCGACTGCGCGAGTTCGTCGATCTGAATCCCGAGTTCGAGACGGCCGTCGACCGCCTGGCAACCTGGCTCGCCCGGCTCGACGACGAGGATGTCGACTAGCCCTGCCGCCTAGATGGTCAGGACGATCTTGCCGATCACATCGCCCTGGGCGACCCGGGCGAGCCCCTCCCGCGCCCGGTCCAGCGGCAACTCTTCTTGGATAAGCGGGCGAGCACCGGTTTCCTGCATGAAAGTGATGAGGCGCTCGAGCTCCTGACGGGTACCCATGGTGGATCCCAGCACCCTCAGCTGGCGAAAGAAGATCCAATTCAGGAGCGTGGACTCAGGGTTCGGTCCTGTCGTCGCACCGCAGATCACGATCGCACCTCCGGGCTTGAGCGACTTCACCGAATGCGACCAGGTTGCCGCTCCCACGGTCTCCATCACCGCATCGACCTGCTCGGGTAGCCGCTGACCGGTCTCGAAGGTCTCCGCGGCACCAAGGTCTCGAGCCGCGTTTCGCTTGACGGCATCCCGGCTGGTCGCCCACACCCGTAGGCCGACCCTGCTCGCAAGGACGATGAGCGCAGTTGCGACCCCCCCGCCGGAGCCCTGGACCAATATCGTCTGCCCCGGCTGCAGGCCGGACATGGTGAAGAGCATCCGGTAGGCAGTGAGCCAGGTGGTAGGCAGGCAGGCCGCCTCCGCCCAGGACAGCTCCGCAGGCTTGGGTACGAGATTCCAGCGCGGCACAGCTACCCGTTCGGCGAAGGTGCCGGGATATCGCTCGGACAGCAGCGTCCGCTTCGGATCAAGCGTCTCGTCGCCGTGCCAGTTCGGATCTCCGATCACGGAGTGGACGATGACCTCGTTCCCCTCCTCGTCGATCCCGGCGCCGTCACAGCCGAGAATCATCGGCAGCTGGTCCTCTTTGATCCCCACACCCCGCAGAGTCCATAGGTCGTGGTGGTTGATGGAAGCGGCTCGAAGCGTCACCGTTGTCCATGCGTCGTTCGGCGGCATGGGCTCCGGCATGTCTGTCAGCTCCAGTGCCGACAGGGGATCGTCGGGCGAGAAGCGTGCGGCGATCGCGGCGAGCATGCCCGGCACCTTAGCGGTAGTAAATGGCGGCGCTGTGGTGGTCCCAGCGGAGCCGGGTTCTAGGGCGGATGGTCAAGCGGCTGGCCGGAGGCTGACTTGGTGGCCAAGGGCTTCCCGCCTGCCGATGAGGCGGCGGGTTTCTGTCGGCCCCAGGCGGAACCGCTCAGCCGCCGGTCGGCACCTTGTCCACCGAGGCGTCGAAGATATGCCCGATCGAGGCGTCCAACTGCGCGTGGAACTGCTCGTCGGTCTGCTGATCGGACAGTCCCTCGAGCAACGCCCGGGAGAAACTCGCGATCATGCTCGGGTCCCTGGCCAGCAACGCGCACGCCTCGTCGCGGCTGTAGCCGCCGGACAGGGCGAGCACCCGGAGGATCCGCGGGTCGGCGGCGAGGCCGGCGTAGAGGCCCGGCTGGGTCGGGATGGTCAGTTTCAACATGACGGCGTTGTCGTCGGGCAGTGCCTCGATGCGCGTCTGCAACGCATCCCGGAGCTGGGTCTCCGCTTCACTCTTGCGCGGGCCGTCGATGCTGACCTCGGGCTCCAGGATCGGGACGAGCCCGGCGGTCGAGATCCGCGCGGCGTACTCGAACTGCTGATCGGCGATCGCGGCCACCCCGTCCTTGTCGGCATCGTTGATCACTGACCGCATCTTCGTGCCGAAGATCCGGCGCCGGTTCGCCCGCTCGAGCAGCTCATCGAGCGTGTCGATCGGCCTCATCAACTGCACACCGTTCTGCTCGGCGCCGAGCCCCTTGTCCACCTTAAGAAACGGGACGACCTGCTTCTCGGCCCACAGGTACCGCGCCGTCGGGACGCCCTGTATGTCCCGCTCCATGGTCTGCTCGAACAAGATCGCCCCGAGGATGCGGGAGCCGTCGAACGCCGGGTCGGTGATCACCCGTGTCCGCATCGCGTGGACGAGGTCGAACATCTCCTCCTCGGAGGTATACCGGCTCTCGTCGATGCCGTACTCGGCCAGCGCCTTCGGGGTGCTGCCGCCGCTCTGGTCGAGCGCCGCGAAGAACCCACGACCCGAGCGGACCTTCTCCAGTTGCGCGGCGTCCATGCCTGCCATCCTTGCAGGCCCGGAAAGGGGCGCGAGCATGTCGTCCGGTGGGTACGCGACGACGCCGCAGAGCGGGTCGCAGCGTCGGTCGACGCGACGTAATCCGTCGTCCTATTCGTGAAATGTTCGACGATCGCGGCGGTTCGATTCGTTGATAACCGTTTGACCTGGCCGTTCATCTTGGAAGGTCGCTCGGTATCCCGTACCTTTGGTTCGAAATTCGTCGTCGGGAGCGGAACCGTGGAGCTCACCTCCTATTCGGAGCGCGCGGCACGCCTGGTGAACACCGCCGATCCGGGGCGGCCGAACCACGATGCCTTGCGGACGCTCGACGGGCTGCGTGGTTTCCTCGACGTACGCCCGCTGTGGCAGGAGCAAGCGAACCAACGTGACCTGAGCGCGCTGCGTCAGGTCAGAGATCGCCTGCGCGCCGTCTTCGAGGCCGCGGATGCAGCCGATCTTGTCACCGCCGTTGATCGGCTCAACGCGCTGCTGCGCGACTACCCCGTCCAGCCGCAGCTTTCGGGGCATGATGGTACTGATTGGCACCTCCATCTGGCCGAGGGCGCGTCGAGCGTGGCTGCCGCGTACACCGCCGTCGCCACGATGGGATTGGCCGTCTTCTGCGCAGAGTACGGCGTCAACCGGCTCGGCGTCTGCCAGGCACCGCCCTGCCGCAAGGTCTTCCTGGACACGTCCACCAATCACTCCCGCCGCTATTGCTCCGACCGCTGCGCGACTCGCGCGAACGTTGCGGCCTACCGCCAGCGGCGCCGCGACCAGGCCTCGCTCCCGGTCGCTTAAGGACCTCAATCGGAAGGGCGTCGCGGTCAATTCCGCCGTTTCGATCGGCGCCGCCGCATGGGTCGAGGCCGCGGCCAGAGGCGCGCCACAGCGACCGCGACCACGTCTGCCGGTGGAATCGCGCCTACCAGCCAGGAGTCGACACCGTCGGCCTCGTTGTCTCGCTCGACCCACCAGCCATCGGGCGTAAGCTGAGCGGCCCGCTTTACCGACAGCGGGCGGCCTTCTGGCAGCCGCACGACGACCAGCGATCCCGGCCTCGGCTTGCGCCCGTAGCGGACGAGCAGCACGTCGCCATCCCGCAGCGTCGGCAGCATGGACCGGCCGCGAACGATCGCCGTCCCCCAGCGCACAGTGCACCTCCCGCGACGGGAGTTTGATCGTAGGGGACCCCTGAGGCCCGTAGCGCGTGAATCTGGCAGCTCCGAGTCCAGGACTCGGCGGGTTTCACCTGCGTCAGGTGCGGCAGATGCCGCGGAGTAATGTCCAGCAGTGAGCAGAGTGCCCTGCCGGCCGGCTTGGCCGCAGGTCTGTGAGCAGATGACTTCATCGTGGAGAGGGGTCGTGCAAAATGCGGCTGTCCCGCCTGTTCCGTCCCGTGACCGTCCACGCCCACTGTGACCTGCCGTGCGGCGTATACGACCCGGCCCAGGCCCGCATCGAGGCAGAGTCGGTCAAGGCCATCTGTGAGAAGTACCAGGCCAACGACGACGAGGTGTTCCGTACCCGGGCGCTGATCATCAAGGAGCAACGCGCCGAGCTCGTCAAGCACCATCTCTGGGTGCTGTGGACGGACTACTTCAAGCCCACCCACTTCGAGGCCTACCCCCAGCTGCACCAGCTCTTCAACGAGGCGACCAAACTCGCCGGCGCGGCCGGCGGCAAAGGCACCGTCGACCCCGCCGTCGCGCAACAGCTCCTCGACAAGATCGAGCAGATCGACAAGATCTTCTGGGAGACCAAGCAGGCTTGACGCTGCGCTGACCGCGCAACCCGCCTTGCCCGCAAGAGGGGCCACCATCACCCGATAGGTTGGAGTGAAGGTGCCCCTCATGCATCGCGGGGATCGGCCGGCGTGCGCCCCACGGTTGTAACAGCGGGATCCGCCATAGCGGCGGAGGTAGCCTTCCGGGGTGATCCGGCCTGCTACGCCCGAGGACGTACCTGCGATTCTTCAACTGATCAAAGAGCTTGCTGAGTACGAGCGCGCGCCCGGCGCGGTCGAGGCCACCGAGGAGCTCCTGCACTCCTCGCTCTTCTGCGCCGAGCCCCGCGTTTACGTACACATTGCCGAGCAGGACCGCGAGCCGGTCGGCTTCGCCCTGTGGTTTCTCAACTTCTCAACCTGGCTCGGCCGGCACGGCATCTATCTCGAGGACCTGTACGTCAAGCCCGAGCATCGCGGCCGTGGCCACGGGCTTGCGCTGCTCGCCGAGCTCGCGAGGATCTGCGTCGAACGTGGCTACGGACGCCTCGAGTGGTGGGTCCTCGATTGGAATGAACCGGCGATCGGGTTTTACCGATCGATCGGTGCTCTGCCGATGGACGAGTGGACAGTACAGCGAGTGACGGGCGATGCACTGGCGGCGCTTGCTACTCGGGCGCGGGCACGAGAGCCTGATGTGCTGCGGCGGGATGGCGAACAAACGCGATAGGTTCCCAAGAGGCGCAGATGACGGGAGGACTCGGTGATCGAGCGGTCCGAGGGTGACTTCGTACAGGTACGGCTGCCGGCCGACAGTGCCTACCTGTCTGTCCTACGAACGGCGACGGCCGGCCTGGCTGCCCGGCTCGACTTCACTCTCGATGAGATTGAGGACTTGCGAATCGCGGTCGACGAAGCCTGTGCGATGCTGCTGCCCCAGGCCGTTCCAGGTGGAGATTTGAGTTGCAATTTCCGGCTTACGGAGAATGCGCTCGTGCTCAGTGTGTCGGTGCCAACCGCGGACGGCCGGCTGCCGTCGCGGGACACCTTCGCCTGGACCGTCCTCAATGCGCTGGCCGGCGAGGTGGAAGCCGAGGTCGATCAGAGCAAGCGGGTCAGCATCACCATGACCAAGAAGCGCGGCGCAACGGGACTACTGTGACCTACGAGCTCAACACGGGGGCGAACCACGGCCACGACCGGACAGCTGCCCGAGATTTCTTCAACCGGCTTGCCACGATTGAGCAGGGCTCGACCGAGTGGATGGCCATCCGGGAGAAGCTCGTCGAGATGCATCTGCCTCTCGTCGAGCACCTTGCACGGCGTTTCCGCAACCGTGGCGAGCCGCTGGATGACCTGGTACAGGTCGCCACCATCGGCTTGATCAAATCCGTCGATCGGTTCGACCCGGAGCGTGGCGTGGAGTTCTCGACCTACGCGACCCCCACGATCGTCGGTGAGATCAAGCGGCATTTCCGGGACAAGGGCTGGGCTGTTCGCGTACCTCGACGGCTGCAGGAGCTGCGCCTTTCGCTCACCAGCGCCACCGCAGACCTGTCACAGCGCCTCGGCCGGGCGCCTACTGTCGGAGAGCTCGCCGAGCAGCTCAAACTCAGCGATGAAGAGGTCCTCGAGGGGCTCGAGTCCGCGAACGCTTACAGCACGCTGTCCCTCGACGTCCCTGAGCAAGGCGAGCAGGACTCTCCGGTCGTAGCTGACTCACTCGGCGCGGAGGACGAAGAGCTCGAGGGTGTCGAGTATCGCGAGTCGCTCAAGCCGCTGCTCGCCAAACTGCCGCCCAGGGAGAAGAAGATCCTGCTGCTGCGCTTCTTCGGCAACATGACCCAATCTCAGATCGCCGACGAGATCGGGATCTCCCAGATGCACGTGTCCCGGCTGCTGGCCAGGACTCTCGCCCAGCTACGCGACGACCTGATGGTCGACGAGTAGCGCAGCACACGGGTCTGCGCATCTCCTCTCGCAAGGGAGCGGCGATTTAGTCCTGGAGTGCCTGGGTGGTTGCGGGCACAAGAAGGAGGAGCGCGCCCAGCGCAGACACCCCAACGAGCGAGAGCCCGAGCCACCGCAGGCCGCCCTGCACCTGGTACCAACCCACGGGGATCATCAGCAGCTGCCACACCAACGCAGGCGACCTGCTCCAGCGGCGGCGGCGGCGCAGGCCCCAGGCGCACAGCAGCAATCCGGCTCCACCCATCGCTGCGAGCACGCCTATAAAGATCGCGCCAACGAGGCTGTCGGGGTTGCCGACGACGCTGTTCACCAGCAGCGCGAATCCGAGGGTGAGCACCGCCAGCCCCTGCACCGCAACGATCAGCGC
>DASYTV010000313.1:0-12789 GCA_036001885.1 Actinomycetes bacterium
GGGCCCCCCATCCAGCCTTCGACGGTTGATCCTGGCTGAAGGGACCTATGACGGAGAAGCAGGAGGGCAGGGTGGCGATCCGGACTCCGGACCAGCGTCTGCGTGTCTTCGTGAGCTCCACGTTGGTCGAACTCGCAGACGAGCGTGCCGTTGTGGCCCGCGCTATCTCCGCGCTCGGGCTCACGCCGGTCCTGTTTGAGCTCGGGGCCCGACCGCACCCACCTCGGGAGATGTATCGCGCCTACCTGTCGCAGTCGGACATCTTTATCGGCCTGTACTGGCAGCGGTACGGCTGGATCGGTCCTGATATGGAGATTTCGGGTCTGGAGGACGAGTTCCGGCTCTCCGGATCCATCCCGCGGCTGCTGTACGTTAAGGCACCGGCGCCCGAGCGAGAGCCTCAGCTGGCGGCGATGATCGAGGAGCTCCAGACGGAGGGGACCGAGTCGTACCGGTCGTTCCGCACCCCACGGGAGCTCGGACGTCTAGTCCGGGACGACCTCGCCCTGCTCCTGAGCGAGGCGTTCACGAGGCCAGGCACCCGAGACGATGGCACGGCATCGACTCCCTCCGAGGGCGACTGGCGTGCTCCGCGGTCGCTGCCCGTGACGTCAACGTCGTTGATCGGACGCGAGGGCGACGTTGCCGAGGTCTCCGAATTGCTGCAGTCACCCGAGGTGCGCTTGGTTACCCTCACCGGCCCTGGCGGCGTTGGCAAGACGCGGCTCGCCATCGCGGTGGGCGAGCGACTGGACAACCGCTTCCCGAAAGGGACGGCCTTCGTGTCGCTCGCTGCTATCGACGCGCCCGAGCTGGTTCTGCCCCGCATCGCGGCTGCGGTGGGTGCGCCGATGGTGGGCGCGCGGCCGGCGCTGGACGTCCTGATCGACCACTTCGCGGACGACCAGGTCCTCCTTGTGCTGGACAACCTGGAACAGCTCGTGGGTGTCGCGCCCTTGCTTGATCAGCTGCTGGCTCGCTGCCCGGGTGTTGAGATCCTCGCTACGAGCCGCACCGTTCTTCGCCTCCGGGCGGAACGCGAGTACCCGGTCGACGCGCTCACCGTGCCCGCATTCTCGGAACCTCCGCCGACCGACGAGTTGGCGTCGCTGCCGGCCGTGCAGCTCTTCTTCGATCGGGCGCAGGCGGTCCGCCACACCTTCGCCCTGACCGAGGACAACGTCGTCGCTATCGTGGAGATCTGCCGGCTCGTCGATGGTCTCCCTCTCGCCATCGAGCTGGCGGCCGCCCGCACCCGAGTGCTGCAGCCAGCTGCGTTGCTCGCACGGCTGGAACGAAGCCTTGACGCATTGGGCACCGGCTCGGTCGACCTCCCCGAACGGCAGCGAACGCTGCGTGCGACCGTCGAATGGAGCTTCGGGCTGCTCGACGAAGCCGAGCAACGGATGCTGGCCACGTTGTCGGTCTTCGTCGACGGGTGGACGGTCGAAGCGGCCGTGGACATCGCCCATCTCACTGAGGACCGGACCCTCGATCTGCTCGACGCGCTCGCAGGGCACAGCCTCATCACCGTCGACGCCGTTGACCCTGCGCCCAGGTTCCACATGCTGGCGGCCGTGCGGGATCTCGCAGAAGAGCGCCTCGCCGGCAGCGAGGACCTCGCCGACGTCGAGAGGCGGCACGCAGAGCACTTCGGTGCTTTCGTGGCGAACGCCGACTGGCCCGCCGAAGGACAAGCCGAGTGGGCCGAGCGCCTGCGGGCGGACGAAGAGAACCTTCGGGTCGCCATCCGCTGGTTCCTCGCCCATGACATCGCACCGCTCCCGCACATGTTCCGCATCCTGTGGCTCTTCTGGCAGATGCGGGGACGTATGCCCGAGGGCCGTGCCTGGATCGACGAGGTGCAGCACCGAGCCGGCGCCCTAGACGACCGCGCTCGAGCCGAGCTGCTGTTCACCTCCGCTGTCACGGCAGTAGAGGTCGGCGATGACGAGAGCGCGCTGGCAGCCGTTGACGGGCTCCACGGTCTCGCGGGGCACATCGACGACCCGTACCTCGAGAGCGCCGCGCAACTGGCGATCTCCTGGATCCTTCCCATCGTCGACGATTTGGACGGCGCGCTTCGTGCCGGCTCAATGGCACTCGATGGCTTCCGCCTGCAGAACGATCCGTTCGTGGCGTTCGCCGCGCTGACAGTCGGCATGGTGGAGATGGCGCTCGGCAACGAGGATGCAGCACGTACACACCTCACCATGGTCGACGAGCTCGGCGGCCGGTTCGACAACCTGTGGCTCCGGTCCAGCGCCCGCGCCCACCTCGCGTCGCTCGAGGTGCGCGCTGGTCGCCTCGACGAGGCGCGGGCGCTCCTCGTGCAGTCGGTGGACGCCAGCGACGACGCCGAGCTGAGCACCTTGACCGTGGCCTTCTCGCTCGTCATCGCCGCCCAGCTCGCGCTGGCCAAGGGAGACGCGCGGCGCGCTGCGACGGCGCTCGGCGCGGCCGACGGGCTGCGCCGCCGTGCGGGGCTGAAGGCATGGCCGTCGACGCGGCCTCGCGAGGCCGAACTGGTCACCCGGGTTGCGCAGGCGGCCGATTCCTGGGACTTCGAGGATGCGCTTGCGGCCGGCGCCCAGCTCAGCCACCGCGAAGCCGTCGTCCTCGTCCGCGGGAGCGCCTAAGCACATGACTGCGACGAATTCCGCAGAAGAGGCGGGTCACCCTGACCTCCAACCCGTCGTGTCCGCGGGCCTCGAGCATCGGGGTGAAGCCCAGCCGCGTCGCAGCCTCGCGCAGCTCTTGCGACGGCTGGAGGAGCGTAAGGCCGCTCTGCCTTCTCATCGACAGATTCCAGAGGATCTCAACCAAGCTGGGCGATAGGGTCACGGTTCAAACGGACCGAAATGGCCAAGCGGATGAATATCGTCGTCTCCATCCTCATCGTCGTGGTGGTGACCGCCGCTGCCGTCGCGGCGATGCTGGTCGTGCGCCGCAACGCGCCGGATGGCAGCTACTTCCACGACGGAGATCGCGCCGCTGGCGTGTTCGGAGTGTTGGCCACGGGGTTCGCCATTCTGTTGGGTTTCGTGGTGTTCTTGGCGTTCACCAGCTATGACACGGCACGGTCAGGAGCAGAAGCCGAAGCGCTGATCGTGGCGCAGCAGGTCGAGACCGCCCAGTTCTTCCCTCAGCCGGCAGCCGCGGAATTGACCGGCGAGCTGGTCTGCTACGCGCGGTCGGTGGCTGGCGTGCAGTGGGAACGGATGGAGGCCGGCACGCTCGGCAATGAGCTCAATCCCTGGGGCTCCGAGCTGTTCCAAACCTTGCGGACCGTCCAGCCGCGGACCGCCACCGAGCAGGCGGCCTTCGCGAAATGGCTCGACCAGAGGTCGGACCGCGAGGCGGCACGCGCCGACCGCATCCACGGAGCTGTCGGCGTCATCCCGACGCCACTATGGCTGGTTCTGTTCTTCACATCCGGGCTGATCCTGTTTTACATGCTGTTCTTCGCGGACAGCGGGGAGCGGGCTGTTGTCCAAGCGCTGCTCATGGGGACTGTGGCCTCGGTGATCACGGCGATGCTGCTGCTGCTCAACGCGCTCAACAACCCGTTCCACGGCGGCATCGGCGGCCTTCGGCCGGTGGCGATGGAGCGTTCTTTGCGGGTCATCGATCAGGAGCTCAAGGTAGCTGGCAACGGCGAAACTCCGCCCTGCGATGCCCGCGGAAACCCGCTGTAGGGGGCCTGGTGAACTGGTTGAGCTCGCTGCCTCTCTGGACCACGGTCGTGGGCTGGCTCGGGCTGGCGGTGTTGGTCGCCCTGGTTGGCCGGCTCGCGATTCGCGCGCTCGTAACGGCCGCTGAGTATGACGATGCCTATTCAGCGCGGCCATCGCGCCGGCGCACGGCCATGCCCGCCAATGCCTCCCATATAAGCCGATGTGCGTTGTTGACTGTGATGTCGGCGGTGTCGTAGGGGGGCGCCACCTCGACGACGTCCATGCCGACGAGATTGGTGTCCAGGGCGATCTGCCGCACCATGCGCAGCAAGTCGACGGGGGCAAGGCCGCCGGGTTCTGGCGTACCAGTGCCGGGCGCGAAGCTGGGATCGAGGACGTCGATGTCAATGGACAAGTAGACGGCATCGGGCCCGTCCAGCGCCTCGGCGATGACCTGGTTGAGGACGGCGCGCGTTCCGCGCTCCCAGATCTCCTGCATGAAGTGGGTCCGCATGCCCTGCTCCCGCCCCCACGCGAGCACCTCCGGCGGCGGCCAGTAGCCCCGTAGCCCCACCTGGACGAAGTTGTGCCCAGCCACTGCGCCGGACTCGATGAGCCTGCGCATCGGGGTGCCGTGGCTGGCCAGGTTGCCGTCGATGTCTGGCGCCGTGTCGGCGTGGGCGTCGAAGTGGATCACACCCACTCGACCGTGGCCGATCACGTCAGCCACGGCCGTGACCGAAGGCCAGGTGATGGAGTGATCGCCACCGAGCACGACGGGGATGATGCCGCGGCTAGCCACGGCAAGGACACGCTCATGGATGGCTTGTCGGGACCGCTCCCACATGCCGTGGGCGCAGAGCGCATCGCTGAAATCGACGGCCGCCAGGTGGTCGAAGATTTCGATGCCGAGATCGAGGTGGTAGGCGCCAGGTATGTATGAGTTCGCCCGCAACGCGCGTGGGCCGAACCTGGCCCCCGGCCGGTTCGTGGTCGATCCATCCCAGGGCGCGCCGACAACTGCGACATCCGGTCGCCAGGCGTCCAACTGCTCGGCCTCTGTCACGAGCGGGAACCGCCCGAACGTCGTGATGCCTTGGTAGGCCTCTGCGGCGAGCTGAGCACGCATCCCGTCGGGGATCAGGCTCCGATCGGACATGTCGACCTCCTTCACGTTGCTACATGTGCACCTCGTCCGAGGCGTAGACGACGCACGGCTGCGAGCCATCTTCGTTCGCCGGCGCGTGGGCCTCGCGGGCCATCGCCAGCGCCATCCGGGCCGGCACCGCGCCGACCCTCGTTACGAAGTGCCCGCCCAGTGAAGCACCGAACGTGCACGTCCGGGACCACCGGTGATCTTAGATCACCACAGTGTCCGGGTTCCGATGTAAGCGTCCCCGGGGTCGATCGGGGTCCCTGCTATTCGCGGAACTGGACAATCGCGTCGATCTCGACAGCGAAGCTGAGGGATACATCGACCGGATCTTGAGCGCGGCCCGCCTCCTTGGCCAGATCACCGCAGGTCCGGTGACGAAGCCGGCCTACCGAGCAGGGGATATCCGATTGCACCGAGCATGAGCGCGAAGAGGATCACTGCGGACAGAGCCCCGGGGATCATCCGTGTCGATCGCGATCGTCGCGATCACCGGCGCAGTGAGTACGACGAACCACCACATTTGCCTGCGCTGGACGCCGCGCAGCGTGATGAGACGGACGACGATCGCCGCGATGCCGGCGACGGCCGCCGCGAGCACTGCAATGAGACCGGCGCCCTGAAGGGCGTCGCTGAATCCGTCCAGGCCATCGATGCCGAACGGGTTGGTGCCCCAGGCCGGCACGTCCTCGTCGACCGGCCCCGGTGCCACGAGGGTTCCGACCATTGAGCCGATCGTGCCTCCCACTGCAAGCCAGCCGACGACGCGCCAGCGCCGGGACGGCAGCCGACCGGTGGGGAAGAGGAGCAACGGCGCGAGCACCACCAGGACGAACGCAGGGATGAAGAGCACCCCGTTCAGGACGTCTAGCGCTCTCGCCGGCCACGGCGGCTGAGGTTGACCGTGTGCGATCGCGTCGGCGAGGCCACCGGTGAGCCAGACCCCGCCATGCAGAACCGAGCTCGCGAGCAGCGCACGGCCTAGGCCAGCCGCGACGCCATGGAGGAGCAGGAGAACGCCGAGCCCGCCGATGGCGACTCCTCCGACCGCATCGACAGCATCCTCGGCTCCGAATGCCTCCGAGCCGGGCATGCGGCCAGCGGCAAGATTGAGCGAAACGCCGATCGCCGTCGCTACTGCGCCGAACAGCCACCAGGCGATGATGCGTCGGGACGTCATCGTCTCGCCGGGTTGATGGGTTTGTGTGAACATCCCGACCTCCGATGTCGAGCCAGGCGTCTGGCGCGCCCTGGATGCCCGGAACCTAGGTGCGCGCCGGCCGGCGCCACATCCGCATTGATGCGCTCGTCGCTCCGCCCAGGCGCTGAACCGCGACGGGGGTGGCTCAGCGCAGAGGCCGATGTACGGCAAGCGAACCTGCTCTACCGTGAGCGGCATGGAGGCGGTGGATCGCAGCCGCCGGTGGCTACGGGTACCGACCGGCGACCTGCTGATTGCAGGAGGTACGGCGGCGCTCACCACGGCCGACACCCTGAGCGGCGATCACAACGACGGACCGGTGGCGGTCTATCTCCTGACCGGCTTGTTGCAGACGCTCCCACTGGCGTGGCGGCGGCGATCGCCGTTGGGTGTGCTCGGTTTCGTCCTTGCCGTGACGACTATGGAGGCCCTGTTCGTCGTACCCGCCGAGGGCGCGGGAGTGTTCTTCGGGATCATGATCTCCGTTTACACCGCAGCTGCCAACCGACCGCTGCGTACTGCGATCGTGGCTCTAGCGCTGCCGATTCCCGTATTTGCGTTCATCAGGTGGCGAGTCACGGGCAACCCGTTCGACGACTTGCAGTTCGGCACCGCGTTGATGGCTGGTTTCTGGATCGCCGGACGGGTCGTCTGGTCGCGCGGGTGCCTCGTCGATCAGCTCGCCGCGCAATCCGAAGAGCTGCGCCACGGGCGCGAGGCCGAGTCCCGAGCCGCGGCCGCCGCCGAGCGAGCGACCATCGCCCGGGATCTGCACGATGTGATTGCACACAGCATTAGCGTGATGGTTGTTCAGGCCGAGGCGGGCGAGGCTCTGGTGGACGACCGGAGTCGCGCAGTAGACGCGCTGCATGCGGTTCAGCGCACAGGACGGTCGGCCCTCGCCGACCTGCGCCTGTTGCTCGGCGTACTCCGCGAGGATGCCGATGGCGCCGACGACACCCCGGGCGGGTCGCTGTCGCCGAGCCCGCGCTTGCGGGATGCGGATACGTTGCTGTCGCAGGTCCGGGCTGCCGGCGTTGACGTCAACCTGACGGTGGAGGGCGAAGCGCGCGATCTGCCGGCCAGCGTGGACCTTGCGGCGTACCGCGTGCTGCAGGAGGCCCTGACCAACATCATCCGTCATGTCGGCCCGACACACGCCGAGGCGACGCTCCGCTTCAGCACTGACGATCTCCTCATCGAGGTTGTCGACAACGGGAACGGACAGCAACCTGCAGCCCGCACCCTTTCCGAGGAAGGGGCCGGCCGCGGCCTCCTCGGGATGCGGGAGCGGGTGGGCGCGTTCGGCGGCGATCTTCAAGCAGGTCCGAACGGGAAGGGATTTCGGGTTCGGGCCCGCATTCCTCTCGGAGCCCAGCAGTGATCCGCTTGTTGGTCGCGGATGACCAGGAGCTCGTCCGGGCCGGCTTCGCTGCGGTGCTCACCACTCAGTCAGACTTCGACGTAGTGGCCGAGGCGGCCGACGGCCGTGAGGCCGTACGCCTGGCCCGAGCGCACCGGCCCGATGTCGTCCTCATGGACGTCCGTATGCCGGTGCTCGACGGCATCGCCGCGACCCGCGAGCTTTGTGCCGACCGAGCGAGTACGGCACGCGTACTCGTCCTGACGACGTTCGACCTCGACGAATACGTCCTCGCAGCGCTGCGCGCCGGCGCAAGCGGCTTCCTCCTCAAGGACACCCCGCGCGAGGCGCTCTATGCCGCGGTCCGCACGATCGCCGCGGGGGAAGCGCTGCTCGCCCCCAGCGTTACGCGCCGGCTCATCGAGCGGCACCTGCGACTCGCCGATCCGCCGACGGAGCTCACTCATCAGTTGGAGCTCCTCACCGGCCGGGAGCGAGAGGTGCTCACACATCTTGCTCGTGGCCTATCCAACGCCGATATCGCAGCGAGGATGTATCTCGGCGAAGCCACGGTGCGGACCCATGTCGGCCATCTCTTCGCCAAGATCGGCGCTCGGGATCGCGCCCAAGCCGTGGTGTTTGCCTACGAGTCCGGGCACATCAAGCCGGGCCAGCTCAACGGCGAGTGAGCCTGGCTTCTCGCCGAGCTTCCTTCCCTGGCTCCCGTCGGCTGGATCCTTTGTCCGCCCGGTTGGGCAGGCCTACCTGGTCATGATTCGGTCGGCTCGACCAGATGAGGACCGAGGCCACGCAAGAATGTTGGGATGACCCAGCGCGAGGTGACCGGGGCCTTCTCCGGGCGGACGGCGTGGGCGCGGAACTTGTCCACGCCGCTGCGCGAGTTCCTGCGCACCGAGACCGGAGGCGCCGCCGTCCTGCTCGCAGCCACATTGGCCGCGCTCGCGTGGGCGAACGTAGACGCATCCTCGTACGAGTCGCTGTGGGGGACGCAGCTGTCGATCAATCTCGGCGATTGGGATATCTCCCAGGATCTCCGCGAGTGGGTGAACAACGGACTGATGACGTTCTTCTTCTTCGTCGTCGGTCTGGAGGCTCGCCGGGAGTTTGACATGGGCGAGCTGCGGGACCGGCGGCGGCTCACGCTGCCAGTGGTGGCCGGGATCTGCGGGATCCTCGTGCCGATCGCGATCTACTTGGCGGTGAACGCCGGTCGGTCCTCTGCGCACGGCTGGGGCGCGGCGATGTCGACCGACACGGCGTTCGCGCTCGGCATGCTCGCGCTTGTCGGCCGGCGGTTCCCGGCCCGGCTGCGCGCGTATCTGCTCACGATCAGCGTCGTCGACGATGTCATCGCGCTGGCGGTCATCGCGGTTTTCTACAGCGGCGACATCAAGCTGCCGGCTCTGCTGACGGCCTTCGGCCTCTTGGGGGTGATGCTGCTCGTGCGAGCCGCGGGCATCCGAATCGGGCTGGTGTATCTGGCGCTCGGCGCCGCGACCTGGGCGGCCCTCTACTTCTCCGGCGTCGAGCCGATCGTCGTTGGTCTGGTCATGGGGCTGCTGACATATGCCTACCCGGCCGCCCGCGGCGATCTCGAACGGGCCACTGAGACGTTCCGTCTCTTCCGCGAGCAGCCCACCCCGGAGCTCGCGCGGGACGCACGCCTCGGGGTCGCCTCGGCGATCTCACCGAACGAACGGCTGCAGCAGATCTATCACCCGTGGACGAGCTACGTCATCGTGCCACTGTTTGCGCTGGCCAACGCCGGCATCACGATCAGCGGTGACTTCCTCAGTCAGGCGTACACCTCCCCGATCACGCTCGGCATCCTCATCGCCTACGTCGTCGGCAAGCCGCTCGGGATCGCCGGCTCCTCGTGGCTGCTCACCGTGCTGAGCCGTGGCCGGTTGCGACCACCGATCGGCTGGGCCGCTGTCCTTGGCGGAGGCACGATCGCCGGGATCGGCTTCACAGTGTCCCTCCTGATCTCGACGCTGGCCTTCCGCGGTACTCAGCTAGAGGAGGCGAAGGTAGGCATCCTGTCTGCCGCTCTGTGCGCTTCCCTTGCGACCTGGGTTGTCTTCCGGGTCACCGAACTGTTGCCCCTGCAAGCGCGCAGCCGCGCCCTGCTCGGCACCTCGGACCTGATCATCGACCTCGCCTCGGAAGTCGACCCGGACCGTGATCACATCCGTGGGCGGGAGGGTGCCCTCGTGACCGTCGTCGAGTACGGCGACTTCGAATGTCCATACTGCGGGCAGGCGGAGCCTGTCGTTCGCAAGCTGCTCGCTGACTTCGGTGATGTTCGGTATGTGTGGCGCCACCTTCCACTCACCGACGTTCATCCGGGGGCCCAGCTGGCGGCGGAGGCGGCCGAGGCGGCCGCCGGCCAGGGAGCCTTCTGGGAGATGCACGACCTCTTGTTCCAGCATCAAGACGACCTGCGGCCAATCAGCCTGGTCAGGTACGCCGCCGAGCTGGGCCTCGACGTCGACCGCTTCCGCGACGAGCTCCGCAAGCACGCCTGGTCGTCGCGAGTCGCGGAGGATGTGGACTCCGCTGACCTGAGTGGCGTGTCCGGCACACCGACGTTCTTCATCAACGGACGGCGCCACCACGGCGCCTACGACATCGCAACCCTTAGTGCCGCCGTAAAGACGGCGAAGGCTCGCGCCGCAGTAAGGGTGTAAGTATCGGTCGACCGGCCGCCATCACCATGGCGCTCCATCGCTCCATCGGCTCAGCTCTGCAAAGGCGGGCGGTGCGGATCGGTCACGCCGCCCGGGCAGGCCAGGGCGGCAACGTCCCAGCCCGCGTGGAGGGCGCCGGCCTGGTAGGCGCTCTCATAGAACGCAAGGACCGCCGCCCGCGGATCGGTCGCCGCGCGAGCGTCGTCGTACCGAAGGATGGCCAAGTGACTGTCCTTTCGTGCCATCCACTCGGCGGCTGAGGGTTGCAGCGTTTCGCCGGCCAGACCGTCAGGTTCAGGAGCGGTGTACGAGTAGAACGCCGGCTCGGGGAGGGTGTCGTCGCCGAACCAGAAGCCGAAACTGATCACCTCCCGGGAGTAAGCCTCACAGGTCACTGGGTCGGCCTGTGGCGGAAGCTCCGTCCGGCGCTCGGAGAAGCGGGTGTGCGCGATGTCGAGGGTGTGCCAGAAGTGGTGCACGGGGCTGACCTTGCCGGAGAAGCCTGCAGCGAACTCCTCGAGGATGAGGTTCACCTGGCTCAGCACCTGCCAGTAGCGCGTAGCCCAGGCCGTGTCGTAGCTGGCGTGCGTCGTGTCCTCCGCGAACGGCCGGTCGGAGTCCGGCAGGTCGTACGGCCTTGGCCGTTCCAGGCTCACCTCCACCCCCACGGCAGCCAGGGCGTCCAGAGTGTTGCGATAGAACGAGGAAACCGATTGCCCGTAGAGGGGGAACGACACGGCATGCCCGTCGCCAGCTGCAACCAGGAGTTGATGCTCGACGAAATCGAAGTCGATCGTGAAGAAGGACCCCGCCGCGCGCCCCATGGGCCGAGTGGTGATGCCTCGGCCGGTCAGGTAGAACGGAACATTCCACCAGTGGTTGCGCCGAGGGCTTGCCGCGAGCCGGATCTTGCCCACCACCTGAGCGAACCGGTGCAAAGTGGCCTTGGTGTCCTGCCAGTGAGCCAATGGCATCGGGGGAAACAGCTCCATCTGCCCTACGATCCCGGCCCGGCAGGGTCTTGACCAGACCTGGGCCAAGCCCGCTCAGTGTGACCCACGCAGGCGCTGCGGAGCGGTTCGGTCCGCCTTCCTCTACACGGCATCACGGTCGTCCAGCCATGGCGAGGCGTCCGAACTTGATCGAGACTGATTCCTGGGCTGTGATTCCGACGCGAAACGATTTTGATCTCGTTCAAGGCTTGACGGATGATCGACCGGTGAAAACACCCGGGGCCGACATCGACGTAGACCACCAACTCGTTGCCCGCCTCGTTGAGACACAGCATCCAGAGCTGGTGGGGCCGCTTGAACTCGTGGCTAACGGTTGGGACAACGTGCTCTACCGCTTGGGCGACGACCTCTGCGTAAGGCTCCCACGCCGACAGGTAGCGGTCGATCTGCTCGTCAACGAGCAACGCTGGCTCCCCGTGCTCGCCCGACAGATAACCGCGCGGATACCCGTACCGGTGCGACGGGGGGTCCCGAGCCCGGATTATCCCTGGCCATGGACGATCGGTCCCTGGTTCGAGGGCCGGCCGGGCACCGAGATAGCGCCTGCTGAGCGCGGCAGCATTGCCGCGGAGTTCGCCCGCTTCATGGCCGAGCTGCATGCGCCTGCGCCGCCCGATGCACCTCGCAGCCCGGTCCGCGGAGTACCGCTGGCGGCGCGCGATGCAGACGTACGGCTGCGGTTGGCAAGCGGAGTGATCCCCAATAGCGAGGTGCTGCTTGGTCTCTGGGACGAGCTCGTCGCGACTCCGCCGCTGACCGGTCCTGCGACGTGGGTCCATGGCGATCCGCATCCTGCGAACCTCCTGCTCATACCTGAGCCACGGACCGGCGAGCAACGACTATCTGCGGTGATCGACTTCGGTGATTTGAACGGCGGTGACCCGGCCACTGACCTCGCGGCCGCGTGGATGGTCTTCGACGCCGAAGGTCGCGCCACCTTCAAGGCCCGCCTCGACGAGCTCACCGACACCGATCAGGACACGTGGGCTCGTGCGCGAGGCTGGGCACTCAACCTGGGCAGCTCGTTGGCGGAGCACTCCGACGACAACCCTCCCATGGCGGCGATCGGCAGGCATGTCCTCGAGCAGCTCCTCGAAGAAGCCTGAGCCCAAGCTTGATCAGAAGGGTGGCAGGTCGGGCTCTTCTGAATGAGTGGACTGGTCGGTCGGGGGGTCGGGGTCGTTGTCGGGTGGCCGGTCGTCGAGGTGATCTTGACGGTCGTCGATGATGGGTCCGATGGGGTCGGGGTGTTTGGTGTAGGTGTGCCCGGTGGGGGTGCGCCAGGTGAACTGGCCGGGGGCCGGTTGTTGGACCTGCCAGCCGCCGTGGGTTTTGAACAGGTGCTGCCGGTCGCAAAACGGGCCGGTGTTCCCCTCCGCGGTCGGCCCGTCCGGGTACGGGATGGTGTGATCGATCTGGCAGGAGCGGGCCGGCCGGTCGCAGCCGACTCCGCGGCAGGTCCGGTCCCTGGCGATCACCTGGTCGATCAGGTCCTGCGGAGGCCGGTAGCGGGTCCTGCCGTAGTCGAGGACCCGCCCGGTGGCCGGGTCGGTGAGGATCCGCCGCCACGTCCCACCCGCGGCGACCCGGCGGGCCACCGACGCCGGGATCGGCCCGAACCCGTCCAGCTCCCCCGGCAGCTCGGACAGGCCGATCAGGGTCGGGTACGGG
>DASYTV010000314.1:0-27075 GCA_036001885.1 Actinomycetes bacterium
CGGGCACCGGGGTCGTGACGTTGATGACGCTCCACACCGCCAAGGGACTCGAGTTCCCCGTCGTGTTCCTCACCGGCATGGAGGATGGCGTCTTCCCGCACATGCGATCGATGAACGACAAGAAGGAGCTCGAGGAGGAGCGCCGGCTGGCTTACGTCGGCATCACCCGGGCGAGGGAGCGGCTGTACGTCACCCGCGCCGCGCTGCGCAGCGCCTGGGGGGCGCCCTCCGCCAACCCGAAGTCGCGCTTTCTCGACGAGATCCCCGACGACCTGGTGGAGTGGCGGCGGCTGGTCAGCTCGGCGCGGAACGCATTCTCCGCGCCGTCTCTCGCGGCGGCGGCAGCCCGCCCGGGGGTGCGTTCGCCAGGGAACCGTCCCATCGTGGCGCTGGCGCCTGGCGATCGGGTCAGCCACGACTCCTTCGGTCTGGGGACGGTCGTGGCCACTCGCGGGGCGGGCGACAATGTCCAGGCCCAGATCGACTTCGGCTCGGCCGGGACAAAGTGGCTGGTGCTGCGCTACGCGCCGGTCCAGAAGCTTTAGTGCCCGCTCATCGCGCCGGCCGCTCCCCGGCCTTCCAGTACTCCGCGTTGAGCCATCTGCGCTGCCCCCGGTGCGGCACCGAACGCGCTGCCGACGAGATCGCGGGGCGGTGCACCTGTGGATCGCCGCTGCTCGCCGAATATGACCTCGATGCCGTCAAGGCCGTCACCGACCCGGAGGTCATCGGCGGTCGGCCGCCGACGCTGTGGCGTTACCACGAGCTGCTGCCGGTCCGTTCGGTCCACCATGTCGTCAGTATGGGCGAGGGCATGACGCCGCTGCTCCCGCTGCGCCGGCTCGGCGCGCACTATGGCCTGTCGCGACTGCTGATGAAGGACGACGGGCTGTTGCCGACAGGGACGTTCAAGGCGCGGGGCGCCACCGTTGGCGTCTCGAGAGCCCGCGAGCTTGGCGTCGACGGAGTCGCGATGGCGACGAACGGGAATGCCGGCGCGGCCTGGGCGACGTACGCCGCCCGCGCCGGCCTGCGCAGCTTCATTGCGATGCCGACCGACGCACCTGAGATCACCCGGCTGGAGTGCGCTCTCGCCGGGGCGGAGGTGGAGCTGGTACGCGGGCACATCGGACGGTGTGCCGAGATCGTTGAACGGGCAGTGGCATCGCGGTCCGGTTACCAGGACGTGTCGACGTTGAAGGAGCCCTACCGTATCGAGGGCAAGAAGACGATCGGCTTCGAGCTCGTCGAGCAGCTCGGCTGGCGGGTACCCGACGTGATCGTCTATCCCACCGGCGGCGGCGTTGGCTTGATCGGGATCTACCGTGCGCTCCAACAGCTGCGCGAGCTTGGCTGGATCACGGGGAAGATGCCGCGCTTGGTCTCCGTGCAGTCGACAGGTTGCGCGCCGATCGTGCGCGCCGTCCAACAGGGGGCGCAGGCATGTGAGCCGTGGCCGGAGCCGCGCACGGTCGCCTTCGGCATCACCGTGCCGAAGCCGCTCGGGGATTTCCTCATCCTCGAGGCCGTCTATGCGACCGGTGGCACCGCCCTTGCCGTTGGCGATGAACAGATCCTTGCCGAGCAGGCGCGCTGCGCCCGACACGAAGGCCTGGTGATCTGCCCGGAGGGCGCAGCCGCGCTGGCGGCCGCTCGTCGCCTGCGCGAGACGGAATGGCTGGGGCCGGAGGAGGAAATTCTGGTCCTCAACACCGGTGCCGGACTGAAGTATCCGGAGACCCTCGGCAATTCGTCAGGTGCGTTGTAGCACATTGTTGAGGAAGTCGCAAGAATCCTGTGAGTCCGCTATGAAAGAGCGGGTCGGCGACGCGTTATAAAACCGGCCTTTAGTAGCCGATCAGTAACGGATTGTATTGTAATCGAGCAGTGGCGCAGCGTTATTATTCGGCGTGTAGAAAGTCCCGCCAAGCGGTGTGCTTCACCCGCACTGAGAGTGGGTGTTCAACCGCGATTGGCGGGACTTTCGTAGAAGGCCCAGACCCTAGTGTCGCTAGGGCCGCAGGCCGTGCCCGACCAACCAGGGGTACGGGTCGACCGGACCGCGGCCACCCGGATGTACCTCCAGGTGCAGGTGCGGACCGGTCGCGTTGCCCGTGCTGCCGACTCGGGCGATCATCTGCCCGACGGCGACCCAACCGCTCGTCCGGAGGAACGTGGCCAGGTGGCAGTACCACGTCTTCGTGCCGTCCGAATGCCGGATGATCAGCCGCCAGCCATAGGCTCCGGCCCAGCCGCTCTCGACGATCCGGCCCCGCTCCACGGCTTTGACCGGCGTACCTGCTGGTGCCGCGAAGTCGAGGCCGGTGTGGCGACCGGCCGCCCAGAGGCCTCCACCGGCGTTGAATCTCGCCGTGAGGTGATAGCCGGAGACAGGCAGTGTGTACATCCTGGCCAGCGCACGCTCGCGGGCAAGCGCGGCCTTCCTCTTCGCGGCTGCCAGACCCCGCTTCTTCGCGGCTGCCTGGGCCTTCTCCTTGGCGGCTGCCTTCCGCTTCGCCTCCACTGCCTCGCGGTGGGCGGCACGGCTGGCTCGGTCGGCCGCGGCGCGGGCGCTGCGGAGTTCGAGCACATCGCTGCCCAGTGGACCAATCAGGCTGGCGCCGATGCGCGGGTTCACATTCGCGATGCCGGTGAGGGTCCTCATTGTGCTTAGTCCACCGTCATCGGATGAGGCATTTACCGCCCCGGTGCCGGCTATTGCGACAGCTACTGCACCTCCCACCAAGAGGGGCAGCCGGCCGCGGTCTTGGATGCGTTGCGAACGACTGCTACTGGTCGAGTTCGGGGTCCCAGGACCCCTCGCATGTCGGCCAGCCATATAGTGAAGTCACCGTCCTGTTTCGAGGGCAAAAACCCCAGCACCTTAACAATGCTTTCGAGGATCGGAAACCCACTCGGGCAATTGCTTTGCCAGTTCCGCCTATCGAGCAATCAATTCGATCAACAGATTGCTAATGCATGCGTACCGCTTTGATGGCCCCTGTTGCAAATGCTGGTGACTTGCCATCTATGCTGGTCAGCGCCGTCGTGGCGGTGTCCGTGACATGATCGTGGAGACGTGGGTAAGCCAGGCCGTGCGACAGCGCTGTCGATCATTAACGAGGAGGCCCGTATGACCCCCATCACAGCGGGCGAGGACCGCCCTCCAGCCCCGGCTGCTGCCGGGGGCAAGATCCGAGTGGTGGTCGCGAAGCCGGGTTTGGACGGGCACGACCGCGGCGCCAAGATCGTGGCCCGGGCACTGAGGGACGCCGGAATGGAGGTCATCTACACCGGGCTGCACCAGACGCCCGAGCAGATCGTCGAGACTGCCCTGCAGGAGGACGCCGATGGCATCGGCCTCTCCGTGCTCTCGGGCGCTCACATGACGCTGTTCAGGCGCGTTCTCGAGCTCCTCCACGAGCGTGACGCGAGTGACGTAGTGGTCTTCGGCGGCGGGATCATCCCCCATGACGACATCCCCCAGCTCGAGCAGCTCGGCGTGGCGAAGGTGTTCACGCCGGGCGCCTCTACCCAGTCCATCATCGACTGGGTCCGCACCCATGTGCGCGCCGCTTAGCGTGGTCGCTGCATCACCCAAGGGGAAATCAAGGGGAAATCAGTGCACGAGCACGTTCTGACGATCTCCTGCCCGGATCGAATCGGCATCGTCCACGCGGTCACCGGCGTGCTCGTCTCGCATCAGTGCACGATCTTGGACAGCCAGCAGTTCAGCGATCGCAGCTCAGGCCGGTTCTTCCTCCGCATCCATGCCTCCGGGCCGGTGACCGCGGTCGAGCTGGAAGCCGGCTTCACCGACCTTGTACCCGAGTTCGGGATGCACCTCGAGCTGCACGATCTCGCCATCAGGCCGCGCATGCTCGTCATGGTGTCCCGTTTCGGACACTGCTTGAACGATCTGCTCTATCGCTGGACAAGCGATCACCTCAGAGTCGACCTGCCGGCGGTGGTGTCCAATCACGAGGATCTTCGCGGCTTGGTCGAGCGATACGGCGTCCCGTATCACTACCTACCGGTCACGCCGGACACCAAGGTCGAGGAGGAGGCGGCCCTCATCGAGCTGATAGGGACCCTGCAGGTGGACTTCGTCGTGCTCGCGCGATACATGCAGGTGCTCTCGGACGACCTGTGCAAGAGGCTGGAGGGGCGGGTGATCAACATTCACCACTCGTTCCTGCCGAGCTTCGCCGGCGCCCGTCCGTACCATCAGGCCCACCTGCGCGGTGTGAAGCTCATCGGAGCGACAGCTCACTATGTGACCCCCACGCTCGACGAAGGGCCGATCATCGAGCAGGAGGTTGCCAGGGTCGACCATGGTTACGAGCCGGAGCAGCTTGCCGCGGTCGGACGTGACGTCGAGTGCCTCGCTCTCGCCCGAGCCGTCCACTGGCACGCCGAGCATCGCGTCCTGCTCAACGGCACCCGTACCATCGTCTTCCGTTAGCTGTGGGGCTAATGCCCACATTTGCGATAGGTATTTGTGACGGAGTCCTAACTGCTCTGGACACAAACAGTGCTCGATCCGGTACATTCCGTACCCGTGACCGACAGCCTCGCGAGGGTCCTGCGCGACCCGGCCCGTCTGGCCGCATTGTGGCGGGTCACTCCGGTGGAGCCGGCGATCGGCGGGGTTTTCGACCGGACAGCTGAGCTGGCAGCGCAGTCGCTGGGCACCCCGATCGGTGTCGTCGTTCTTGTTGAGGAGGAACGCCAGCTCTTGGCAGGCGGGTTCGGTCTGCCTGAGTCGCTGGCCGACATGACCGAGCTTCCCGCCAGCTGGGGCTTCTGCCCGTTCGCGCTCGCGCTGACCGGCCCGCTGGCGCTCGATGACGCCAGGCACCGGCCGGAGTTCGCCCGCAGCCCGCTGGTCAGGGAGCTGCACGCCGTCGCGTACGCCGGGGTGCCCCTGCGGGGCAGTCATGGTCATCCCCTCGGTGCACTGTGCGTCGTGGACAGCGCGCCCCGGCGCTGGGGGGCCGATGACCCGGCGGCGCTCGCCGAGGTCGCCGAGGTGGGCACCGCACAGCTCGCGGCCCTGACCTCAGACTGAGCAGTTTCCACCAGATCGCCGCTTAGGCCGCGCAATGTACAGTCCCATGAGATAGTCGGCTGAACCGCAGTCTGAGTGGCCGCCGTCTACGCAGAACCGCGAAGCGCGCTCTGACCCAGTGAACGTAGGAGTTGCGGTGTTCGACGTCGTGTCGTTCTCACTGAGCGACATGGTGGAATGCGCGTCGGGCATGCGGCGCGCCGCAGGCGGCTCCGCGTCCGTCGAGGAAGCGGCGCAGCGGGTCGTCACCTACTTAAGGTCGAGCTTTCTCGATCCACAGAACCACCGGCAGTCCTTCGTCCTCGCGCGCATGTTCGTAAGCAGCCAGTGGGACGAGCTCAGCCCGGACCTGCAGGACATCTGCCGCAAACAGCTTCCAGATGAGGTCGACCCGGCGCCGAACATGCGGTGCCTCGTCCTGGCCGGCAGCGACGGCCAGCTCGCCCAATGGCAGCACCCGACGAGATCGACCAATCACCGGGTGATACCTCTGCCCGACGCTGACGATGTCCGGCAGGCCCCGGTGATCGCTGCGCTGGTCTGTCAACTCGGTCTGCCGGAGGAGCTCGCCGTCCATGCCGGCGACGGGCAGGCACCGCCCCCCGATGACTTCGGCGTCTTCCATGTCAGGGAGGCTCGCGGCAGCCCCGATGTGCCCGACCAGGAGTTCGTCGCCAAACACCGGATCCGCTCCGTGCTGGGCTTCGGCGGTGTGCTTCCCGCGGGACGGGTGTTCGCCGTCGTCCTCGTCTCCCGTACCCCGGTTTCGCTGGAGACCGCGGAACTGTTCCGTGACATTGCCCTGTCAACGCCGCTCGCGCTGCTGCAGCACGTCGCCGCCGATCCCGAGGTACGCGCGCAGGAGACGGCCGTACTCCGGCAGCTTCTCGAGCTGCACGAGGCGACCGTGCGGGATCAGGCGCTGCGGCTCGAGGCCATCCTCGTCCAGCGCCGCCGGCAGGACGCCAGATTGATCGAGGAAGCCGCCACCGTCGAAACCCTTCGGGAGATCGGCACCAAGCTCGCCGCGGAGATGGAGCTCGACCAGGTCATGCAGCTGGCCGTCGACGCCGCGACCCGCGTGACGGGCGCGCGGTATGGCGCGTTCTTCTGCACGATCGACGAACTGTCCGGCGAGCGGGCCATGCGGTACGCGGTCTCGGGGCTCGCGCGGTCGAAGTTCGAGCGTCTGCCCGTGCCGCGTATCACCGGAATCTTCGGCCGGATCTTCAGTGGTGAAGGTGTGATGCGGGCGGACGACATCACCCGGCATCCGGCATATGGGCAGAACCCGCCCTTCAACGGGCTGCCACCGGACCATCCGCCGGTGCGGAGCTTCCTCGCCGTACCCGTTCTGTCGCAGGCGGGGGAGGTGCTCGGTGGCTTCTTCTTCGGCCATCCCGACGTCGGCCTCTTCGACGAGCGGGACGAGCGGCTGGCCGTCGGCGTGGCCGCTCCCACAGCGATCGCCCTGGACAACGCGCGGCTCTATCACCAGCAGCGCGGTTGGGCGGAGGAGCTGCAACGCGCCCTGATGCCCCACCCCGTCGAGGTCGATGGGCTACAGATAGCGTCCCGCTACCTTCCTGGCGCCGGCCACGGGCAGGTCGGCGGCGACTGGTTCGATGTGATCCCGCTGCCCTGCGGCCGTACCGCCTTCGTCGTGGGCGATGTGATGGGCAAGGGGATACCCGCCGCCGCGACGATGGGACAGCTGCGGGCCGCCGTCCGCGCCTATGCCGTCATGGACTTGCCGCCTGCGGACATCATGCGCAACCTGAACGAGCTCGCCGGCGGGCTTCCCGGACAACAGTTCGTGACCTGCGTGTACGCGGTGTACGACCCGGTGGCCCGGACGCTCGGCTACGCCAACGCGGGCCATCTCCCACCGGCGGTCGTCACCCCGGAGCGTGACGTCTGGCTGCTCGAGGATCAGCTGGGTCTGCCGCTCGGGCTGGAAGGCGCGGTCTTCAAGGAACGCGAGATCGTGCTGCCTCGAGGAGCCGGCTTCCTCCTCTACACCGACGGTTTGGTCGAGACCCGGCAGCGGTCGATCTCGGACGGCGTTGAGCTGCTTGTCCACCAGCTTGCGCACGACGAAGGCGACCTCGAGGCGACCTGCGACGAGCTGGTCGAGACGGTGGCCGCGGGCCAGCGCGACGACGATGTGACGCTCCTGTACGTCAGGGAGATCGCCGACGAACCAGTCCTGCAGGCGTCGATGCGGCTATCAGGGCAGGCATCGGGCGCCGCCGACGCGCGGCGGTTCGTCCGAGCCACACTGGTGGCGTGGGGGATGGCCCAGCGGGGGGACTCGGTGGTCTTGGTCGCCGACGAGCTGCTCACCAATGCGATCAAGCACGCCGCCACTGACATCGAGCTGCGGCTGTGCCGACTGGCGGGCCGTCTGGTGGTCGAGGTACGCGACGAGGACGCCCGGCTGCCCCGGCTGGCCGTTGCCGCGCGGTACGACGAGCGGCATCGCGGCCTGTTGATCGTCCAGCGGCTCGCCTCCCGGTGGGGGGTGCGGCCGATCGGGAGCGGCAAGGTCGTGTGGGCGGAGATCGACGATGCACCGACACCTGGCTCATTGGCGGGTTCGATCCCGGCTGGCGCGCTCGTGTAACGGGCCGGCACGGGCCCTGATCGGCCGGCACGGTCGTCGGCCGGCCGGTTCGCCGCGTACCGTCTCTCCTATGTGCCGGAGCATCAAGACGCTGCGCCCCCCGTACACGGAAACCCTCACCGACGGTGACGTAAGGGCCGCCGCTTTGCAATATGTACGCAAGATCTCGGGGTTCCGCTCCCCCGCGCCGCACAACTCGGCGGCGTTCGATGCAGCGGTCGACGCGGTCGCTGCTGCAACGGACGAGCTGCTGCGCTCCCTCGTCGTTCGCGGCAAACCTGCCCGCGCGGCCGGGTGAGCCGCCGGTCAGCGGAAGTCGCGGGACATCGCCTTGATCGTGAGCGGAAGCCGACTGATGTGCTCGGCGACCACGTTGGTGACGCCATCGGCCGTTTCGAGCTTTCCGCGGATGAGTAGGGCTGCGGCTGTCCGGGCGACTCGCGCGTAGCGGGTCCATACCGGATAAGAACAGATCACATTGATCATCCCGGTTTCGTCCTCGAGATTGAGGAAGGTCGTGCCGCTCGCGGTAGCCGGCCGCTGCCGGTGTGTGACCACACCCCCGACAACGACCCGCCGGCCGTTGCCCACCGACGAGAGTGCACGGGCAGGGATCACTCCGCGTTCGGCGAGTGCCGGCCTGACATGTTGGATGGGATGACTGTCCGGAGATACGCCGACCGCGTGCAGATCGGCCATGGTGCGCTCCGGCGGCGTCATCGTAGGCAGCGGTGGTGTGCTGCCACCAAGGTGGAGGTCAGGCAGTTGACCGTCGCGTTCGGTGGCGACGGCGCCGGCTGCCCACAACGCCTCCCGCCGAGACAGGCCGAAACTGTCGAAGGCCCCTCCTGTCGCCAGTGACTCGAGCTGCGCGGCGGTCAGTTCGGTCCGCCGGACCAGGTCGGCCATGTCGGTGTAGGGCTGGCCGGCCGCGATCCGTTCGGCGAGGTCCTTGCCGATGGTCCGGACCGACGACAACCCCAACCGAACCGCGTACCCAGCGTCGCGCCGATGGGCCTCCGGGTCGAACCCGTCGGTGTCCGGCGACCACGGTTCCTCCGCATCAACGAACTCCCACATCGTGAAGCAGTCGAGTGCCGGCTCTGGTAGCGCCGCTTCCTGGATGAGCTCCAACGTCGCATCGGCGGCCGACCGATTGACGTCGACGCCTCGGACCTCCACGCCGTGCCGTACCGCGTCCGCCACCAGCGACTGCGGCGAGTAGAAGCCCATCGGCTGGGCTTTGAGCAGCGCCGCGAGGAACGCCGCTGGGTAATGAAGCTTCAGCCACGAGCTCGCGTACACCAGAAGCCCGAAGCTGAGCGCGTGGCTTTCGGCGAAGCCGAAGTTCGCGAAGGCGGAGATCTTGTCGTAAATCTCGTCGGCGACCTCCCCGGTGATGCCGTTCTGTGCCATGCCTGCATAGAGCTTCGACCGCAGCCGTTCGATCTTTTCCTCGCCACGCTTGGAACCCATCGCTCGGCGCAGCAGGTCGGCGTCGTCCCCGGTGCAGTTGCCGGCGACGACGGCGATCTGCATGAGCTGTTCTTGGAACAGCGGCACACCGAGCGTGCGCGAGAGGATCTCCTTGAGCATTGGGTGCAGGTAGGTGACCGGCTCCCGGCCGGTCTTGCGCCGGATGTAGGGATGGACCGCGCCACCCTGGATCGGCCCGGGGCGGATCAACGCGATCTCGATGACCAGGTCATAGAACTTGCGCGGGCGCAGCCGGGGGAGCGTCGCCATCTGGGCCCGGCTCTCCACTTGGAAGACACCGACCGAGTCCGCCCGGCAGAGCATGTCGTAGACCGCCTTCTCGTCCTGGGGGATCGAGGTCAGGTCGTTGAGTGGATCGCCGCAGAAGTCCCTGACGAACTCGAGCATGTAGCGCAGCGCGGAGAGCATCCCGAGCCCGAGCAGGTCGAACTTGACCAGCTTCATGGCCGCACAGTCGTCCTTGTCCCACTGAAGGACCGAGCGGTTGTCCATCCGCGCCCATTCGATCGGGCACACCTCTCCCACCGGACGCTCGGTCAGCACCATCCCGCCGGAGTGGATCCCGAGGTGCCGAGGAAACCGCAACACCTGGTCGGCAAGCCCGATCACCTCGTCCGGGATGTCGTGATCGGTGGTGTCCTGTGTGCTCCCCCAGGAGTCGATCTGCTTGGACCAGGCGTCCTGCTGCCCCTGGGAGTGGCCGAGCGCCTTGGCCATGTCGCGGACCGCCATCTTGGGGCGGTACGAGATGACGTTGCACACCTGTGCGACGCGGTCCCGACCGTATGTTTTGTAGACGTACTGGATGACTTCCTCCCGCCGTCCAGACTCGATGTCGATGTCGATGTCCGGCTCTTCCTCACGGGTAGTGGCGATGAACCGCTCGAAGGGAAGCCGGTAGAAGATTGCATCAATGGCGGTGACACCGAGGACATGGCAGACCGCGGAGTTGGCCGCTGATCCCCGGCCTTGGCAGAGGATCCCCTCATCGTGGCAGAACTTGACGATGTCCCAGACGATGAGGAAGTAGCCGGGGAAGTCCTTTTCCGCGATGACGCGCAGCTCTTTATCCAACCGCTCGTAGACCTGCGGAGATCTCTCTGGCGGCCCGTACCTCTTGTGGGCGTTCTCGTACACCAGCTCGCGCAGCCACTCGGCGTCGGTCGCATGGCGCTCGGGACGATCCAGTTTGGGGAGCTGTGGTGATGCTTTGGTGAGGGCGAACTCGAGCTCGTCGGCAAAGGCCACGGACTGGGCGATCGCGCCGGGGAAACGAGCGAACCGCGCTGCCATCTCCGCACCGGTGCGCAGGTGAGCAGTGGGAGCCGCGGGCAGCCAGCCGTCGAGCTCGTCCAGGCTGCGCCGCGCGCGTACGGCGGCCAGGGCGGTGGCCAACGGTCGCCGGGCCGGTGTCGCGTAGTGGACGTTGTTGGTGGCCAGGATCGGAAGGCCCGCTGCGGTCGCCAGCTCGGCGAGGGCGTCGTTGCGCTCGGTGTCGAGCGGGTCACCGTGATCCCAGAGCTCGACCGCAACGTTGCCCTGGCCGAACAGCGCAACCAGCCGGTCGAGCTCATGGGCTGCCGCCGCGGGGCCGTCTGCTGCGAGAGCAGCAGGGACGAAGCCCTTGCGGCACCCCGTGAGGATCAGCCAATGACCACCGGCTTGCTCTGCCAGCCGGTCGACGTCATAGACCGGTTTGCCCTTCTCCTTTCCGGCGAGCTGTGCCTCAGTAAGCGCTCCGGCGAGCCGGTGATAGCCCTCCTCGCGACGGGCGAGCACGAGCAAGTGCCGCCCTTGAGGGTCGGCCTCTCCGTTCTGCGGTTTGGTGAGCTCGAGGGAGAGCTCCGCGCCGTACACCGTCTTGACGTCGTACGCCGCGGCTGCCTCGGCCAGCCGGACGATCCCGTACAGTCCGTCATGATCGGCAAGGCTGATCGCGTGCAGTCCCTGCCTGACCGCCTCCTCGACTAGTTCCTCCGGGTGGCTTGCGCCGTCGAGGAAGCTGAAGTTGGAGTGGCAGTGCAGCTCGGCATAAGGGACCGTCGGTTCTGACGGCGGCTGCGGTCGCTCGTCTGGCAGCGGGTCGTATGCGCCTCTTTTGCGTGACCAAGCCGGCGAATCCCCGCCGTCGCCCGGCTCCCTCGCACCGGTCGGTGGACCAGGCGGTCGGCGCCGCCCGGAGAGCCGGCGTTCCAGCTCCCCCCACGGCATGTTCGGGTTGTTCCAGCCCATCGCGATCAATTCCAACGAGCCGGAATGTCGGCTTGCGGCCTGCTGATCTGCGGATGGTCTTCCACGGGAGTCTGGCCCGGCATACAGGTAACGGGGTGTCGATAGCCGCGCCGACGTTCGTGTTCGATAGCAAGCACACTGACCGCATAGTGGAGGTCGAGCGGATCGCCGTACCAATCGGGAGCGAGTCCGATGGGAGCTACGCCGGTGCTGGCATGGCGCTCCTCAAGCGTGCCGTGTGGTTGAGGTGGCGCAGGCGCCAGGGGAATCTGCTGTCCATCCGGGCGAAGGAAGACGAACTTGCCGGGCTGCGGACTAGCAATGACGAACTGTTCGTCGTGGAGCATGCGATGGTGGCGGCGGCAGAGCAGGATGAGGTTCTCGAGCTTCGTTTCGCCACCATGAATCCAATGGCGCAGATGGTGAGCGTCTGCTCGACGGTTGCCGCAGCCGGGGAAGCGGCAGCCGCCATCGCGTTCTTTCAGTGCTCGGCGCAGGGCGTTGTTGATACGGCGGGTCTTACGGCCGAGGTTGAGGATGCCGCCATTGGTGTCGTGCAGCATGACGATTGTGGATGTATCGCAGAGGATGCATCGCAGAGTGCCGGGATCCAGGGCTGGCCCATCGTCCACGTGAAGCCGACCGTGTACGGCGAGTCTCGATCGGTGCTCTTCCGCGGAGAAAGACTCGGCATCTTCAGTTGGGAGAGGCGGTGCCGACCGGCTGGCAGCGTCGGTCGTCGAGCCGTGGGATCCGAGCATGTCGGCAGAGATGTGGACGAGGACGGTATGAAGGTCGGCGCCGCTCGCGGTGCTGTGACCGTACTGAAGAAAGGCTTCGGCCATTGCCACCAGGGCGTCCGCGTAGCTTGGCCGATCAGTTCCCGGGTTGAACCCCTCCGCGGACGTGTCGAAGGGAGCAGCCGGGTGAGCTCCGCTCGTGGGGTCAGTTGTGCTCGTGTCGGATGTGATCGAGTCGGAGCTCACCGGTGTCGGAGGGGAGTCTTCCGCGGAAGTCTCTGTAGGCGAAGCGTCTTGACGTGATTGCGATGAGCGCTCAAGCGTCCTCTCCGGATCGCTCTCTCCTCGTTCAATGGCGGCCCGGAGAGCCGCCAGCACAACGGCGCCTTCCTCGGGGGCGAGCCGGGCATGAATGCGCAGCGTGCCATCGGGTTCCCAGTGCCAGCTGACGCGGGTCTTTGCTCGGCGGTCGGCGGCATTCGCAACGCCGACTTTGATGTACCCGCTGATTAGTCGATCAAGGTGCGCGGCGGGAGCGTGGGTCGCCAGGTCAACCCAGTCGGCTTCGGTGTCCGTTGCGGCGACTCTGGTGATCGCCCGGGTCTTCGAGTAGCTGATCCGCCCTGCCCCGAATGCGGCTCGAGTCCGCGGCAGCTCCTCCAACGCCCTTGCGACCCGCACTTGCTCGCGTGCGGTCTTCAGGCTGATCCCGCACTTCCAGCTCAGCCAGTGAGCGCAGGACAGCAAACCCCAACCGGCCCACCCGCGGCGCCGGTCAAACTCGCCGACCAGCAGGAGCCATCGGCAGGTGGCGGCTGCGAGATGTGCGGCAAGATCGCAGATCTCGGCCTCTAGCCGCTCAAGCGGACGCTCCGGATCCACTGCCTGGACCGGAGCCGGGGCCGTCGCTGTGTCGAACATACCTTCGAATATAAAGCACCGCACTGACATCTCTGCCCGGCGGACCGAGATCTGTGGAAATCCGTGGACGACTTCGCATGTGGAGGCCTGGGACGCGGTCATGTGAAGGTCGGGATGTGCTTGACCGGGCCGGAGGGCTTCCGCGGAAGACTCCGCCCGCTGGGGCCGGACCGGTCGATGCTCCGACAACATTCCCGGGCGCGGCACCCCTGGCCTGTTCTTCGGCGGCTCCAGGGATGACTTCCGCGGAAGACTGCCCGCTCCCGGTAGGAGCCAGGACACGGGCCAAACAACGCCGCGGTCGGGGCTTACGTCTCGGGCGAGGGGCCAGGCACGGGGTCGGGGAGCAGCGGCACGGTGAGGCCTTGGTCGCGTCCGACCAGCACGGCGCGAATGATGGCGTTCGATCCGAACCGGTCGCGCACGTTGTCGAGCACTGCATCGAGGGCGTTGCCGCTGCGACGCTCGAACGGCAGCGGCAACTGGATGGCGGTGTCGTCGTCGAGGTTGCTAAGCGTGATGCCGACGAGGGTGAGACCGTCGCGGTGGATCATGGGCATGGCGGTCCTCAGGAGATCTCGCATGGCAGCGAGGATCGTCTGGGTGTCGGCGGTCGGCTGGGGCAGCGTGTGGGAGCGGGTCGCGCGGGAGAAGTCGTCGAAGCGCATCCGGAGGATGACTGTGTGGCAGACCCGGCGGCCGGCTCGCAGCCGGCGAGTGACGCGGTCGACAAGTGCGACGACGATCGCGTCAAGGGCCTCGGGCGATCTCCTCCGGCGGCCGAGCGCCCGCTGCGATCCGATCGAGCGCCTTCGTCGACCAACCTCTACCGGCCGCGGATCGTAGTTGTTGGCCAAGGCGTGGAGGTGGCGGCCCGAGGCCCGGCCGAGCATTGAGACGAGTGCCGCTTCCGGCAGCTGGGCGACCTCGCCGACGGTCTTGATCCCACGGTCGTACAGCTTGGTGGCAGTGACCCGGCCGACACCCCAGAGGCGTTCAACCGGCAGCGGATGGAGGAAGGCCAGCTCGCCGTCGGGTGGCACGAGCAGCAGGCCGTCGGGTTTGGCCACGCCGCTCGCCACCTTGGCGAGGAACTTCGTCCTGGCGATCCCCACGGTGATGGGCAGACCGACACGTTCGAGGATGTCGCGCCGCAGCTGTACGCCGATCTCGACCGGGGTGCCGGACACTCTCCGCAGCCCGCCTACGTCGAGGAACGCCTCGTCGATGGAGAGGCCCTCGACCAGTGGAGTCGTCTGCTCGAACACCTCGAAGGCGGCCTTGCTCGCCTCCGAATATGCCGACATCCGTGGTTCGACCACGATCGCGTGCGGACACAGCCGGCGCGCCTGCCCGCCGCTCATTGCCGTGCGTACACCGAGTGCCTTGGCTTCATAACTGGCGGCGAGAACGACGCCCCCGCCAACGATCACCGGCCGGCCGCGCAGCCTCGGGTTGTCTCGCTGCTCAACCGAGGCATAGAAGGCATCGAGATCGGCATGGAGGATCGTAGCCCCACCCGGCACGAACGTATGTTCGCATCCCGCGCCGACAGAAGCCCGTATCCCGTGTCCACGGAACTTATGGTCTTGCGGGCGGCCGATGCTGGTTGGCGCTTCCGGGAGGTCGATGTTGTCTATCGCCCTCGTACCGGAAAGTCCAAGGTCACCGGGACAGTCCGGGGGACCCTGCGGGCCGTCCGCGACATGCGCGCCGTGCTCTCGCGGTGAGAACAGCGTGGCCGATCGGTCAGTCGTACCCCGCCTCCACCCACCAGCCCTGCTCGTCGGCGATGAGCAACCAGGCACCGGCGTCGGTCAGGACCTGGACACGGGCGCATTGCCGGGCGGATCGCTTATCCCACCAGCGCTCGTCGACCGGCCACGGACCGGCCCAGCCGACGACGGACTGCCGTGCGGTGGCGTCGACAGCGATGGTGGCCGGTGGTGCGGAAATGACCGCCCGTTCACTGACCTGTACGGGCTTGCCGGTCGCGTCGAGCACGATGGCGGACTTGAGCTGTGGCAGCACGCGCGCCGGTGACGGGGCTGGCAGCCGCCCGGGCCAGGGCTGCTCAGCGGACCGGCTGGGGGTGCGCTGATCTCCCCAGGGGATCACCTCGATTGCGTCAGCCGGGCTGCGGCCGCCACTTTGAACGGGCACGAGGACAGCGCCGTGGCCGAGCAGGCTGTGGACACGGTTGACGGCTCGCCTGGCCCGTTCGTCGTGCTCGCCTGGACCACCCCACAGCGCGGTCGGGAATTTGCCGGCAGGTATGGCTTCGACTGGCTCGAGCCGCAGCACGACAAGACCCTGGGGTGGCTCGAGATCGTCGTGGAAGGGCTGGTCATGGCGAGGTTGAGAGAAGGCGGTGCCGGTGAGCCAGCCCTCGATCTGCCAGCGGGCGCGGTCGGCGATATCGGTTGCCGCCATCGCGCCGTCGTGGCGCCATCGCCGAGACAGCCATCCGCCGTCATGGGTCTGTGCGGCGATATCGACGCTGGTCGCGACGAGACCCCTGTCGGTGAGAGCCGCGACGAGATCCTCGGCGGCTGCCTTGGCGTGGAAGGCCGCGGTGTCCACCCGGTTGACCGGCGGGTCGAGATCACGCCTGACGGTGAGATCGGACGGGGGTTTACGAGCCGCGAGTGGTCGCTCCCCACGGCCGGCCGCGAGCTGGCGGGCCAGCGCGCCGTCCTCACCGAAGCGGGCGAGCACATCGGCAGCGGGCAGCGCGGCGAAAGCGCCCAAGGTCCTTATCCCTAGCCGCCGCAGCAGGTCGGCGAGCTCGGGCCGGTCGAGGGTGTCGACAGGAAAAGACGCGAGGAACTCTGCTGTCCGGTCCGGCGGCACGATGTTGCCCGGGGCGTCGGGGTCGGTAAAGCCCCGGTCGGTAAAGCTCCGGTCGGCAAAGCCCTGCCGGGCGGCGAGGGCGGCGGCGAACACGCCATCGGCAACCCCCGCCTGACATTCGTAGCCCAGGGCGAGGACGGTGCCGGCCAGCCGGGCCGCAGCGTTCTCTTCGCCCTGGAAGTAACGGGCCGGCCCCTGGGCGCGTACGGCACACAACCCCGGTCGGATGATCTCCACTCCCGGTGCTACCGCCTCGATCGCAGCGACCACCGGTTCGAAGGTCCGCGCCGCCACTGCCGGATCGTGCGGCAGGGTGACCAGGTCCGGGCAGCGTCCCTGGGCCTCGCGTTTGCGCTGGCCACGGCGTACCCCCTCCGCCCGGGCGGCGGCCGAGCAGGCGACGACCCGGTTGGCGCTCAGCACAGCGACCGGTATGTGATCCGCGTCCTCGATGCCGGTGGGGCCACCGGCCGTGGACGCGGCGGCCACCGCGGCGACCACCGGCCAGTCCGGGCACCACAGAACTAGCGCCCGCACGATTCCTCCAGACCGGCGAGAGGAGGGCCGGGCTCAAGGGCGATGCCGGGCAACGGGACAACCACGCCGGACTCCTCCCGGGGAGGTGACGGCGGTTTCTGGAGTGGCTGGTCCGTGATGGAGGTGGGCGGGTGGAGCCACACTTCTTCGGTACGGGGGATCGCCGCGGCGCCTCGCCCGCCCGTCCGCAGTGTCATCGCGTGCCACCGGAGCCGCCCGTGGCCGCTGCCGATCCCTTCCCAGTGGTGATCGGTGACGGTCAGCCGCAGGTCGGCACCCTCCCACTCGCCGAGGCAGACAAGCACGCTGCCTCGCTGCCTGACCCTTGCGGTGAGCCGTCGTGCGTCATTTCCGCGCACCGGACTTGGCGGGCGTACCACCACCACGTCGATCGCGTCGGCGAGTGCCGCCACGACAGTCGCCCAGGTATCGCCGGGATGAGGAATCAGGACCAGCCGGTCGAGATCGACACCGAGCTCACGGCCCGCGGTCAGGCCGATCTCTGGGACACCCACGACGGCTCCCCACAGACCGGCGGCCGAGGGACCGGCGAGCAGGGCGAGGACCAGCGACATCCCACCCTCGACGGTGACCGTTGAGCCCTTCTTGAGCCCGCCAGGGAGCACCCCGGCCAGCGCATCGAGCGTGGGCAGGGTCGCCTCACCGACCTGTCCGCCCTGGTCAAACTGGGTGGGAAGGCCGGAAGGGAGGGCCTGCACGGTGACGGTACTCACAGTCCCATGCTCGAACATTTGTTCGAACATCGCAACCGGCGCCAGAGTGAGGGGTGGATGGCGCACGTATCTATGGCAACTTCGCGCCGCGAGGCACCACTTCGCGCCCTGGGAGCATCGAGGATACGGACATTTCGGGCAGGATCTGATGCACCGAGGAGCGGAGTGCGGCCGGCGAGCACGAAATGCTGGGGCGGATCCGGCGGGGTTCCGTCGTTTCTCACGAAACGGCCGCGTCGATGGTGCGAACACGACAAGATGTCTGTCGGTCACAGATTGCTACTCGGGGAGCGCTGTCTGTACGCATGATCACGCATGGCTGGGACCGGCTTCGAAGCGACGGTGAGTACGGCGACGTCGATCGCAAGCTGGCAGCCGCCCTCGAGCGGATCGCGGCCGGCGGTCGCAAGCTGCTGCGCGCGGCGGCTCTCGCAGAGAGCCTTTCGACGACCCAGGCCGAACTCTTGCTGCAAATTGTCACGACCCAGCGGGAGATACGTGCCCCCGCCACGCTCGCGCAGCGCCTCGACGTCAGCCGACCGACGGTGACGGATGCCCTAGCCACGCTCGAGCGGAAGGGCCTCGTGGTTCGCCAGCAGCATCCGGCCGATGGGCGCCGTCGCGTCCTCGATCTCACCGTGCATGGGCGGGCCGTCGCCGAGCGACTGTCCGGTTGGGACACGCCGCTGGTCAAGGCGGTGGCCAAGATGGCCGAGTCCGACCGCTCTGAGACCCTGAGAGCGCTGCTCGACGTCATCGCGGCGCTGACCGACGCCAGGGTGGTGTCTGCCGCGCGGACCTGCACGACCTGCCGCTTCTTCCGGCCCGACCTTCACCCCGGCGCGGCTCCCCATCACTGCCTGCGGCTCGAGGTGCCGCTGCTCAACGCAGACCTGCGGGTCGACTGCCAGCTACACGAGCGCGCCGCTCCCTGACCGGCGTAAGCGCCTATTGGATGGCGCCGGTGCGCGCGCCGAGAAAGTCCGCCAAGAGTGCGTTGACGGCGGCCGCCCTTTCGATGTTCAGCATGTGCGCTGCCTCGTCGAGGACGACGAGGCGAGCACCGGCGATCGACGCGGCGATGCGCTCCGCGTGGTGCGGCGGAGTGGCCGGGTCGCCTGCACCGGCGATCACCAGTGTCTCCGCCGTGATGTCCGGCAGCCTGTCCACCAGGTCGAGGTGTTCGATCGCGGCACAGCAAGCCGCGTATCCGAGAGTTGGTGTCTTCTCGAGCATCCCCCGCAGCTCGTCGATCGTGGTGGGTTCCTGGCGTGCGAAATGCGGCGTGAACCATCGGGCGAGCACAGACTCGCTGATCGCCGCCATGCCACCGGCTGACACCGCCGCGGCACGCTCCGCCCAGTACGCGGGCGGGCCGAGAGCGGCCGATGTCGACAGCAACGCGAGCCGCCCGACCCGCTGCGGTGCCTCCGCCGCCAGCCACATGGCGGCCATCCCGCCAAGCGACAGCCCGCAAAGGTCCGCGCGGCGGACGTCGAGCCGGTCGAGGAGGCTCAGCAGATCGGCGCCGATGTCTGCAATGCTGTACGGCCCGGGAGGCACCGGCGACTCCCCGTGCCCCCGGTGGTCGTACCGCACGATCCGGAACCGGTCGTGCAGCGCGGACACCTGCGGGTCCCACATCCGCAGCGTCGTGCCGAGCGAGTTCGCGAAGACGAGCACCGGTGCGTCGGGTGGGCCGTCCTCCACGTAGTGAACCGGGATGGCACCCATGGGTCAAACTCCGTCGCGATCTCGCGACCGATACGCCTGCACGGCCCGGTCGATGAACACCTGGCTGCTTCCCAGATAATCGGCCGGTTCGAGGAGGCGGTTCAGCTCTTCCGTCGCGAAGACCTCGCGCAGATCCGGCCGCGCCGTGGCAACGCGGTCGGCCACGAGGTGGGCGAGAGCACGTCCGGACGCTGCCGCCTCCGCGCACGCGTTCGCCACGACCTCGTGCGCCGCCACTCGACCTAGATGCGGGGCGAGGGCCGCGCTCACCCGCTCGGCGAGGAGCAGGTCACCGAGCAGGTCCACGTTGGCACGCATGCGGGTCCGGTCCACCTCCAACCGGTCGAGCGACTCCCGCAACCAGGCAGCCGCCGAGCCGGCGGCGCGCAGCAGCTCGCTAAGGGGCCGCCATTCGGCGTGCCACGCTCCGGCAGCTCGCTGGTGTTCATGATCCATGGCGGCAAGTAGCGTCGCGACGAGACCGGGTGCCTGCCGTGCGTTGGCGACTGCACAGATCGCCGCGATCGGGTTTTGCTTCTGCGGAAGCGTCGAGGAGCCACCCGAGCCCTCGGGCCCCCGCTCTCTGACCTCGGCGACCTCTGTCTGGGCCAGCAGCACGATGTCTTTAGCAATCTTCGCGATAGCGCCGGCGGCCACGCCCAGCGCGCCGGCAAGCTCGGCGACCCTCGTGCGGTCGGTATGCCAGGGCAGGATCGGATCGGCCAGGCCGAGCTCGTTGGCGAGCAGAGCTGTGACCTTGGTTCCGTCGTTGCCGAGCGAGGCCAGGGTGCCGGCGGCCCCGCCGAGCTGGACGGCGAGCCTGGTGCGCCGGATCTGGCCGAGGCGGGTGGCCGCCTCCGCGAGGCCGCTGAGCCATCCCGCCGCGATGAGCCCGAACGTCGCAGGAAGGGCGTGCTGGAGCAGGGTACGACCGGGCAGCAGGGTTGTCCGGTGCTCGTCGGCGAGCTGGGCGAGCGAGTCGGTGGTCGCGTCGAGGTCGACCTCCAGGTGGCCAAGTGCTCGGTCCGCCACCAGCATCGCGGCGGTATCGAGGATGTCCTGGCTTGTTGCGCCGAGATGGACGTAACCCGCCGCGTCAGGAGGGACCACCCTCGTCAGCGCGCTCACGAGTGGAACGACCGGATTGCCGCTCACTGCGGCCTGTGCGCCGAGCGCCGCTGCGTCGAAGTCGCCCGACTGGCAGGCCGCTCCGATTGCCTCGGCCGCCGAGGGCGGGATCAAACCCGCGGTCGCGCCCGCCCGGGCGAGCGCCGCTTCGACGTCGAGCATCGCGGCCACCCAGCCCCGGTCGCTCACCGCATCGGCGACTGGCCCCCGGGCCAGCACGCCGGCGAACAGACCGGTGTCGTCAGACATCGAAGAAGGCCGTCTCGTGCTCTCCTTGCAGCCTGATATCGAACCGGTAGCCATCCTCGCTTGGCGCTGCCACCAGGGTCGTACGGGCCCGCGGGTCGAGCATGGTAAGCAGGGGGTCGCGGGCATTGGCTGTCGGCTCGTCAGGGAAGTAAATCCTGGTCAGCAGCCGCTTGAGCAGGCCGCGTGCGAAGAAGAGGACCTCGATATGCGGAGCCTGCAGCACCCCGTCGAGGCTGCGCACCGGACCCGGTTTGACGGTTCTTATCGCGTAGCGGCCGCCCGCATCGGTGGCACACCGGCCGAAACCATGAAACGAGCGGCTGTCTTGATCAAGACCGCGAGAGCCCGCGTAACGGCCGGACGGGTCGGCCTGCCATGTCTCTACGAGCCCGTCCGGCACCGGCTCGCCGGCGCCGTCGAGGACCTGCCCACGTACCCACAGTGCGCCTGGGGCCGCTGCGTCGACAACGAGGGGCCCTGTCTCTGAGGGCAGGGCGAAGCCGAAGAACGGGCCGATCGTCTGAGAGGGTGTGCGGCCCGGCACCGTGGTTGCCTCCGCTCGCTCGGTCATTTCGTCCTGTCCTCCGGCTCGAACGGTGTCGCCGCAGGGCCGTTCAACACGATGTCGAAGCGATAAGCGAGCGCCCATTCAGGCTCGGCCGTCGCGGGATCGAACCGGGAGATCAGCCGTTGCCGGACGAGGGGATCGGGGATCGAGGTGAAGATCGGATCATGATCGAAAAGCGGGTCGCCGGGGAAATACATCTGGGTCACCAGCCGCTGGAGGAAGGCGCGGCCGAACACGGAGAAGTGGATGTGCGCCGGGCGCCAGGCATTGTCATGGTTGGCCCAGGGATACGCCCCCGGCTTGATCGTGACGAACCGGTAGGAGCCATCGGCCTCGGTGAGGCACCGGCCGGCGCCGGTGAAATTGGGATCAAGCGGGGCCGGATGACTGTCCGCGGCATGCGCGTAGCGGCCGGCGGCGTTCGCCTGCCATATCTCGACGAGCGCAGCGGGCACCGGACGACCTGTCGAGTCGATAACACGGCCGTGCACGATGATCCGCTCGCCGAGCGGTTCCCCTTGATTCTGGCGGGTCAAATCGTGGTCGAGCGGATCGATCGAGCCGGCACCGAAGACCGGCCCAGTCCGGTCTGCCAAGCCTGCGGGCAGGATGAGCGGCGCGTGGCGCGGGGCACGGAGGACCGTCGAGCGATATCGGGGATAGAGATAGGGCGGATCGATCCCGGCCGCGCTAGCGGCACGATCGGTCGCCTCCCGCATGGATCCTCCTCCAGAGCCCAACAGTCGCCTCACAGAACGGTCTCACCCAGCATTGACTGGCCTTGTCCCGGCCAATATGTTCTCTCTGATTGTTCTATATAAGAACAGTTGTACGCATAGCGAACACATGCCCGGCGCGGTCGCTCCACGTCGCGGGCCGGCTATGCGGCCGCCACCGGACACCGGCACGAGGAGCCCCCATGACGATCCTCGACGAGAAGACCTGGACCAGCTCGATCTTCAGCCGAGGGTGGACGAGGTCCAAAGCTGGTGACTCCGCTGTTGTCGAACCGGCCACCGGCATCGAGCTTGGCCGCGTGGGCGTCGGCGGTGCTGAGGACATCTCACTCGCCGCAGCCGCCGCCGCCGCGGCACAGCCGGCGTGGGCAGCGACCAATTTCGAAGAGCGTGCGGCGGTGTTGCGCCGCGCCGGGGCGCTCTTCGAGGAGCATGCGGCAGAGATCGAGCAATGGCTGGTACGGGAGGCCGGTTCGATCCCGCCGAAGGCAGCCACCGAGACCCACGTCGCGGCTCAGGAGTGCTACGAGGCCGCCGCAGCGGCCTCGCGGCCGCAGGGTGAGATCCTCGCGACGGCCCTGCCAAGGCTCAGCTTGGCTCGCCGGGTGCCGGTCGGCGTCGTGGGTGTCATCGCGCCGTTCAACTTCCCTCTCATCCTGGGGATCAGGTCGGTCGCGCCGGCGCTCGCACTCGGGAACGCGGTCGTGTTCAAGCCGGACTCCCGCACAGCGGTCAGCGGCGGTGTCAGCATCGCACGGATCTTTGAAGAGGCTGGGCTCCCCGACGGCGTGCTCCATGTCCTGCCGGGCGGCGCCGAGGCCGGCGAGGCACTGGTCACCGAGCCGTCCGTCAAGGTTGTCTCGTTCACCGGTTCGACAGCCGTGGGCCGCCGGGTCGGCGAGCTCGCGGCCCGCTACCTCAAACGAACCCACCTTGAGCTCGGCGGCAACTCCGCCCTGATAATCCTCGACGATGTCGATATCGACCGAGCGGTGAGCGCAGGCGCCTGGGGCTCGTTCCTGCATCAGGGCCAGATCTGCATGACAATCGGCAGGCACCTCGTTCAGCAGAGCCTGGCTGCCGCCTATGTCGAGGGGCTAGCTGCGCACGCGGATGCGCTTCCTGTAGGCGACCCGTTCACCGACGAAGTCGCGCTCGGTCCGCTCATCGACGCGAAGGCGAGAGACAAGGTCGACGGCATGGTCAAGCGCACCGTCGACGCCGGCGCCCGGCTGGCCGCCGGCGGCCGCTATGAAGGGCTGTTCTACCGGCCCACGGTGCTGGCGGACGTCGCTCCCGGGATGCCGGCGTACACGGAGGAAGTCTTCGGGCCGGTCGCTCCGGTCGCCACCTTCTCAACCCCCGACGAGGCGGTCGCGCTTGCCGCGGGCACTGGATACGGCCTCTCGCTCGGCATTCTCACCCGGGATCTCGACCGCGCTATGGAACTCGCCGAGCGCATCCCGACCGGCATCGTCCACATCAACGACCAGACCGTCAACGACGAGGCGGTCGCGCCCTTCGGAGGCGTACAGGATTCGGGGACGGGCGTCCGCTTCGGCGGCGATGCCAACCTGAACGCTTTCACCGACACCCGATGGATCACGATGCGCGGCGAGCCGCCGCCCTACCCGTTCTAGGCGGACACGGCGACGGGTGGCACCTGGAAGGTGTAGGGCAGGCCGACGTAGTTCTCGGCGAGCGAGGTTGCCGCGGCAGCCGACGAGGTGACGTACCGCAGCTGTGAAAGCTGCAGCCGCTCGTCGAAGGCGTCATCGCTCAGCTTGTGCAGCATCGACGTCATCCACCAGGAGAAGTGCTGGACCCGCCATACCCGTTGCAGGCATGTTCTGCTGTACGAGTCGAGCAGGTCGGTGCGGCCGCCGGCGTACCACGCGGTGAGACCAGCCGCGAGCGCGGTCACATCGGCCACGGCGAGGTTGAGGCCCTTGGCGCCGGTTGCCGGCACGATGTGGGCCGCATCCCCGGCCAGGAACAGCCGCCGATGCTGCATCGGCTCGGCGACGAAGCTGCGCATCGGCGTAATGCCCTTCTCGAGGACCGGTCCCGTGGTCAGCTCCCAGTCCCCGACCCGCGCGAGGCGGGTCCGCAGCTCGCTCCAGATGCGGTGGTCGGGCCAGTCGTCGAGTGTCTCATCCGGTGCCGCCTGGAGGTAGAGCCGGGTGATCTCGGCGCTGCGCATACTGTGCAGGGCGAACCCGCGCTCATGCCGGGCGTAAATGAGCTCGGCCGAGGACGGCGGCGCCTGAGCCAGGATGCCCAGCCAGCTGAACGGATAGACGCGTTCGTAACTGTGCAGCACACCGGCGGGGATCGACGGACGGCATATGCCGTGGAATCCATCGCAGCCGGCAACGAAGTCTGCAGTCAGTTCGTGGGCTGCACCGCTGTAGCCGAAGCGCACGGTGGGCCGGCTCTGGTCCAGCGCGCCAACCGTGACATCCGAGACCTCGAAGAGGATGTCGCCCCCCTTGTCCAGCCGAGCCCTGATCAGGTCCTTCACCAGCTCGTGCTGGCCGTAGATCGTGATCGTCTTGCCGCCCGTCAACTCGCTCAGCGCGATCCGGTGCGCGGTGCCCTCGAACAGGAACTCAAGTCCGTGGTGCACCATCCGTTCCCGGATCAGGCGGTCGGCGAGGCCCAGTGCGCGGAGCAGCTCAACGGTCGAATGCTCGAGCACTCCGGCACGGATGCGGCTCTCGACGTACGCGCGGCTGCGATTCTCCAGCACGACGCAGTCGATGCCTTGCCGATCCAGCAGGTGTGACAGGACGAGACCTGCGGGCCCGGCCCCGACGATGGCGACCTGGGTATCCACGGCGTCTCAGTGCGACTGGTCGCCGGCCTGCGCACGCAAGACGCGGTCGGGTGAGGGCCGGTCGCCGCGGCAGGCGGCGATCAGCAGGTCGCGAATGGAGTCCGGGTCCACAGGTCGAGGGTTCGCGAATGGGGTTGCCGTCACAAGACGGGCAGCTTCTTCGGCGTCCGATTCACGGAAGCCGACGGCGGCGAGGGAGGTCGGGGCGCCGATTCGGCGGGCGAGATCCCAGATGCCCTCGGCGGCGGTGGCCGAGCCAAGCGCGCGGGCCAGCCGCGCCATGGCTGCCGGGGCGTAGGCGGCGTTGTAGGCCGTCGCGTACGCGATGACAGCGGAGTGCGCCGGTGCGTGCGGGAGGTTGTACGTGCCGCCGAGCACATGACAGATCTTGTGATGCACACCCATCCCTGTGGTGCCGAGAACCCATCCGGCGAGCCAGGCGCCGTACTGCGCCTCGCTGCGTGCGGCGAGATCGGTGGGATCGGCGACGACCCGGGGGAGAGCGGCCGCAAGGGCGCGGACCCCTTCCTCGGCCAGCAGCGAGGTGACAGGCGAGGCGGCGGAGGAGTACATCCCCTCCACGCAGTGGGCGATCGCGTTCATCGCGCTGGCAGCAGATGTGGACACCGGCAGCCCAACGGTCAGCGCGGGGTCGTACACGACGGTTCTCGGCAGCACGTGGAGGTCGCGCCCGGTCGTCTTGCGTTCCCCTTCGGTCAGTCCCCAGATCGGGGTCATCTCCGAACCGGCGTAGGTCGTGGGCACCGCAACGATCGGCAGGTGCAGCTCCTTCGCGATCGCCTTGGCCAGCCCGGTCGCCGAACCGCCGCCGATGGCCACGATCGTGTCCGCGCCGGTCTCGCCGGCGTACGCGACGGCCGCTCGCGCCTGCTCGACCGGGACGTGCATGATGACCTCGTCGATGCGGCCGGCGAGCCGATCGCCCAGGTCTGCGGCTATCACATCTGCTCGGGGCTTCATCGCCTCATCCGCGATGAGCAGGGTACGGCGGCCGAGCTTGCGGGCCTCGTCGGCGACCTCACTGAGCGCGCCCACCCGGAGCACCACGCGCACCGCGGGGGTGTCGTGGACGAAGGCCAGCGTCGGCTGCGTCACGCCTGCCTCCCGCGCAACTCCCGCAGCGCCGCGACCTCAGCCGGCGTCGGCGCCGCGGTCACCGTCAGGGTCGCAGAGACCCGCAGCGGCCAGCCCGTACGCGCGCTGACCTCATCCACGACGACGCCTGGATGGATCTCGGTGAGCACCAGTTCACGGCTGACCGGGTCGGGCCGCAGGACGCCGAGGTCGGTGATGACCGCGCTTGGGCCGCGGCCGCGCAGGCCAAGCCGTGCCCGTGAGTCGTGCCCGGTGTGGTGGCCGACGCTGGTCACGAAGTCGAGTCGGTCGACGAACGTACGCAGCGACTGACGGACGACGACGATGACCTCGCGGGAGCTCGCGGCGATCTCCGGTGCGCCTCCGGCGCCGGGCAGCCGCACCTTGGGATCCTCGTAGGGACCGATCACGGTCGTGTTGATGTTCGCGTACCTGTCGATCTGCGCGGCGCTGAGGAAGCCGACGTCGATCCGGCCGGCCTGCAGCCAGTATGCGAAGATCTCCGGCACCGACACGACCGCGTCGGCCGTCTCGGCGAGCTCACCGTCGCCGATCGACAGCGGTGGTCTGGTGGGCTTGGCCCCGATCGCGCCGGACTCGTACACCAGCACGATGTCCGGTGCGTGCAGCCGGCGCGCGAGGTTGGCGGCCAAGCTGGGCAGGCCGATACCGACGAAGCACACGGCCCTGTCACGCAGCGCCCTTGCCGCGACCACGGTCATGATGTCATCGGCGGTTGCCGTCATCTGCCCTCATCCGGCCAGCGCTGACTCGGCATCGACCAGCCGCAGGTGGTCGCCGAAGTCGTCGACATCGAGGACGTGCCTGCGCATCCAGGCCGCGAACCGGTCACGGTCGCGGCTGATCGAGTCCCACGCTGCGTAGAAGGCGTTGTCGCGGTTGCTGTAGCCCTGCGTGTACGACGGATGCGAACCGTGCGGCGCCACCGCGACGGCGGCCAGCACCCAGGCAGGAAGCACCGTGGTCACCCGTGAGTCGAAGGCCGTCACCCGCTCCTCGACCGTCACGATGGATCGGTCCGCTGCGAGCACTGCCTCCTTCTGGACGCCGGTCAGCCCCCATAGGCCGACGTTGCCGTGCCGGTCCACCTGTTGCGCATGGATGACAGCGACGTCGAGGTCGAGCGCGCGTACGGCAGTGAGTTCTTCGCCGGTGAATGGGCAGGTCACGGTGGCGACGTTCGCGGTCCGCTCGAGCAGGTCGCTGCCCACGTAGCCACGAAGGGTGCCGAACGGCAGGCCGGAGGCGGCGGCGACATAGCGGGCGGCCATGCCCGCGTGGCTATGCTCCTCGAGCTCGATCGGATGCGGCCAGCCGTCCTCGACGGCCTCCCTGAAGCGGTGCAGAGATCCGACGCCGGGGTTGCCGCCCCAGGAGAAGACCAGCCTGTCCGCCGCGCCGACGCCGATCATCTGGTCGTAGAGGACGTCGGGGGTCATCCGCACGAGTGTCAGGTGGCGGAGATTCTGGCG
>DASYTV010000315.1:0-6323 GCA_036001885.1 Actinomycetes bacterium
GTGGTGGCCCTCCTGCCGCAGGAAGCCCGCAAGCCGCCTGGTCTCCTCGACGGTGAGGGCGTAGATGATGCCGCTGCCCGCAAGGGTTGCGAGATAGGTGGAAATCCACGCGTAGCGCGCGACCGTCGTCGGCAGGTTGACGACGGCCAGGCGCAGGCTTTCCCGTTCGAGCGAGCCGCGCAAGGTGAGGGTGTCCTCGCCCAGCTGGACCGCGACATCGGCCGTCACGCGCTTGTTAGCGGTCGCGGTCGTCGCCAGTACGGGCGTCTGCGGCGGCATCGCGGCAATGACGTCGCGAATCCGCTGGTAGTCCGGACGGAAGTCGAAGCCGCAGTCGGAGATGCAATGGGCTTCGTCGATGACGAGCATGCCGATGTGATGGGCCAGTGGAACCAGGATCCGGTCCCGGAAGCCTTGGGCGTTCAACCGCTCGGGAGAGATCAGGATGACGTCGACCTTGTCGGACAGAATCGCTGCCTCGATGTCGGACCACTCGTCGAAGTTGGTCGAGTTCAGCGTGACCGCGGTGATGCCCATCGACGTTGCCTTCGCCACCTGGTCGCGCATCAGCGCGAGGAGCGGGGAGACCACGAGGGTTGGTCCCGATCCGTTTCGCCGGCGCAGCGCGGTGGCGATCCAGTACACCGCCGATTTCCCCCAACCCGTGCGCTGGACAACGACGACGCGGCGTTGATCAGCGACGAGCGCGGCGACGGCCTCGAGCTGGCTTTCCCGCAACCGCGCTTGCGGACCCGCCAGGGCGTGCAGCAGCTCGGTCGCGTCACGTGCCAACGTCGGGTCCTGGGTCACCGCGGCCCTTCGCCCATCCGGATCTTGCGGTGTCATGAAGGAACGGTATCTGCGAGCGCCGACAGGACCTGGCTCTACGACGGGACCGACTGTGGAGCCACGGTGGGTCCGTTGCATTACGCGGTCGTGGCGCAGGCCTGGGCCGCCGGTAGTCCGGTGAAGCCCCTCAGATTGCCGTGGCCAGTTGGCGGAACGCGATAGCGAGTCGAAGGTGGCGGGGTTGGTCTGCGGCGATCTCGTAGTGGCCGCGGCGCAGGTTCTGCACGAAAGCGTGCCCGGCGGCGTGTATCCGAAGCCCAGTCATGGTCTTGATCCCGCGCATCGGGTGCGAAGCCTCATCAGCCCGCCGCGAGGCACACGAGGTCGTCGAAAGATATAGCGGTAGCGCCGCAGCGTCGCGCGCCCCGCACAGCTCTGACCGATACGCCGTTGACATCCCATTGGGGCATGAACCCGCCCGGTCCAGGCCAGGCTCCCGGGCGCGTACGCTGCGCCCAGCCAATTCTGGGAGCCGCACGGACAACAGTTACGGAGGTACCGCGGTGGAGCTTCGGGACTGGGTCGTTGAGGCGGTCGAGGCGGTGGCGGTGTGGTCGGCCGGCTGGGGCCGGTACGAGCCCCACGACAGTCTCGCCGTGCCGGACGAGCTGATGGCTGAGCGGTTCGCCGAGCTCCGGGCACGGCTCGCCGACAACTACCCGTACTTCCACCCGCGCTACGCCGGACAGATGCTCAAGCCGCCGCATCCGGCGGCCGTCGTCGGCTACCTCACCGCGATGCTCATCAACCCCAACAACCACGCACTCGACAGCGGCCCCGCCACCGCGCAGATGGAGAAGGAGGCGGTGGCCGCGCTCGCGGCGATGTTCGGACTGCCGGAACACCTCGGCCACCTCACCTCGAGCGGCACGATCGCGAACCTGGAGGCTCTGTTCGTGGCGCGCGAGACGCACCCGGGCCGGGCCGTCGCTTTCGGCGAGGACAGCCACTACACGCACGCGCGGATGTGCGGTTTGCTCGGCATCTCCACCCGCGTTGTGCCGGCCGACGCCGCCGGCCGGATGGACCTAGACGCCGTCGAGACGGTACTGCGGGCCGGCGACGTGGGAACGGTGGTGGTCACGCCCGGGACGACCGGGCTCGGTGCCATCGACCCGGTAGACCAGGTACTGACGCTGGCCCGCCAGCACGGCGTACGGGTCCATGTCGACGCTGCGTACGGCGGGTTCTACACGCTGCTGGCCGGCGAGCCCGATGGGCTGCCGGCGGCGCCGTGGAGGGCGGTCGCGGAGTGCGACTCAGTCGTCGTCGACCCCCATAAGCATGGGCTCCAGCCGTACGGCTGCGGCGCCGTGCTGTTCCGGGACCCGTCGGTTGGGCGGTTCTACCGGCATGACTCGCCGTACACGTACTTCACCTCCACGGATCTGCATCTCGGCGAGATCAGCCTGGAGTGCTCGCGCGCCGGCGCCGCCGCCGCGGCGCTGTGGCTGACCCTCCAGGTGCTGCCGCTCACCCCAGATGGTCTCGGCGCGGTGCTCGCCGCCAACCTGCGGTCGGCGCGGCGTTGGGCACGCCTGATCGAGGGCGCCGAGCACCTGCGGCTGTACCAGGAGCCGCAGCTCGACATCGTGACGTACTTCCCCGTCACCGAACCGCTTAGGGCCGCGGCCATCGACCGCGCGAGCGCCGCCGTGATGCAGGCCGGAATGACCGGTGCAGACCCGGTCTTCCTCAGCGTGCTTCAGGTCACGGCCGACGCGTTGACCCGTCGCCACCCCCAGGTCACCGGCCCTGGTGGTGCCCGGGTCCTGCGCAGCGTGTTGATGAAGCCGGAGAGCGAGGACTACCTGGACCATCTACACCAGCGCGTGACCGACCTGGCCGCCGCGCTGCGCCGGGATCCGGCTGATTCGACAGACCCCGGCCGAGCCTGATCAAGGGGCGAATGAGACTACGAATGAGACTACGCAGCTTGCCGCGCCTGGTGACGCGCATGACCAGCCTCGCGAATCGCCTGGTCAACGGAGCGGAGGATGCGGGATTCGAACCCGCGAGGGGTTGCCCCCAACACGCTTTCCAAGCGTGCGCCCTAGGCCACTAGGCGAATCCTCCGTCGGCCAGGGTACCGGAGCGTGGCAGCTCGCCCGGCCGCTCCGCCATCGCCCGACTATCCAGACGGGCCCTCGGCTGCTGCTGCAGAGGCTCCTCCGTGCGGGGGCGCGGCCAGGCTGCTCAGCGCGAGAAGTTGACCACGTCGTTGGGATCATCTTGCGGTCGCGAGTGATCAAGATCTGGTACGCCTGCTGGCGGAGCGACCGGGATTGGGTGGGAAAGCCGATCGCCGGTAGAGTAGCTGGAGACCCCTTGGCGGTGTCATCTCACCCAAATCCCCCAGGGCCGGAAGGCAGCAAGGGTAAGTGAGCTCTGACAGGTGCCGAGGGGTCACCCTATTTCTAGGATCGCCAGAGACCTCGACGGTCATGGATACCCAGCGATCACCGCCACTGTCGATGCCGCCGGGTGAGGTTGCGCGGAGCCTCGCGCTGTCGGCCCGGCGCGTTAGGGTCTGGGTGTGTCGCTCGCCCTCTACCGCAGATATCGCCCCGAGACCTTTGCGGAGGTCATCGGGCAGGATCAGGTGACCGGGCCGCTGCAGCAAGCGATCCGGAACGACCGTGTCCACCATGCCTATCTGTTCAGCGGTCCCCGCGGATGCGGCAAGACCACCAGTGCGCGGTTGCTCGCTCGTTGCCTGAACTGCGAAAAGGGCCCGACTCCCCAGCCGTGCGGTGAGTGTCAGTCATGCCGCGACCTGGCAAGGGGGGGCAGTGGGAGCGTCGATGTCGTCGAGATCGACGCCGCGTCCCACGGTGGCGTCGACGATGCACGCGATCTCCGCGAGCGAGCGTTCTTCACCCCCGCCGTCTCGCGCTACAAGATCTACATCGTCGACGAGGCGCACATGGTGACGACCGCCGGGTTCAACGCCCTGCTCAAAGTCGTCGAGGAGCCGCCGCCGCATTTGAAGTTCATCTTCGCCACCACCGAGCCCGACAAGGTGATCCCGACCATTAGGTCGCGGACCCACCACTACCCGTTCCGGCTTGTTCCGCCGAGTGTGATGCGGGACTACCTCGCGATGATCAGCGAGAGGGAGGGCGTCACGGTCGAGCCTGCCGTCCTGCCGCTCGTGGTGCGTGCTGGCGCGGGGTCCGTACGCGATGCGCTGTCAGTGCTCGATCAGCTCATTGCCGGGGCAGGCGAGTCCGGGGTGACCTATGCACTTGCGACCGCGCTGCTCGGCTTCACCGATGCCCAGTTGCTCGACGATGTCGTGGATGCGGTCGCGGCCGGCGACGGCGCAAGCGTCTTCACGATTGTCGAGCGGGTCATTGAGGGTGGTCACGATCCACGTCGATTCGCGCAGGATCTGCTCGAACGGCTGCGCGATCTTGTGATCCTGTCCGCAGTGCCGGATGCGGAGTCGAGTGGGCTCATCGAAGCGCCGGCCGACCAGCTGGAGCGGATGCGTCAGCAAGCGGAGAATCTGGGCTCGGGCGAGCTGACGAGGGCCGCCGACATCGTCAACGCGGGTCTCACTGAGATGCGCGGGGCGACCGCGCCCCGGCTGCAGCTCGAGCTCATCTGCGCGCGGATCATGCTCCCGGGTGCAGACGATGATGAGCGCGGGCTTCACGCGCGCGTCGATCGGCTGGAGCGCCGGATGTCGATCGGCGCGTTGCAAACGACTCCCGACCAGGAGGGCCGCGGATCGGCCGATGCGGGGAGCGCGGCTGGGCGGCCAAGTGCTCAGGCTCCGCCGGCGGGCGCACAAGCGGAGCCTGAGCGACTTCCAGCTGGTTCGGTCGTTGATCGGCCTCCAGGTGGAGACCCTGCTGGGGCCTCTGAGACGACGCAGCCCAGCGAGCGCCCCGACGCCGAGTCGGCGCGCCGCCCAGCAGCCAGCCGGAAGAGACGAAAGACGGCAGGCGAGGAGGCTCCGCCCGAAGTACCGGCAGCAGAGAGCGTCGAGCCGAGCGCGGCCGAGTCCGCTTCAGCGACCGCAGCCGTCCCCGCCGTGCCGCCCGCTCCCGGCGGATTCGATCTTGCCGGTGTACGCCGGGTGTGGCCAGACATTCTCGAGGTCGTCAAGGCGAAGCGGCGGTTCACCTGGCTGGTGCTGCTCGACCATGTCCAAGTTGTCGGTCTGTCCGAGGGCGCACTCACCCTTGCCTTCGCTAACGAGGGCCAGCGCAAGAATTTCGCGACCGGCGGCAGCGAGGAGGTGCTGCGGGAGGCCATCCACGAGGTCCTCGGCGCGGATTGGCGCATCGACGCCGTCCTGGATCCCGGCCACGCGGGCGGCTCAGGCGGAGCGGCTCGCGGCGTAGCGGGCAGCGCCACCCACCCGACGTCATCGTCGGCTACGGCAAGCCCGACAGGCCGGTCTCGCCAGGCTGCGGAGCGAACGACGGGCCCCCGGTCAGGGACAGAAAGACTCTCCGGGGAGTTGCTCCTCGACGCCGAACCGGATCCGGCCATGGCGGCCGTCACCGCCGGAGCCGACGCGGAAACAGCCGGCGAAGCCACGATCGCAAGAGGCAGCAAGGCCAAGACAGCCGACGCGGCCGAGACGCCGGCTGCGACGGCGCTCACCGAGGCACAGCCGGTCCCGCAGCAGCGGGCCGACGAGGGGAGTGGCGGCGACAGCCCACCCGCGGCCGGCGGTGGAGCCGGCAGAACGACCAGGAAGCGTCCCGTCAGCGATCTTGCCGACGATCCGGACGCGCACGCCAATCCAGACGATCAGGATCTCGACGACGGAGGACTCGCGGGGGCCGAGCTGCTCGCAAAGGAGCTGGGGGCCACGCTGATCGGCGAGATCGACGGCCGGCCGGGCTGACACCGTGTACGAAGGCGTCCTTCAAGACCTCGTCGACGAGCTCGGCCGGCTTCCCGGCATCGGGCCCAAGAGTGCGCAGCGGATCGCGTTCTATCTGCTCGCGACCGACCCAGCCGATGTACGGCGGCTCGTACACGCGCTGACCGAGGTCAAAGACAAGATTCGGTTCTGTGCGATCTGCGGGAACGTCGCACAGGAGGAGCAATGCCGTATCTGCCGCGACCCACGCCGCGATCTGGCTGTGATCTGTGTCGTTGAGGAGCCCAAGGACGTGGTCGCGATCGAACGGACGCGTGAATTCCGCGGCCGTTACCATGTGCTCGGCGGCGCCATCAGCCCAATCGAGGGCGTAGGCCCGGACGACCTGCGCATTCGCGAGCTGATGCCGCGACTGGCGGATGGCCAGGTCACCGAGGTGATCCTCGCCACCGACCCCAACCTGGAGGGCGAAGCCACCGCGACCTATCTGGCGCGATTGCTCAAGCCGATGGGGTTGCGCATCACGCGGCTTGCTAGTGGACTGCCAGTTGGCGGTGACCTTGAGTACGCCGACGAGGTGACGTTGGGCCGTGCGTTCGAAGGGAGGCGACTGCTCGATGTCTGAGGA
>DASYTV010000316.1:0-7775 GCA_036001885.1 Actinomycetes bacterium
GTATCGGCAAGAGTGCTTGCGGCCTCGAGCTCGCCGTCGTAACAGCTGATGCGGATCTCGACCGGCTCCGCGCTACGCGCATCCAGCAGCACGACCGCGGCCGCGCCTCGGTTCGCGACCGCACCATCCAAATAGCCGGACAGCAGAACGATTCGCCGGTCGAGCAACTGCGCCTCGAGGTCTGCGGCTCGGGCTGGCGGCTCCCACCACTCGGGCAAAGCCGGCCGGGATGGCTCGACGGGTGGAAGCGTCCCTGGAGGCCGAGGGAAGGGCCACGGCTCGGGCGTCGGCTGCCACGGCGGGACTTCCGGTGGCCACCCGGCCGCCGCACCGAGCTGATCGGCTTCTCTCCAGGACATCCCCACCCCTCCTTGGACAACAGATGGCTGGGTCGTTGGGCCTCCCTTTGATGGTGCCATCAATCCGGTACGACGCGAATGAAGGGCTGAGTGTCGCGACCGTACAACTTGATCTACCAATGGCGTCCCGCCGTTTGCTCTACTACTAAGCCATGTCAACCAGTTATAGGACGATCTTGGCGGGCTTGTGGGCCGCGCCTTGGCTGCGGGAACATCGGACTTGACAAGTTAGTGAGTGACCACTAACTTAGCTCTCATGACTACGACCGGAATTCGAATGAGCAGCGACCAAAGGCGCGAAGAGGTGCTGCGTGCGGCCGTCGCGGAGTTCGCAGAACGTGGCTTTGCCGGTACCTCAACCGACGCCATAGCTCGTCGCGCCGGCATCTCCCAGCCGTACCTCTTCCGGCTCTTCGCAACCAAGAAGGACCTGTTCATCTCCGCCACGACCCGCTGTGTCGCGCGGATCAAGGCGGAGTTCGAGAAGTCGGCTGACGGTCTGGTCGGTCAGGAGGCGCTCACGGCTATGGGGAATGCGTACCAAGACCTGCTCGCCGACCGCCAATGGTTGCTGTTGCAGATGCAGATGTACGTCGAGTCCCACGACCCGGAGATCCGGGATGCGGCGCGCGCTGGCTTCGCCGACCTGTGGGCAACGGTGGAACGCGTCAGCGGCGCGTCGGAGGAGGATGTGGTGCAGTTCTTCGCGATCGGCATGCTGCTGAACACCGCCGCCGCGATGGAGCTCGACGAGCTAGACGACAGATGGGCCCGCCTCGCCACGCTGCGACCGTTGGAGTGAAGGCCGCCTCCCAGGTGGTCAGGGACCCAAATTTTTTTCGGAACTGAAGTTAGTGATCACTCACTATCTCAGGGAGTTAGAGAGATGACCATCGAGATCACAAGCACCCCAGCAGAGACAGCGAGGGCCGGTCGGTCAAGCAGCTTCTGGGCGTTCCTCGTTACCGGCGTGGCCATCTTCATGGTCTCGCTCGACAACCTCGTCGTGACCACAGCGCTTCCCGCCATCCGTGCGGGCCTGGGCGCGGGGCTTGAGGGTCTGGAGTGGACCGTCAACGCCTACACCCTGACATTCGCGGTCTTCCTCCTGACTGGCGCTGCTCTGGGTGATCGCTTTGGCCGCCGACGAATGCTCTTGGTCGGCCTGAGTCTGTTCACCTTGTCGAGTGCGGCCGCGGCGGTCGCTCCCGACATCGGGATGCTCGTTGCGGCCCGGGCGGTCCAGGGCGTGGGCGCCGCGATGGTCGCTCCGCTCACCCTGACCGTGCTTTCCGCCGCGGTACCCGCGACCAGGCGCGGACTGGCGCTCGGCGCCTGGGGGGCCATGAGCGGTCTGGCGATCGCCCTCGGACCCGTCATCGGCGGTGCCATCGTCGACTATGCCTCCTGGCAGTGGATCTTCTGGGTGAACGTACCGATCGGCCTGGCGCTCATCCCGGTGGCCCGCCGGCGCCTGGCAGAGAGCTACGGCCCGACTGGTCGGCTCGACCTGGCCGGGACCGTCCTGGCCAGCGCGGGGCTGCTCGGCGTGGTCCTTGGCCTCGTCCGCGGCAACCGGCTCGGCTGGACCAGCCCCGAGATCCTGATCTCCTTCGCGGCCGGCGCCATTCTCCTGGTCGGGTTCGTGGCCTGGGAGCTGCGCAGCGCGGCCCCCATGCTCCCCATGCGGTTCTTCCGGAGCAGATCCTTCAGCGCCGCAAATGTCGCCTCGCTGTTGATGTTCTTCGGGATGTTCGGGTCGATCTTCCTTCTGGCGCAGTTCCTCCAGACAGTGCAGGGCTACTCGCCGTTCGCCGCCGGCGTACGCACCCTGCCTTGGACGGGAATGCCATTGATCGCTGCTCCTCTCGCCGGAGCACTGTCCGACCGAATCGGGAGCCGCCCCATCGTGGCAGTGGGTCTCGCCCTGCAGGCGATCGGGCTGGGCTGGCTCGCCGCGATCTCCGCGCCGGACGTCGCATACTCGACACTCGTCCCGGCATTTGTGGTGAGCGGCCTCGGCATGGGCATGTTCTTCGCCCCCATCGCCAATCTGGTGCTGGGCGCGGTGAGCTCGGCTGAGGAAGGCATGGCCTCGGGTGCAAACAACGCGATACGAGAGGTCGGCGGTGTGCTCGGTGTCGCCGTTCTGGCGGCCGTGTTCTCCAAGACCGGTGGATACACGAGTGGCCAGGAATTCGTGGACGGGCTGATCCCTGCCGTGTGGGTCGGCGCGGTTGCCGTCGCCGGCGCGGCCCTGGCCGCCGTCCTCGTACCCCGCCGCAGTCGCGGCCGCGGCGTCACTGCGTTGCCCGGACGAACTATCCGGGAGCCGGTCGCGGCCTGAACCACCGACGTTGAGGACCTGGCCAAGGTTCGGCCAGGTCCTCAATCGCGTCGCGACGGAAAGCTCGCCGGCGTGGCATACGGCGGGCGGGTCGTGTCTACCTTTCGCGCGGATGGGCCGTGATTCGCAGCTTGTCACCCGCGATCCAGGCGGGCGATAGAGCCACGAGCCCGTCGGCGCCCCGCCGCCGGGACAGGTCGAGTAGCTCGCCGACGGCCCGTCGATAGACCATCGACCATGGCTCCCCCGGCCGTCGCGTCGCTGTGACGCCGATCTGGCCCCGGATCGGGATCGTCGAGGAGCTCACTGGCTCCTCCTTCCTCGCACCTGCCTGCGCAGCCGGTCCGACGATCGCTGCATTTGAGCCTCAAGCACCACGCTTGCCGGAGTGAGTGGCACCCCGCTATGGCCGAAAGTCCTCCTTGACCTTTCCGGCGGTCCCGACCGTGAACTCGACGCTGGATGACCACCGGAGCCGCGATGACCACCGATCGTGGAACGAAGTAAAACGTCGCCACGTCGAAACTGCGGGGCGCGGATGAGGCCCTCGGCCTCATCTGCGCCCCGCAGTCATGCACAAACGATGGCGACCCCCGTCACCAGTACTTCCCGTCACCGGTGGTGGCTTGGTCGTCGCGCCGAGCAAAGGACGACGGTGTCTCCTCGATCACGTCCAGCCCGGTGACGCTGTGCGCGCCCAGCCCGATCGTCGAGTACACCTCGGGGCTGTTGGCCCTGAGGAACAGTGCCCACAGGACGCCGAGCAAGAAGACGATCGGGAAGACGGCCGGGATGATCCAGCGCAGGTTGTTATCGGGTGCGACGCCGAGCAGCGTGTCGAAATTATCCAGCGCAAGTACGACGACGATGCCAAGGGCGATCGCGGCGAGAGCCGGAGCGATGAGGCGCCGCCACACGGTCTCCCCCGACGGTCGCCGAGCGAAGAACGCGATCACCGCCAGGGACGTGGCGGTCAGCAGCAAGAGCACACCGAAGGCGCCGCCGGTGCCCCAGTAGAAGAAGAGCTGGACGACCGGGTCGAGATCGGCCGCCGCGTACCAGATGATCACGGCCAACCCTATGACGCTCTGGATGATGGAAGCGATCATGGGTGCACCAGTGCTCAGCGACGTCTGGCCAAGGGCCCCGGGGAGGACGCGCTCTCGCCCGATCGCGAAGCCGTAGCGCGCACAGGTGTTGTGGAAGGAGATCATCGCGGCCAGAAGGGACGTCACGAACAGCGTCTCTCCGATCTCTACCCAGGTGTTGCCGAGATGCTCGCCGGCGAGTACGAAGATCGTTCCCGGTCCGTTCTCGCCGGCGAAGGCGACGATATTGTCTGGTCCGGTTGCCACCGACATGGCCCACGACGACAGCGTGTAGACCACCGCGACGACGAGGATGGACATGTAGGTCGCGATCGCGACCGTGCGCTTGGGATTGCGCGATTCCTCCGAATAGACGACCGCGGTCTCGAAGCCGATAAAGCCCAGGATCGCAAGGGCGAGGATGGCACCCACCCCGCTCTCGAACAGGTTGGCCGGCGACAGTGTGTCGAAGGTGAGGTCCCCTCCGGCCGGGTTTGCCAAGTCGGCGAAGCCGAAGATGAGGAGGATCGCGATCTCGGCCAGCAGGAGAACCGCCAGTATCCTGCCGTTGACGTCCACGCCTAGCAGTCCGGTCAAAGCGACGATCGCCCAGGCCACGAGGGCGACCACCCACCAGGACGGGTTGATGTCGAACCAGTCCTGGAGTCGGGGTGCCGCGGCGGCACCGATGATGCCGTAGAGCCCGACCTGGAGAGCGTTGTACGCGACGAGCGCGGCCCAGGCAGCTCCGACGCCGGCCGGCCGGCCGAGCCCTCGAGCGATGTACGTGTAGAACGCGCCGGCGTTCGTGATGTGCCTGGACATTGCGACGTACCCGACGCTGAACAGCATCAGGATCGCCGCGATGATGACGAATGCGAACGGTAGCCCGGTAACACCGGTCACCGCATAGCCGGTGGTGACGACGCCGGCGACGACGGTCATGGGTGTCGTCGCGCTCAGCACGAAGAAGGCAACGGCGGGTACGCCGAGCCGGTCGCGCGCTAAGGCGCGGGAGACGTTGCTGCCTCCCGCGGCCTGCGCTGAATGGGACATGATGAGGACTCCTCTTTTGCGGTTCAGTTCAGATTTGCCGTGCCGTTCTAGGTGCGTTGGGTGAGCACGGCGTCGCCCACCGTCGCCTCGGTGTGGGCGACGAGTTCATGAAGAGATGGTGGCAGGCGGTGCACCCACCTCGATACTTCGCGGAACACCTCGGCGTCGCCGTCCCACCACACCTGGCGCGCCAAGCCCGTAGCGACCACAAGGCCCGCGAGGAGGGCCTCGGCGACTGTCAGCTGCTCGCCGCGAAGCACACGTCCGTGAAGGCGAGCCGTAGCACCCTCGGAGGCCAGCACGTTGGTCGGGAAGTACCTCACAGAGGATCCCCATGGTCGCCGAGCCCGCTGCGGACTGACATAACCGGCCTGGACGAGTCGCTGGCCCACCCGGTTGGCGGCGTCCTGGGAGAAAAAGGCCAACCACGTACGCAGTGGGTGGAGTTCGGGTTCGGACAAGACCTGGCCGAGCGCCCGGCGGGCGAGCTCGTCGGAGGGCGGCGTCCGGTCGATCACTGCCAAGCCACCGGGGGTCACGGTGGCGCTTCCCAACAGGATGAGCTCGCCGATCAGCGCCCCGGCCAGGCCGAAGCCGGTCGTCCGTTGAGGCAGGTGCGGCTTGCCGGTCCGTAGGTCGTGGGCGATAAAGAAGAACTCGTCCGCAGGCCGTAGCATCTAGGGCTACCTCGTCGCGTTCCGTGTGCAGCTAGCTGACTGTCCTCCGAGTGCGGTGTGACGGTCCGCACGCGGATGTACGCGCACAGTTTGGCCGTCTCAGCCAGCCCGAGCAAGCCATATGGGAGAACTTCTCGGGTTTGTCACTCAGCTCAGCGGCACATACTCGAGCGCGGCCTGTTCGGCGATCTCGGCAGCATGCCGATAGAACCGCGACCGCTCGGGTTCACCGACCGCCTCCAACGCTTCGGCCTGCCACTTGATCCGCTGCGCGATCCGTAACGCTGCGGCCGCCGCGATGTACGGCGCGGCTGCGTTGAGGTATGGCCACACCTGCTCGCCGAGCCGGGAAACGGCGGCGGGGTCGTCCCAAACCGCGCGGCAGGCAGCCTCGACGGCCTCGGGGGGGACCTCAGCCGTCATCCGACACCTCTCATCGTGGGTGCGAGTGTCGGTGCGCGTATCGATGTGATCTCTATCAACGCCGCTCCAGTGGTGTCACGACTCGCACCACTCGCTGCGATGACGAGCACCCCCTGGCTCACGATCGCGCCTCGACACCTCGATAGGAGTAGATGCCCCTCGTCCTGTCGCGCCCGTTGCCCCGCCGCGCTCAGTCAGCATACGGATTCTTCTCGGCTCTCGTGAGTCGAGTCGTCAATCTGCTCAGTCAAGGACTGGGACGGTGCTCAATCGCCCGATGTGGCTAGTGGTGCGTGGCTCCGCTCTCGCAGTGCGCGCTCGCGGCCTTGGGCAGGTCGAGGGTCGGATTGCGGTCGAAGAAGCCGACGGGCTTGAGGGTGAACCCGCAGTATTCGACCGGCATAACCGGCCAGTCCTCGGGGCGAGGGAAGTGAGCCGCGCCGAAGGTGTGCCAGAGCACGATGTCCTCACCGTCGAGCGGCCGGTTGTTCGCCGCGAACTGCGGCAGGCCGGCGCCGCCCGGATGCTGGTTGATCAGATCGCCGGCCGGATAGCGTTCGGCGGGGTCGTAGCGGGTCACCCACAGGTGCCGGGTGGCAAAGGCGGCTCGCTTGGCCGTGGCCGAATCCGGGTCGGTCAGCAGGAGCGGTTGCGCCTCGGGACGCAGCTCGTAGGCGACGGGTTGGCCAAGGCGATTGGTGCTGCCCGGGTTCACAATCCGCCAGGTTCGCGCCAGCGACGGGTTCGCCACCCGCGCCGCCTCTTCCTCGGAACGCAGCCGCAGCGCGCTGCGGCTGAACGCGTTGCCGTGCGGGTTGCCCGGACCAACAGGTACCGCCTGCGCGTCAAGCTCGTCAACCGCATTGACCAAGCCGTCGACCATCATGTCCAGCCGCGCGCAGTAGAGGTGCTGGTGGTACGGCGCGCCGAGGCCGGGGGCGATCTCGTTCGCGTACGGACTGCCGGGCACATAAGCCGAGGTGAAGACCACCCCGGTCGCCTTGACCTCTAGCTGGATGGTGCCGTCGAGGTACAGGTACCAGTAGAAGCCGTAGTCGTACACCCCGACGGTGACGAAGAAGGAGATCACCAGGCGCCGCTGGCGGCGGGTCTCCTTGGACTCGGTGAAGATGTCGGTGTGCTTCCACACGACGCCGTAGTCCTCTTCATGGAGGCAAATGGCGTTGGGTACCACGTAGGGCTGCCCGTCGCTGTCGGCAAGGGTGGCGTCGAAATAGCGGATCTCGCCGAGGCAGTCGCAACCGTGCTCGAGCGAGTTGACTTGAACGCCGAGCAGGTATTCACCGGAATCGAAGTAGCTCTGCCAGAACCGCACCGGGCTCGGATCGGCGTACGGGACGACCATTTCGGCGACCGACGCGCGGTAGATCACTGGACGATCCCGCTCGCCGTCTCGGGTGGAGATCTGGTGGAGTACCAGGCCCTCGCGCGGGTCGAAGCCGACCCTGAAGGTCCAGTTCTCCCAGGACACCACGTCCCCGTCGACGGTGAAGCTGGGGCCATCTGGCTGGATGATCTCGATAGGTTTCAGGGTCGTTCGGGTGGGGCCCACGTATGCGGGGTCGTCGATGTTGGCTTCCTCGCTGGGGACCGGCATCACCTCGTGGTCGATCAGCTCGATGACGCGCCGCTCGATGAGATCGACATAGGCGACGACGCCGTCGATGGGGTGTGCCCAACAGTGGTCCTCCGGCCGATGCGCGAGGAAGGACAGGACGTGCACGACCCGCCGCCCCTCCTCCCCCTGGATGCCGAAATTGCCCGCCGAGAGTGGGGCTGGGCGAACGAGGGACGGATCCGTGAT
>DASYTV010000317.1:0-8413 GCA_036001885.1 Actinomycetes bacterium
CGATCGACCACGTTGCCCGCGCCGCAGCAATCGGCCCACTGCCCGACCCAGTCGGCACGGTTTGTGTGATCGCCGCGGGTACCAGCGACGCGGCGGTCGCCGCGGAGGCTGCCTTCGTGACTCGGGCCTTCGGCGCGGGAGTCACCCGGATCGATGATGTGGGCGTCGCGGGAATCCACCGGTTGCTCGCCGTGGCGGACGCGATCGATGCCGCCGACTGCCTGATCGTGGTCGCCGGGATGGAAGGCGCGCTGCCCAGCGTGGTCGGCGGACTGACTGGGGTACCGCTCGTCGCGGTGCCCACCAGCGTCGGTTACGGCACCTCATACGGCGGACTGGCAGCCCTGCTCGCGATGCTCAACTCGTGTGCGCCAGGGGTGGTCGTGACCAATATCGACAACGGCTTCGGTGCCGGTGTTTTCGCAGCACGAGTCGCCAGGAGAGCGCAGACACCAGACGCGCCGGCCGACCACACGGCCGGCGCCGCCACCGACCTGGGAGCATGACCCCGTGAGCATCGCGTGGTTCCACTGTTTCGCTGGCGCGAGCGGCGACATGATCCTCGGCGCGCTGCTCGATGCGGGAGCTCCGCTCGACGCGGTCCAGCAAGCGATCGACGCGGTCGGCGTCGAGCCCACGTTGGTGGCGACCGAGCAGGTCACCAGGCACGGACTGGCCGCTACCAAGGCGGACGTCAAGGCCCCGCGGACCACAGTCGTCCGGACCTGGGCAAACGTTCGGAACCAGCTCGAGGCGTCCGCGCTCGACGACACGGTCAAGACGCGTGCACTCGACGTCTTCGCGCGCCTTGCGGCCGCCGAGGCCGATGCCCACCGGACTACAGCGGACCAAGTGCACTTCCACGAGGTGGGTGGATTGGACGCGATCGCCGACATCGTCGGCTCGTGCGCCGCACTCCATCAGCTCGGCATCATCGATGCTGTCGGCTCGCCTGTCGCTGTCGGCCATGGGATGACCCGCACGGACCATGGACTGATCCCTGTCCCAAGTCCTGCCGTGGTCTCCCTGCTCCGGCACGCCGGTGCCCCGACCTACTCGGGTGATCTCCCTTACGAAATGTGCACGCCGACCGGAGCCGCGCTGCTCGCGGCCACGGTGACGAGCTGGGGGACGCTGCCCATGATGCGGATCACCGCGACGGGACATGGCGCCGGCAGTCGTGACCTCGACGAGCTCCCCAACCTGCTTCGAATCGTTGTCGGTGAACCACTCCCCGCTGCCGCGTCGCAGCCCCCGGACCCGACCGGCGCAGTGCTTATCGAGGCGAACATCGACGACCTCGATCCCAGACTCTGGCCGCCGGTGCTCGCCCGGCTGCTCGATGCCGGTGCGTCAGACGCGTGGCTCACACCGATCGTGATGAAGAAGGGCCGCCCGGCGCACACCCTGTCGGTCCTCGTCGACGCACCCGCAGCCGACGCAGTCCGCACAGTGGTCTTTACCGAGACCTCGACCATCGGGCTGCGCGAGCACCCCGTGGCAAAGCGTGCTCTGGTACGCGAAGCGCGAACCGTCAAGGTCCACGGACACCAGATCCGGATCAAGATCGCCACGCTTGGCGGCAAGGTCGTCAACGCACAGCCGGAATACGACGATGTCGCGGCCGCGGCCGCCGCCCTGGGGCGACCGGTCAAGGCCGTCCTGGCCGCCGCCAATGCCGCTGCGCACGAGGCAGGCCTGACCCTGTGACGTCGCGCACGCGATCTCTCTCCAAGCGCTGGGCCATGCGGGCCCCGCACGGCACGATCGCCGGGGAAGGCGCAACGCCGCCCCGGCGGCCGTGTGCCCAGCCGCCTCTCTATCAACGGCACAGGGCTCGACGGCGATGGATATAGCCGTCCTGCTCAGCACGTTCATCGTGATCTTGCCGGCCGAGCTGCCCGACAAAACAATGGTGGCGACCCTCGTGCTGGCGACCCGCTTCCGCCCACTGCCGGTGTGGGTCGGCGTCGTCGCCGCTTTCTTCGTCCAGTGCCTCGTGGCCGTGGCCGCCGGTGGCCTGTTGACGCTGCTTCCGCGGCAGCCCTTGCTGGGCGTAACGGCGGTGCTGTTCGCCATCGGCTCGTACATCCTGCTTCGCGGTGCCGGTCGCGCCGCGGAGGAGGAGGCCGAGGAGGAAGAGGAGTACGAGAAGGAGGTCGCCCGTCGCGCCCATGCGGACGGCGTTCAAGTGGCTGTGACGAGCTTCCTCGTCCTGTTCGCCGCGGAATGGGGAGACCTCTCGCAGCTACTGACCGCCGGGCTCGTAGTGAGGCACGGGCAGCCACTGTCGGTCTTCCTCGGCGCCTGGCTTGCGCTTGCGACCATCGCCGCGCTCGCAGTCGTCGCCGGGCGGACTCTGCTCAAGTGGGTACCGCTGGATTTGGTCCAGCGAGTGGCCGGGATCCTCTTCGCCTTTCTCGCCGCTCTCACTGCCCTCGAGGCCACCGGCCTCCAGCTGCCTGGACCGCTCTAGCGGCGGCTCCTCGCCGCCCACCCGATGTGGCTACCCGATCTTGACCGCGTCCACGGTCCCCAGTGCTGGCCGGAAAGAGGGAGGCCTGCGCCGCCCGACCAAGCTCGTGATCACGGTCTAACGGACTCGATCGTGGAGCGGGACGGGTCGGGCTCGGCGGCGGAACGGGCGGGCTCGGTGGCGGGTCCAGGCTCGGCTTGGCGTGGAATAGGGGTCGGCGATCTCGGACCCGGCTCTGGGACCGCCGGCTTACGATCACGCTCGGCATAGTGGACCAGCAGCGCGATGAGCGCGATCGCCGCCAGCCCGAAGGAGCCCTGAACCAACCGGGCGATGAAGATCGGAATATGCGGCTCGTAGGTCCGCACCGTCATCGCCCAGCCGCGCCACGGCAGGTCCACGAAGAAGAAGTACCAGATACCTGCTGCCAGGGCCACGCGGCCGGGGCTTCGCCCGTCGCGCAAGACGACCGCGAGGACGAGAACCATCCACGCGAGATGGTGAATCCATGCGACCGGCGCGAGCACCACGGAGAGCAGGCCCACGATCGCGCAGGCGGCGAGATCATCGCCGGCCTTGGTCGCTCGTACGGCGGCGCGAAAGCCGAACCAGGCGACGAGCGCAACCAGCGGCAGCCAGACGAGTCCGGTGTGGATGTGGAAGCGAAGCAGGATGCCGCGAATGGACTGGTTCGAGGTTCCCGCGTTGTTCCCAACCCGGTCGCTGTCGAATATCGCGCTGAGCCAGTAGGTCGCGGACGCGGCCGGCAGGACAAGGAAGGAGCCGAGCGTTACGGCGAGGGCCGTCACGGCCGCTGTCACTGCTTCGCGTCGGCGGCCGGAAAGCCAGAAATGGATGATGAAGACGCCCGGGGTCAGCTTGATCGCGGTGGCCACCCCGATGAGCAACCCCCGTGGCCAGCGCGGGCGTCTGGTGAGATAGTCCGCTGCACACAGGCCGACGATCATGATGCCGACCTGCCCGAACCTGATCCCGTCGCTCAGCGGAGACATCCACAGCAGCAGACCGGCGATGCCGCCGAGCACGATCGGAGCGTGCGGACCGAAACGGGTAAGAAACGGGCGGTAGGCGACAGCCACGATCCAGATCAGCACGATCATCTGCACGGCCGTCCACAGCCAGCCAACGGCCTCGAACGGGAGCCACGCGAGCGGGATGGCCAGCAAAGCCGCGAACGGCGGATAGGTGAAGGGCAGCAGCTGGGGCGTCGGCGTCAGCCAGTCGTACAGCTCGCGGCCGCGCAACAGAGAAACCCCGGCCTCCCGGTAGACCTGGAGGTCGATCATCCACAGGCCAGGTTCGCGATGCAGGTGATCCCAGCCCACTCGCCCGCCGATCGCGAGGAACGCCGCGAGCCCGAGCAAGCACGCCAAGGGCTCTCGGCGGATCACGGTCAGAGACGAGCGGAACACGAGGGGCATTGTCTCCCGTCGGTAGTACGGGCACTGACGCAGGAGGTCACTCACCAGCCTCTCGGCGAACTCGAGCCGGTCACGAAAGTGACGGTGACAGATCACTATGCGTACGACCCATAGCCTTGGCTCAGTTCCCCAAACGCGAAGATGACAGGGAGGCGTCCATGATCGGCGGGCTGGCACAGCGAGCGGTATGGCGGATCATCGCCGTACTGGCCATCGCTGTGGCCCTCGCCGGCGCCGCATTCCTGTGGTGGACAGAGCCAGGCCAAGCGGCGTCCCTGCCCGGCGAGGCGCCCTCTCGCACGTCGGCCGATTTGTCGGTAGCTCAGCCCGCGGCCGCTCAGAGCGACAGCGGTCCGGTCATCGTGATCGGAATGCCGGGGCTGCGGTGGAGCGACGTCACCCGAAGCGGGACCCCAGCGTTGTGGAGCCTGCTCGAGCGAGGCTCGGCTGCTGCGATGTCTGTCAGGACTCCCCATCCGCGCGCCTGCCCGATCGACGGATGGCTCACGCTCGGTGCCGGCAGCAGGGCAACTGCCCCTCACGCGAATGGGTGTACGGCGATGCCGGCACCGCGACTGGAGGCTGACGGCACGGCCCGGATCCCAGGGTTCGAGCGGATCGTGGACGCGAACGACGACTTCTCCTACGACCCACGCTTCGGGCTCCTTGCGACTGAGGTGACTCGCCGAGGCGGCTGCCTCACGGCGGCGGGACCGGGCGCAGCCATGGCGGCCGCCGACGAGACGGGCCGAGTGAGCCGCTATATCGGGTCGACGGCAGAGGTGAACCCTGCCGCCCTCACCGGCTGCCCGGTCACGCTCATCGACGCGGGCGCAGTTCCGGATGACCCTGGTCGCCGCGCCGCATTCCTCGGCAGAGCCGATCGCGTGGTTGGCCAACTCGCCGGCGCCGCTCCTGACGGCGCAACGTTCATCGTCGCCGGGATCGCGGACCGCGACTCCACGCCCCACCTCGGCGCGGTTATCGCGACCGGCCCACGGTTTCGCGGCGGTTGGCTCACGGCCGACTCCACCAGGCATCCAGGTCTTGTCCAGCTCACCGACCTTACGGCGACGGTCCTCGCCACGGCCGGAATCGAGGTCCCCGACGACGCCGTCGGCTCGGTCATGAGTCAAACAGGCGGGCGGCCCACCGACCAGGACGTGGCCTGGGCGCGGTTGGCCCAACAGGATGTGGCAGCTCAGACGATCCGCGATTATGCCGGCATCTTCTTCGTCCTGCTCGAACTCGGGCAGATACTGCTTTACGCCGTTGTCGCATGGCTGCTGCGGCGCAGCCGCGAGCACCGCGCCCCCCGGCTGCGAGCCAACCGCCTCCCGCAGGTGTTGCGGGCAGGGGCGCTGTTCGTGGCGAGTGCACCCGCGGCGTCCTTCCTCGCGAACCTCGTGCCGTGGTGGCGAGCGGTCCATCCGGCGCCAGTGCTCGGGGCCGCGGTCCTCATCGGCGCGATAGTCCTCGCCGCGCTGGCGCTCCTCGGGCCGTGGCGTCGCTGGCATCTGCTCGGTTCGGCAGCGTTCGTGGCCGCCGTGACGATCTTCGTCCTAGTCGCCGACGTGACCATCGGTGGGTCCCGGCTACAGCTCTCCAGCCTCTACGGCCTATCCACGCTGATCGCAGGCAGGTTCCACGGCTTCGGCAACGTCGCGTTCGCCGTCTTGGCGATGGCCGCACAGTTCACCGCCCTCGCACTCGCCGCCTACGCCTTGGACCGCGGTCGCCGGCGGGCGGCCATCGCCACCGTCGGTGTGATCGCGACTGTCGCGGTGCTTGCCGACGGCTGGCCATCCTGGGGAGCGGATTTCGGCGGAGTCCTCGCGATGGTGCCCGGTTTCGCGCTGCTCGGTCTCGCGGTCGCCGGCAAGCAGCTATCGGTACGCCGGCTGGCGGTGCTTGCGGGCGCCGCTGCCGCCGCCGTCGTGACGATCACGGTGCTCGACTGGCTGCGAGGCGCGAGCAACCGCTCTCACATGGGCCGTTTCGTCCAGCAGATCATCGACGGAGACGCCGGCCCAGTCGTCGAACGCAAGCTTGACGCGATGGTTCGATCGTTCACACGCGGTCCAGAAGGCATAGTGATACCGCTCCTGCTGGCGCTCGTTGGATACCTGCTCGCCCACCCGCAGCGGATGCCAATGCTGCAGCAAGCCTTCGAGCGAGTGCCCGTGTTCCGGGCGGGGCTGGTCGCGATGTTGACAACCGCAGTTCTCGGCGTGCTCATCAACGACTCGGGAATCCAGGTCGCCGCAGTCTGCCTTACGGTCGCGACTCCCCTGGTCGTGGCATCATGCGCGCCCCTGATCAGTTCACCGTCCGAGGTGCCTGAGCGGGCTCAGGCCGCGCGCGTACCAAGATGACCGCGAACACGAGCAGAACGATTCCTGCGAGCGGACCGACAGTCCCTCGCAGATTGCGCGTGAGCTCATCCAACCCAGCCGGCAAGTCCACGACTCTGCCGGGGACGTACGCAACCGAGAGCACGGAGGTCCGCGCGATGAGCAGCCAGTCGTATGGCGTCGCGGCAAGCAACGCGATCGGCGCCCAAGCGGCCACGTCGTACCAGGGCAGGCTGTAGGTCGCGGTCAACGACCACGCCAGCGTGAGGGCCGCGGCGGTACGGATCGCCTCGTGCGTGGGGTCGGGCTGGCGCACCGGATCGACTTCCGCGCGTGATGACTCGATCGGCCCGCCGAACGGAGCGCGGCTCAGCAGCCAAAGCGCGAGCGCCCCGAACGCGATCCAGCTCAGCGCGGCGATGACGTCTCGGGCAACATGGTCCGGCAGCAGCGCCTCGAGCGGTCCGACCAGCAGCCGGGACGGCATCGCGAATGACACGAGCCGAGAGGCCGACCGGGCCTGGTCCAGCGCGTGCAGACCGACCGTCAGGTAGGCCGCGACGAATACCGCGAGCGCTCCGGCGGCCAGCAGCACGAGACTGCGGGCGGACCGGCGCAGCGCCCACGCCAGCGCGAGCACATAGAGACCGAAGGAGAGCTTCACCGCGACGGCTGCTCCGGCCAAGACCCCGGCACTGAGAGGCGAACGGCGTACTAGGGCGAGCGCGGCCACGGCGAAGGCGATGCCGATGCCGTCGAGATGCGCGCCGTTGACGACCTCGTACAAGAGCAAGGGATTGAGCCACCACAGCAGCAGGACCCGCGACCGCGCCCGCGCCGTGCTGTCGGCCAGCCGCAGGAGAAGCAGACCCGTTACCACGAAGGCGATCGCGGTGAAGGCCGCCAGCCACCAGACCGTTGCCTGCATCGAGGTCCCGCCGAGGCGAGAGGCGAGCCACTGCTCGCCGGTTGCGACAGGTCCGTAGATGGAGGGGGTGTCCTGCCAGGGCCGCTCGACCGCGCGGCCGATTGGATCGCCGGCCGCCGCGAGGTCGGTGGCAGTCGTCGTATACGGGTCGTCTCCGAGCGAGGCGATCCTGCCGTACGCCGCGTACACCAGCACGTCGGCCGAGCCCATCGGAGGGATGACCACCATCGCGACGGTTGCCACTGCACCGGCCACCACCGCCGTCCGCTGAGCAAGCCGCCAGCCGGCGGCGATGGCGCGCAGGCCCATAACCAGGCCGGCCGCACCGAACCCGATCGCCGCGACAAGCAGCACTGTTACCAACCATGGCGACGGCTCGAGCCCGAGCTGCCATGGCAGTGGGAAGTGCCCGGGCAGCGGTGGCTGCGCTGCGCTCGGCCCAAGCAGCCCGGTGACGATGACAAGTGAGATGCTCACCGCGATCGCACCCGAGGCCAGCCGTCCCGGCGTGACAACCGGAGCCGCAGCGACGGTCGGCACTGTCGGTTCGGTTCTCACTGCGGATCGACCCGCCTGGCGGCTCCGCCGCTCACCGGACGCTGCGGCGGTGAGCCGGCGCCACCCGGCGTACGGCAAGTGCGGCGGCGACGTCGGTGTACTGCCGCAGCCTGTGGATCTGAGCGCGCAGGTCGCGGCCGGTCACCCGGTGGTGCAGGTCCACCTCGACCTCTTGGACTCGCAGCCCCAGGCGGAGCAGGTCGACGAGCATCGCCGTCTCCACTCCCCAACCGTGCGCTAGAGGCTGGGCCGCGGTGAACGCGGCGCGGGTAAGGCAACGCTGCCCGGACAACGGCTGTGTCGCGTCGAAGCCGGTCAGTCGCCGCACGCCGTTCCTTGACAGTCGCACGACGAAGCCGAAACCGCCGCCCTGACGCTTCTGTGGCGGCAGCACGCCGATGGTCATGTCTGCGGCGCCGGCCCGTACGGGCCCGACCAGGGCCGCACCCTCCTTCGCCGTCTCCTCCAGATCCGCGTCAAGGAAGAGCAGATGGCGCGGTGTGCTCAGGCCGTCCCGCGCGTCCAATCCCGCGACAACACCGGCACCGGTCGTCATCGCGGCCCCCTTGCCCCGGTTGTTGGTGTGGACGACGACCAGGGCGCCTGCCTCTCGAGCGGTCCGCGCTGTGCCGTCCGTCGAGCCGTCATCCACGAC
>DASYTV010000318.1:0-6223 GCA_036001885.1 Actinomycetes bacterium
GAGCTTGTCCTCGGCGAACAGGCCCGCCTCGATGCGCTTCGCGAGCTCGACCTCCTGCTCGGCATTGAGCAGCGGGACCTTGCCGATCTGCTTGAGGTAGTCCTTCACCGGATCGGCGGTCGCGCCCGCCTGTGCGACCTGAGCGGCCGGTTCGTCGGCGTCGTCCTCGTCGGACAGGACGAAGCCTTCGGCCTCCTCTTCGACCTCGGCCAGCTCTTCGTCCAGCTCTAGGGCGGCGGCCATCTCGTCGGTGAGCTCGACATCGTCCGCTATCGGCGTCGCCTTGCTCATCGCCGCCGCCTCTATCAGGCTCGCTGCGAGGTCGGTCTCTGGCTGGATGTCCTGCGCTGTCACTTCAGGCGCCTCGACCCGCGACTTCTGGGCCGGGACCGTCGCCACCTTGCCCGCCGTCTTGGCCGCTGCCGTTGCCTGCTGGGACCGCGCTTTGCTGGTGGAGTTGGTTGCGGCCGGCCCCCGGGCCGGCTTAGGCGCGGAGGTCGCCTTCTTGCCTCTGGTTCTCGGCGTAGCCGTCGAGTCGGCCTTCGCCGATGACGCCGACTTTGTCGCGGTCTTCTTCGCTGGCGCCGCCTTCGTGGACCGCGCGGGCGCTTTGGCGGTGGTCTTCTTCGCAGGTGCGGTGTTCTTCACGGCGCCCTTTGCATTGCTCGTCGTCTTGGGGGTGGTCCGCTTCGTTGCGGAGGTCTTCGCGGCCTTAGGTGCCGACTTGGCGGCACTTGTCTTGCCGCCACTCGATCTGGCAGCCGTCGCAGGCGCCGACGTCCTCGTGGCGCCGGCCTTGGCGGTGCTAGCCCTGGGACTGCCGGCCTTGGCAGTGCTAGCCCTGGGACTGGCGGCCTTGGCGGTGCTCGGCCTGGCAGGGCTGGTCTTGCCGCCAGCCCCGGGTGTGCGAGCCTTGGTAGCGCTGGTCTTGGCTGCGCCGGCTCCGGCCGCCGCCTTGGCAGTGCGCGCCTTGGCCGTCACTGTCTTCGCCGGGCTGGTCTTCGTGTTTCCGCCGCCGCTCGATGCAGCCCTCTTGGCGCTTGTGCTGGCCGTCGCGACCTTCTTGGTCGCTGTTGCCGCGCTGGCAGCTTTGCGACCACGCCGTGGTTGCGCCGCATTCGTCGAGTCGGTGGCACGGACCTTGGTGGTCATACCGTCTCCCTCGAAGCGGTTGCGCGGGGCTGGGAGCACTGCGACCCTCCGAGTCGATCGAGTCGTGCCCGCTGCTGCGCCCTCCCCGAGATATCGGCCCGGCGAGCCGGCCGCCGCAGCGTCGTGGCGCCGCACGCCACGGTTGAGTTGGTCAGCGATGTCCTGGCCGGCACTACCTGTCCTCTTGGCTAGATGGTCGATCCACGGCGCGAGCAAGTCCACCTCTAGGCCAGAAACCAGAGCCACAAGGCGAACAAGGGGGATGTTCACCACATGCGGACGATCACTCGGAACGCCGCTTGGGGACACTGCATTGTGCCACGTCAGGGTATTCCGAAATACCGCCTGCGGCACGCTCGCCCGCACGACTCAAACGCTTATCGGACCGAAAGGTTGCCGTTGGCCCACTTCAGGCCCACAGCCGGTGACGTGTTGTGAGTAGCGTGATCGCCTCTCGCGGTGGGTCGACTACGGCTGCTACATCTCGCGGTGAATTGCGAGCAAGGTCACATCGTCTTCGGTCCGTACTCCAGCCGTCATGGCATGCACGACAAGATCACAGAACGAACCGAGCGGAATCCTTGGCAGGTCCCTGACGAGCTGGGCCAGCTCTGCCTGACCCTCGTCGAAGCCACGGCTGCGATGCTCGACCAGACCGTCCGAGTGCAGCAGCAGCGTGTCGCCGACGTTGAGGCGCAGATGCATCGTCTCCCTGACTTCCGCGACGCCGAGTGGAGTAGATCCGGGGCCGGCGTCGATCAACCGCGGCTCGCCCTCGGCCGGGATGAGCAGGGCAGGCAGGTGACCGGCGTCGCCAAGGACCAGGTCGCCGGTCCGTGGAGTCACCACCCCGTAGACCAGCGTGGTGAGCGAGTCGTCGGTTTCGGTGCAGGTGAAGAGCCGATCCAGAACGGTGAGCACGGCCGCCGGATCTGGATCGGCGAACGCCGCCGCTCGCACGGCAGAGCGCAGCCGGCCCATCCCGGCAGCGGCTTCGACTCCTTTGCCCATGACATCGCCGACCGAGAACGCCACCCGGCCGTCTTCGAGCAGGAATCCGTCGTACCAGTCGCCTCCGGTCTCGTCTTGGCCGCCGAGAGGCAGGTAGCGCTGCGCTACAAGAAGGCCGGGGATCATCGGAAGCGTCATCGGGAGCATGCTGCGCTGGAGCAGAACGGCCTTGCGATGCTCGTCGGTAAACATCTGCACGCGCTCGGCCGCGATCGTGCATTGCGCGGCGAGCGACTCAAGGAAGGCGCGATCCTCGTCACCGAAGGACCGAGGGGTACGGAACGCGAAGCGGAGGACGCCGATCTGACGCGATGAGGTCACCAGCGGTAGGCCGACCCAGGCACGCTCCTCGGTCTCTGCCAGGAAGCGCTCAGTGTTCGCCGAGGGCAGACGTTTGCGGAGCTCCTCGGGGCTCTCGACGAACCATGGTCTGCCCTCACTCATGACCGAGGTGACCAACGTGGGCCGCTCCATCGGTACCTCGTGCCAGCCTGGCCCTTCCATGCCGAGCGGCCGTGGGAAGGTCATCCAGCCGTTCTCGAGCAAAGCGACGCCCGAGTAGTCGGCGTTCAGCGCGACGCTGGCCACGTCGTCCATGACCTTCACTACTTGGTCGAAGGACATCGCCAGAGCGAGTCGTTCGGTCGTCGCCTGGATGAACCGGGTGCGCTCCTCGCTGCGCCGCCGCCTGTGCTCTGCCAGCCGTTGGCGGGTGATGTCCTCGATGCAGGTACCGACCCCGGTGATCTCGCCGTCGGCATCGATGATTGGGTACCACGTTGCCCGGAGATCGCGGTCCGCTATCCGCCGATGAGCGAGAAAGTCGTCGTCGGTCTCAGCCCTCCCCGTCGACAGGACCCGCTGGACGACACGCTCGACGGCCTCCCCCGACTTGCGGCTCAAGATCTCGCTTGGCAGCCGGCCGGTGTGGGCAGCGACAGGCTGGTCGTTGAGCGCCGCGAAGGCGTTGTTGACGTAGCGATATCGCAGATCAGTGCCGTGGATCGCGATCGCGAGCGGTGCGTCGAGCAGGGCATCTCCGACCTGCTGGCGGTCTGCTTCGACCCGACCCGCCTGCAACGGAAGCGTCATGCCCCGATCCCTCCGCTTTCCGTAGCCGCTTGACCACAGAGAGTACGCCCCTGTGGCGCTTACGTCACCGCACCCGTGGCGACTTGCTGCCTGCGGTCTCCTTTGCCTGCTTCGCCTCTTGCTTGACCTGCTGCTTGTGCTCCCTGACCTGGGCCAGGCTGCGAGCGTCGACAACGTCGGCAACCGATCGGTGGACGCCCTCCTCGCCGTAGGCACCGGCTGCCTCCCGCCAGCCCTCGGGCGTGACCGCCAGCTGCTTGCCCAGCAGGGCGAGGAAGATCCGTGCCTTCTGGTCTCCGAAGCCGGGCAGAGCACTCAATCTGCGGAGTAGCTCAGAACCGGAGTCGGCGGTAGTCCACAATGCGGCGGTGTCACCGTCGTAGGTATCGACGATATGTTGGGCGACCGCCTGGATCCTTGCCGCCATCGCGCCAGGGAAGCGGTGAACCGCCGGCGGCTGTGCGCACAGCGCGGCGAACTTCTCCGGATCCGCCTCAGCGATCTGCCGAACGTCGAGGCCGTCACCACCGAGCCGCTGGGTCAGCTTGTACGGACCCTCGAACGCGCGCTCCATCGGCATCTGCTGGTCGAGCAACATGCCGACAAGCAGGGCGAACGGGTCCTTAGACAGCAGCGCGTCAGCTTCGTCGGCGCCGGTCAGGCGGAGCGTCATGCTCCGACCGTACTCACCGCGACCGACCACCGCACCTCGATCCGCGCCGTACGAGGACTTCGCCGGCCGGCGGTACACGTTGATCGGCTCAGTCTCCGAGTCCTTACCAACTGACGAAGAACGGCCTGATCAGGTGCTTCTGGTCGGAGTCGGTGTTCTCATTGGTGCTGTGGATGGAGAAGGTGCTCCCGTCGGCCGACGGGTGGTCCTTGGCATGATCGTCGCCGGGGCAGCCGGCGTGGTCTTCGGTGGCCGGATCCAGTCGGCGGTCAACTCAGCCCTCGCGCCGCTCACCCAGAACGATCCCACCGGGTTGACCAGTTTGCTGCCGACCGGCGGGCAGTTCCGGTATTACTCGGTCACCGGTGATCAGCCTCACCGGTCGGAGGAGGCCTACCGCCTGACAGTCGGTGGCCTGGTCGAGCGCCCGGTCACCTATACCCTCGCCGCCTTGCGGGCGCTACCGCAGACGCAGCTGACCAAGGACTTCCAATGTGTGACCGGGTGGCGCGTCGAGGATGTGCCGTGGTCCGGCGTGCGGTTGTCGACTCTTCTCGATGCGGCAAAGGTACGACCGACCGCCCACGCTCTGTTGCTCAGGTCCTTCGATGGCACGTACACCGAATCGCTAACGCTGGACCAGGCGCGGCGCCCTGACGTGCTGGTGGCGTTGCAGATGTACGGCAAGCCGGTCACCCGCGCCCATGGCGGACCGGTCCGCCTCTATGTCGCGCCGATGTACGGCTACAAGTCGCTGAAATGGCTCGACGGCATCGAGGTCGTGCCCGAGGTCGTACCGGGCTACTGGGAGCGCCTCGGCTATGACATCGACGCCTGGATCGGCCGTTCCAATGGGCGCGACGATGAGCCCACGTAATGCGGTGCAGCGTTTCACGCGAGCACAGCGATGGGTTCACCGCGCGGTTGCGCTCCTCATGGGGGTCTGTCTGCTGACGGCAGCGATGCTCTACTTCGGCCCGTTCGCGGTCGCGGTCGGTCGCCGGCACTTGATCGCGACGATCCACCTTTATGCCGGGCTTGCCTTGCCGGTGCCGGTACTTGCCGGGCTGCTCTCCGGCGCCTTCCGTACCGACCTTCGGCTGCTCAACAGGTTCGACGCCGCCGATTGGGAGTGGTTTCGGCGCAAGGACCGCCGCCAAGGACGAGTCCCCATCGGCAAGTTCAACCCAGGGCAGAAGGTGAACGCCGCCTTCGTCGGTGGGGCCATCCTCGTGATGGTGGGGACCGGAGTCGTTCTCGGCTGGCCGAATCCATGGCCGCTGCGGTATCGGCAAGGCGCGACATTCGTCCACGACTGGCTTGCCGCCGCGATCGTCGTCATGACGGCCGGGCACATCGTCTTCGCGTTGCGTGATCCCGAGGCTCGACTCGGGCTGCGCACCGGGTTCGTCTCACTGGACTGGGCGCGCCGCGAGCACCCGTCATGGGCGGCACGCCATGAGAGTCCCGCTCGGCCCCCTCACTCGCAGACAGCGACGCCGGGACCCGATCCGGCCGGCGAAGGCAGTCAGGAGATCCCGAACAACCGGAGGGAGCGCGCGTGGCCGAGGTCGGCCGAGTAGCGGCATAGCGTTACGCCATGACGTTCATGTACCGGCAGCCCGGCCTGGCCTTCACCGACCACGTCATCCAGGTACCGCTGGATCACGCCCAGCCCGACGGCGAACAGATCGAGGTGTTCGCGCGTGAAGTGGTTGGTGCGGAGAAGCTCGACCGGCGTGGCCGGGTGCCGGACGACCTGCCCTGGCTGGTCTATCTGCAAGGCGGCCCGGGTGGAAAGGCCGACCGGCCCGCGGGCGGGCGCACCGGCTGGCTGAACAGGGCACTCGACGACTACCGAGTCGTCCTGCTCGACCAGCGTGGCACCGGCCGCAGCACTCCCGCGACACGGCAGACCCTGGCCATGGTCGGTCCTCCGTCGGCGCAAGCCGAATACCTAGAGCACTTTCGTGCTGACTCGATCGTGCGTGATGCTGAGCTGGTGCGGCTCAGCTTGGCCGGCGGAGAAACGCGCTGGACGGCGCTCGGCCAGAGCTTCGGCGGGTTCTGCACGATGAGCTATCTCTCGCTCGCGCCGGAGGGCCTGCAGGACGCCCTCGTGACAGGTGGTCTGCCGCCACTGACGGCCACGGTAGACGAGATTTACCGGGCCACTTACCAGCGGACCTTGCAGAAGAACCAGGCCTACTACGCGAGATATCCAGACGATGCTGAGGTGGCCACAAGGGTGGCCGCGCACCTGCGTGACAACGACGTCCGCCTGCCGACCGGCGA